>JBOHHM010000058.1:0-12499 GCA_050725495.1 Burkholderiaceae bacterium | reverse complement strand
ACATTGCCGAGCATGTGGCGCTCAACGAAGGCCTGCCGGTGGCCGTGTTCTCGATGGAAATGGGGGCGGCGCAGTTGGCCGTGCGTGTCGTGGGCTCGATCGGCCGCATCGACCAGGGCAATCTGCGCACCGGCAAGCTCAAGGACGAGGAGTGGCCGCGGCTGACGGAGGCGATCGAGAAGCTGCGCAATGTCTCGCTGCACATCGATGAGACGCCCGGCCTCACGCCGAGCGAACTGCGCGCCAATGCCCGGCGCCTGGCGCGCCAATGCGGCAAGCTCGGCCTGATCGTGGTGGACTACCTGCAGCTGATGAGCGGCTCCAGCTCGGACGGCGGTGACAACCGTGCGACCGAACTGGGCGAGATTTCGCGGGGCCTGAAGATGCTGGCCAAGGAGTTGCAGTGCCCGGTGATTGCGCTGTCGCAGCTCAACCGCAGCGTCGAAACCCGCACCGACAAGCGCCCCATGATGAGCGACTTGCGCGAATCCGGCGCGATCGAGCAGGATGCCGACATCATCATGTTCATCTACCGCGACGACTACTACAACAAGGAAAGCAAGGAGCCCAATGTGGCCGAGGTCATCATCGGCAAGCAGCGCAATGGCCCGACCGGTACCGTCAAACTGTACTTCCACAAGGCACAGACCCGGTTCGAGAGTCTGGCCATGGGCTCGGGTGACGACTTCTAAACGGGCCTTGTCATCCTGAGCCCTTCGACCGCGCTCAGGGCAGGCCACGCGAAGGATCTCCACTGTGTGAGAGATTCTTCACTGCGTTCAGAATGACAGTGTTGGGTGCTTCTACAACACCTCGCTGGCAAAGTCGGCCAGGCGCGAGCGCTCGCCGCGCGCCAGCGTGATGTGGCCGGAATGCGGCCAGCCCTTGAACTTGTCGACGGCAAAGGTCAGGCCCGACGAGCCTTCGGTCAAGTAGGGCGTGTCGATCTGCGCGAGGTTGCCCATGCAGATGATCTTGGTGCCGGGGCCGGCGCGCGTGATCAGGGTCTTCATCTGCTTGGGCGTGAGGTTCTGCGCCTCGTCGATGATCACATACTTGTTCAAAAAGGTGCGCCCGCGCATGAAGTTCATGCTCTTGATCTTGATGCGGCTGCGGATCAGCTCGTTGGTTGCCGCGCGCCCCCATTCGCCGGCGCTGGTCTCGGTCTTGGCCAGGACTTCGAGGTTGTCGTCGAGCGCGCCCATCCAGGGGCCCATTTTTTCCTCCTCGGTGCCGGGCAGGAAGCCGATGTCCTCGCCCACGCTGACCGTGGCCCGGGTCATGATGATCTCGGTGTAGCGGCGGTCGTCGAGCACCTGGGTCAGGCCCGAGGCCAGCGCCATCAGGGTCTTGCCGGTGCCGGCGGTGCCGGTGAGGGTGACGAAGTCGACCTCGGGGTCCATCAGCAGGTTCATCGCGAAGTTCTGTTCGCGGTTGCGCGTGGTCACGCCCCAGACCGCGTTTTTGAGGTGGTTGTAGTCCTTGAGTGTCTTGAGCACGGCCGTCTTGGCGCGGATTTCCGTGACGCGGGCGTACAGGCTGGGCTCGCCGGGCGCCTCGAAGTACACGAACTGGTTGATCAGCAGGCTGGGAACGATGGGGCCGGTGATGCGGTAGAAGGTGTGGCTGCCGTTTTGCCAGCTCTCCACGGTCTTGCCATGCTTGGTCCAGAAGTCCGCGGGCAGCGCCAGGGCGCCGGCATACAGCAGGTCGGCATCGTCCAGCGCTTTGTCGTTGCGGTAGTCGTCGGCTGCCAGGCCCAGGGCCCGGGCCTTGACGCGCATGTTGATGTCCTTGGACACGAGCACCACTTCGCGGGGTGCGTGCTGCTGGCGCAGTGCTTCGACCACGCCCAGGATCTGGTTGTCGGCCTTGCCCTGGGGCAGGCTGGTGGGCAGCGTGTAGTTCAGCGGCTGGGTCTGGAAGAACAGCTTGCCGCCGGCTTCGCGGTGGCCCGTGGTGTTGAGCAGCAGGCCGTGGGCGATGTCGGCGCCCTGGTGACCGGCGAGCGCGTCCAGCGAGCGGCTGGTCTGGCGCGCGTTGCGGGCGACTTCGGTCATGCCCTTCTTGTGGCCGTCCAGTTCCTCCAGCACGATCATGGGCAGGAAGATGTCATGCTCCTCGAAGCGGAACAGGCACATCGGGTCATGCATCAGCACATTGGTGTCCAGCACAAACAGCTTGGTCGGTCCGGTCGGCGCGGCTTTTTTCGGGTGTGGCGCTGGCTCCACGGCGGCAGCCCGCTCCTTTTCGGCGCGGACCCCTTTGGCTTTGACGGCGTCGTGGGCCGGCGCTTCCAGAAAGGCGGTGGGCTGATCGGGCGGGGCGTCTGCGCCGCCACCCGTGCGGTCAAACAGGTCCAGAGCCTCGGGCTTGTCAGCGAACGGGCTGTCGGGGAAATGAGCCTCCGGTTTTCGAGCCGCCCTGTGTAGGGATCGGGCCGGAGCGTCGTAGGCTTCGGTTGAGAGCAGTGCGGCGCGCTTGGTTGGGGCGGGTGGCAGTGGCATGGTGCAGTTTGCTCACAGAGGGGGGATCAAAAAACGAAAAAGCCGCCAGGCGAGCCGGGCGGCTTTGTCGGGTTTAGCGGTGATGACGCAGGGCGTCGGAATCAACTGCATGAACTCATTATGCACAAGTGCGCTGGCGCTTCAATAACGCCGCGGCCATCTTGCGCCCATGCGTCACGGCGGTGTCAGGCGGCCTTTTTCAGCTCTTTCACGGCCTTGAGGACTTCGTCCACATGGCCCGGTACTTTCAGGCCGCGCCACTCCTGCTTGAGGATGCCGTCGGGGCCAATCAGGAAGGTGCTGCGCTCGATGCCCTTGACCTTTTTGCCGTACATGATCTTGTTCTTGACCACGCCGAACATGTGGCACATTTTTTCTTCGGTGTCGGCGATGAGCTCGAACGGCAGCTCCAGCTTGGCCTTGAAGTCGTCATGCGACTTCATGTTGTCACGCGATACGCCGAAGACGGTGGCGCCGGCTTTTACGAAGTCCTTGTACTTGTCGCGGAATTGCATGGCCTCGGTGGTGCAGCCGGGCGTGTTGTCCTTGGGGTAGAAGTAGAGGACGAGGGTGTGACCAAGGTGGGAGGTGTTCGAGACTTTGATGCCGCCTGTGGCACTCGCTTCGTATTCTGGTATGGGTTTGTTGACAACGATCGCCATATAACTTCAATCTCGTGTGACAGGATGTTGGTCGTTGGTAGCATGGGATACTGCTCAACGGCAGCTCCCACGCCGCAACCATCAATTTTACCCTGAAAACACCTTTTCAGGCTGCTGCTTCGAGCAAGAGGGCGGCAACCACGCTGCGGCCCTCGCCGGCCAGGATGTTGTAGGTGCGGCAGGCAGCCTGGGTGTCCATGGTTTCCAAGCCAATGCGCCGCGCGATCAGGGGCGCCAGCCAGGCGGGCTGGGGGAAACGCAGGCGCAGGCCGCTGCCGAAGATCACGAGCTCCGTATCCAGCGTGGCCAGCCGGGCAAAGTGTTCCGGGGTCAGGGCCGCAAAGCTGTCGCAGAGCCAGTCCAGCCGCTGACCCTTGGAGCCGATGACCACGCTCGAGGTGATTTTTTCGCCAGCGATGCCGACCCAGCCCGGACCGTAGCCACTGATGGAAGGAACGTCGTATTTGTCGGGCTGCAGCTTCATGGTGAGTTCATTGTTGCGCCGCACTAAAAGCGCGCGGAACTGTGGTCAAATTATAAGTTTCGCCTCTGCAAACCGCTCCCGGAGGGACTTTGAGAACCGTTCAGAAATCCGCCAAGCTCGCCAACGTCTGCTATGACATCCGCGGCCCCATCATGGAGCGCGCCAAGCAGCTGGAAGACGAGGGCCACAAGATCATCAAGCTCAACATTGGCAACCTGGCCGTGTTCGGTTTTGATGCGCCCGAGGAGATCCAGCAGGACATGATCCACAACCTGCCGAACGCGGCGGCGTACTCGGACAGCAAGGGCATCTTCACGGCGCGCAAGGCGGTCATGCATTACACCCAGCAGCAGGGAATCAAGGGGGTGGCGCTGGACGACATTTACCTGGGCAATGGCGCCAGCGAGCTGATCGTGATGGCCACTAACGCGCTGCTCAACGATGGCGACGAACTGCTGCTGCCGGCGCCCGACTACCCGCTGTGGACCGCGGCGGTCAGCCTGTCGGGTGGCACGCCGGTGCACTACCTGTGCGACGAGGCCAATGGCTGGATGCCGAATCTCGACGACATCAAGGCCAAGATCACGCCCAACACCAAGGGCATCGTCGTCATCAACCCCAACAACCCGACCGGCGCGCTGTACTCCGACGAGCTGCTCAAGGCCATCGTGCAAATCGCGCGCGAGCACGGCCTGGTGATCTTCGCCGACGAGGTCTACGACAAGGTGCTGTACGACGGCTTCAAGCACAGGGCCATGGGCAGCCTGTCGGACGATGTGCTCACCTTGACCTTCAACTCCCTGAGCAAGAGCTACCGTTCCTGCGGCTACCGCGCCGGCTGGCTGGTGGTCTCGGGCGACAAGAAACTGGCCAAGGACTACATCGAAGGCCTGAACATACTCTCCAGCATGCGCCTGTGCGCCAATGTGCCGGGGCAATGGGCGATCCAGACTGCGCTGGGCGGCTACCAGAGCATCAACGACCTGGTGGGCGAGGGCGGGCGCCTGCGTCGCCAGCGCGATCTGGCCTACGAGCTGATCACGGCGATCCCCGGCGTGACCTGCGTCAAGCCCAATGCCGCGCTGTACATGTTCCCCAGGCTGGACCCCAAGGTTTACCCGATCACCGACGACCAGGAGTTCATTGACGAACTGCTGCAGGAAACCCGGGTGCTGCTGGTGCAGGGCACGGGCTTCAACTGGGTCCAGCCCGATCACTTCCGCATCGTGTTCCTGCCGCACGAAGACGATTTGCGCGAAGCCATCGGCCGCATCGCGAAATTCCTGGAGCACTATCGCAAACGTAGCGCCTGACGTCCTTGGCGTGTGAGCTGTAAGCACTTTTGACCCTGAAACCAAGATGAAACCAATTCAAGTAGGCCTGTTGGGCATTGGCACCGTGGGCAGCGGCACGTTCAACGTGCTGCAACGCAACCAGGAAGAAATCAAGCGCCGCGCCGGCCGCGGCATCGAAATCACCATGGTGGCCGACCTCGACGTGGCGCGCGCCCAGGCCGTGGTGGACGGCCTGGGTGCCAAGGGTGTGAAGGTGGTCAATGACGCCCGCGCCGTGATCGCCAACCCCGACATCGACATCGTGATCGAACTCATAGGCGGCTACGGCATTGCCAAGCAACTGGTGCTGGAAGCGATCGAGGCCGGCAAGCATGTGGTGACCGCCAACAAGGCGCTGCTGGCCGTGCATGGCACCGAACTCTTCGCGGCAGCCCACCGCAAGGGCGTGATGGTTGCGTTCGAGGCGGCCGTGGCCGGCGGCATTCCCATCATCAAGGCGCTGCGCGAGGGGCTTACGGCCAACCGCATTCAGTGGATCGCCGGCATCATCAACGGCACGACCAACTTCATCCTGTCCGAGATGCGCGACAAGGGGCTGGACTTCGACGTGGTGCTCAAGGAGGCGCAGCGCCTGGGCTACGCCGAGGCCGACCCGACCTTCGACATCGAGGGCGTGGACGCCGCGCACAAGGCCACCATCATGAGCGCGATCGCGTTTGGCATCCCCGTGCAGTTCGACAAGGCCCATGTCGAAGGCATCACGAAGCTGGGCGCGGTCGACATCAAGTACGCCGAACAGCTCGGTTACCGCATCAAGCTGCTGGGCATCACGAAACGCACGATCCAGGGCGTGGAGCTGCGCGTGCATCCGAGCCTGGTGCCCGCCAAGCGCCTGATCGCCAATGTCGAAGGCGCGATGAACGCCGTCATGGTGCAGGGCGATGCCGTCGGCACCACGCTGTACTACGGCAAGGGCGCGGGCAGCGAGCCCACGGCCAGCGCGGTGATCGCCGACTTGGTGGACATCACCCGGCTGCACACGGCCGATGCGGCGCATCGCGTGCCGCACCTGGCCTTCCAGCCCGATGCGATGAGCGACCTGAGCGTGCTGCCCATGAGCGAGGTCGTGACCAGCTATTACCTGCGCCTGCGCGTGGCCGACCAGGCCGGCGTGTTGGCCAAGGTGACGGGTCTGCTGGCCGAAGCCGGCATCAGCATCGACGCCGTGCTGCAGCGCGAAGCCGACGAAGTCGGCGGCGAGGGGTCGACGCAGACCGATTTGATCATCCTCACGCACGACACGCGCGAAGGCACGATGAACGAGGCCCTGGCGCAGATGCAGGCCCTGCCGACCGTGCTGGCGCCGATCACGCGGATCCGCAAGGAGGAGTTGAACTGAATGCTGTACCTCTCCACCCGCGGCCATGCCGACCGCAAACGCTTCTGCGAAATCCTGCTCGAGGGGCTGGCGCCCGACGGCGGCTTGTACCTGCCCGAGCATTACCCGCAGGTCGACGACGCCACGCTCATGAAGTGGCGCCGCATCTACGCTCAATCCGGCTATGCCGAGCTGGCGTACGAAGTCCTGTCGCTCTACATCGACGGCATTCCCGCTGCCGACCTCCAGGCGATTTGCCGCAAGACCTATACCGAGCAGGTCTTTGGCAACCGCGAGATCGTGCCGCTCAAGCAACTCGAAGACGGCTTCTACCTCGAAGCCCTGTCCAACGGCCCGACGCTGGCCTTCAAGGACATGGCGATGCAGCTGCTGGGCAACCTGTTCGAGTATGAACTCGCTCGCCGCGGTGAGCAGCTCAACATCCTCGGCGCGACCAGCGGCGACACCGGCAGCGCGGCCGAGTACGCGATGCGTGGCAAGCAGGGCGTGCGGGTCTTCATGCTGAGCCCGAACGGGCGCATGAGCGCATTCCAGCAGGCGCAGATGTTCAGCCTGCAGGACGCCAACATCCACAACCTGGCCGTGAACGGCGTGTTCGACGACTGCCAGGACATTGTTAAGGCGGTCTCGAACGACCTGGCCTTCAAGCGCCAGTACAAAATCGGCACGGTCAACTCGATCAACTGGGCGCGCCTGCTGGCCCAGGTGGTCTACTACTTTGCCGGCTACTTCCAGGCCACGCGCTCGAACGGCGAGCGGGTCAGCTTCGCCGTGCCCTCGGGCAATTTCGGCAATGTCTGCGCCGGCCATGTGGCGCGCAGCATGGGGCTGCCGATCGAGCAGCTGGTGGTGGCGACCAACGAGAACGACGTGCTCGACGAGTTCTTCCGCACCGGCGTCTACCGCGTGCGCGGCAGCGCCGACACGTACGAAACCTCGAGCCCGTCGATGGACATTTCCAAGGCCTCGAACTTCGAGCGCTTCATGTTCGACCTGCTGGGCCGCGATGCTGCCAAGACCCTGGCGCTGTTTGGCGCGCAGCTGTCGGCGACAGGGCAGTTTGATCTGAGCGCCGATGCCGCCTTCCGGGACGCAGCCCAGCGCTACGGCTTTGCCAGCGGCAAGAGCACGCACGCCGACCGCCTGGCCACGATTCGCGACACCTGGCAGCGCTTTGGCGTGATGATCGACACGCACACGGCCGATGGCGTGAAAGTGGCGCGCGAGCATGGCCGAGCGGCCGTGCCCATGATCGTGCTGGAGACCGCGCTGCCCATCAAGTTCGCGGCCACCATCACCGAGGCGCTGGGCCGCGAGCCCGACCGGCCGGCCCGGTTCGAAGGCATCGAAGACCTGCCCAGGCGGGTCACCGTGATCGAGGCCGATGCGGCGCGCGTCCAGGCCTATATTGCCCAACATTGTGAACAAAATCCGCTCTAGCCCTTGTACTTTGGCCGTAGAGTGCTATCAAAATAGAAGCGTGGCGGCCGCATGAAGGTCGTGGGCTTTGCGGGTTACTCGGGCTCCGGCAAGACCACGCTGGTCGAGCGCCTGATCCCCGCGCTGAAAGCTCGCGGCCTGCGCGTCTCGGTGGTCAAGCATGCGCATCACAGGTTCGACATCGATCACCCCGGCAAGGACACCTGGCGCCACCGCGAAGCCGGCGCCTTCGAGGTCGTGGTCGCTTCCAGCCAGCGGCTGGCGCTGATGCGCGAGTTCGAGCGGCCGGCCCAGCTGTCGGTGCACCAGCTGATCGCCGAGCTGTATGAAGGCGTGGACTGGGTGCTGGTCGAGGGTTTCAAGGACAGCGACCTGCCCAAGATCGAAGTCTGGCGCGCGGCGACCCACAAGCCGGCCCGCTACCCCGACGACGACCTCATCGTCGCTATCGCCACCGACTCGCCCGACCAGTTGCCCGAGTCCACCCTGCGCCCGGTGCTGGATTTGAACCAGGCCGATGCCGTGGCGGCCTGGCTGATCGACAATCAGGACCGCTTCGACTACCTCCCCGAGATGCTTGCATGAACGCTCCCCGCGCTCCCCTGAAGTCGCTGGACGACGCCCTGGCCGAACTGCTGGGCCAGGCCGCCCCGCTGGCCGGCCCGGAGTCCGTCTCCACCTTCGACGCCGATGGCCGCGTGCTGGCCGCCGACGTGGTGTCCGCGCTGCAGGTGCCGCCGCAGGACAACAGTTCCATGGACGGCTACGCCGTGCGCTGTGCCGATATCGCCGAGGGCGGCATGGTGCTCAAGGTCACGCAGCGGATCCCGGCCGGATCGTCGGGCCGGGCGCTCGAAGCCGGCAGCGCCGCGCGCATCTTCACTGGCGCGCCGATTCCCCCCGGCGCCGATGCGGTGGTGATGCAGGAAGACGTGGACGGCAGCGACGCCGAGGTCCGCATCAAGGCCGTGCCGAGCCCGGGGCAGTGGATACGCCGCGCCGGCGAGGATGTCAGCCGCGACACCGTGGTGCTCTCAAAAGGAGAGCGCCTCACGCCGGCGGCGCTGGGGCTGGCAGCCAGTATCGGCATGGACCGGCTGCAGGTGGCGCGCCGCCCGCGGGTCGCGCTGTTTTCCACCGGCGACGAACTGGTGATGCCCGGCGAGGTCGCGCCTGAGCAGATGAGGCCCGGCGCCATTTACAACTCCAACCGCTTCTTCCTGCGCGCCCTGCTGCAGCGCCTGGGTTGCGAGGTGACGGACCTGGGCATCGTGCCCGACCAGCGCGAGGCCACGTTGGCCGCGCTGCGCCAAGCCAGCGAGCAGCATGACCTGATCCTCACCAGCGGCGGCGTCTCGGTCGGCGAGGAAGATCACATCAAGCCGGCCGTGCAGGCGCTCGGCTCGCTCAGCCTGTGGCAGATCGCGATCAAGCCGGGCAAGCCGTTTGCCTACGGCAGGGTCGGGGCGTCACACTTCATCGGTCTGCCGGGCAACCCGGTGTCGAGCTTCATCACCTTTGTGTTGCTGGTGCGCCCCTTTCTGCTGAAGCTGCAGGGCGCGACCCGGCTTGCTCCCAAATCCATAGCGCTTCCTGCCCATTTCATCTGGGCCCGCGCCGAGAAACGCCGCGAATTCCTGCGCGTGCGGCGCAATGCGGCCGGCGGGCTCGACCTGTTTGTCAACCAGAGCTCGGGCGTGCTGACCTCGGCCGTCTGGGGCGACGGCGTGGTCGACAACCCGCCGGGCCAAACCATCGTGTTCGGCGACACGGTTCAATTCATCCCGTTTGCGGAGCTGCTCGCATGAAGGTCACGGTCCGCTATTTCGCCTCGATTCGAGAAGCCATAGGCCAGGGCGTCGAGTCGCTGGAGACTTCGGCCACCAGCCTGTGGGCGCTGCGCGACGAACTGATCGCGCGCGGTGGCGCCCATGCCGAGAGCCTCGCGCGCGGCAAGGCGGTACGCGTGGCGCTCAACCAGCACATGAGCGACGAAACGGCTGCGCTGACCGAAGGCGCCGAGGTGGCCTTCTTCCCCCCTGTAACCGGAGGCTGAGGCCATGGCTGCCCGCGTCTCGATTCAGACCGCCGACTTCAAGCTCGACGACGAGATCGCCGCCCTGCGCGCTCAGGACAAGCGCGTGGGCGCCGTCTGCAGCTTCATCGGTACGGTACGAGATCGCAATGATGGAAGCCCGATCAGCTCGATGGAGCTCGAGCATTACCCCGGCATGACCGAAAAAGCCATCGAGGCCATGATCGACGAGGCCATCGAGCGCTTCGACATCTACGCGGCCCGCGTGATCCACCGCGTCGGCCTGCTGCAGCCGCTGGACCAGATCGTGATGGTGGCCGTGACCTCGGCGCACCGCGGCGAGGCCTTCCAGGCCTGCGAGTTCCTCATGGACTACCTCAAGACCCAGGCTCCGTTCTGGAAAAAAGAGCAGACGCCCGAAGGCGCGCGCTGGGTCGATGCGCGCGTGAGCGACGATGCGGCGCTGGCCAAATGGGGCATCCGGTCCAGCAACGCTTGATCTGGCGCAAGAAAACAGGCGCAGCGCAGGCGTCGGGCGGCCGCGCAGCCCCTTGAAAACCGGTGGCACAACCCAAGCTGAACAGCAGTCTGGAGAACAAGCCATGCGACAAGACAAACTCACCACCAAGTTCCAGGAAGCCCTGGCCGATGCGCAATCGCTGGCGCTGGGCCATGATCACGCCTACATCGAGCCGGCCCATCTGCTGGTGGCCATGCTGCGTCAGGACGACGGGCCGCGGGCCCTGCTGCAGCGCGCCGGCGTGAATGTGGCCGGCCTGCTGGCCGGCGCCGAGGCCGCCGTCAAGCGACTGCCGCAAGTGCAGGGCCAGGAGCAGGTCCAGGTCGGCCGCGATCTGGTCAGCCTGCTGCAGGGGGCCGAGAAGGAGGCGATCAAACGCGGCGACCAGTTCATTGCGAGCGAGCTACTCCTGCTGGCGCTGGCCGACAGCAAGGGCGACGCCGGTCAACTGGCCAGGGACAACGGCCTCACGCGCAAGTCGCTCGAAGCCGCGATCGACGCCGTGCGCGGCGGCCAGAACGTCAACAGCGCCGAGGCCGAAGGCCAGCGCGAAGCGCTCAAGAAATACTGCATCGACCTGACCGAGCGGGCCCGCATGGGCAAGCTCGACCCGGTGATTGGCCGCGACGACGAAATCCGCCGCGCGATCCAGGTGCTGCAGCGCCGCACCAAGAACAACCCCGTGCTGATCGGCGAGCCCGGTGTTGGCAAGACCGCGATCGTCGAGGGCCTGGCCCAGCGCATCGTCGCGGGCGAGGTGCCCGACTCGCTCAAGGGCAAGCGCGTGCTCTCGCTGGACATGGCGGCCCTGCTGGCCGGTGCCAAGTATCGCGGCGAGTTCGAGGAGCGCCTCAAATCCGTGCTCAAGGAACTGGCCCAGGACGAGGGCGCCACCATCGTCTTCATCGATGAACTCCACACCATGGTCGGCGCTGGCAAGGCCGAAGGCGCGATCGACGCGGGCAACATGCTCAAGCCGGCCCTGGCGCGCGGCGAGCTGCATTGCGTGGGCGCGACCACGCTGGACGAGTACCGCAAATACATCGAGAAGGACGCAGCGCTGGAGCGCCGCTTTCAGAAAATCCTGGTCGACGAACCGACGGTGGAGGCGACCATCGCCATCTTGAGAGGCCTGCAGGAAAAGTACGAGGTCCACCACGGCGTGGAAATCACCGACCCGGCCATCGTGGCCGCGGCCGAACTGAGCCACCGCTACATCACCGACCGCTTCCTGCCCGACAAGGCGATCGACCTGATCGACGAGGCGGCCGCCAAGATCAAGATCGAGATCGACTCCAAGCCCGAGGCCATGGACCGGCTGGACCGCCGCCTGATCCAGCTGCAGATCGAGCGCGAAGCCGTCAAGAAGGAAAAGGACGAGGCCTCGCAGAAACGGCTGGCCCTGCTGGAAGAAGAAGTGGCCCGGCTGCAAAAGGAATATGCCGACCTGGAAGAACTCTGGAAGGCCGAGAAGGCCCAGGCCCAAGGCAGCGCCCAGGTCAAGGAGGCGATCGACAAGCTCAAGTTCGAGATCGAGGAACAAACCCGCAAGGGCGACTTCAACAAGGTGGCGGAGTTGCAGTACGGCAAGCTGCCCGAGCTGGAGAAGCGCCTGAAGGAAGCCCAGGCCAAGGAAGCGAACAAGGGCGCATCGAGCACGCCCCGGCTGCTGCGCACGCAAGTGGGCGCCGAGGAAATTGCCGAAGTCGTGTCGCGCGCCACCGGCATTCCCGTGGCCAAGATGCTGCAGGGCGAGTGTGACAAGCTGCTGCAGATGGAAGCCAAACTGCACGAGCGCGTGGTCGGCCAGGACGAGGCGATTGCCGCCGTGGCCAACGCGATCCGCCGTTCGCGCTCGGGCCTGTCCGACCCGAACCGGCCGACCGGCTCCTTCCTGTTCCTGGGCCCCACGGGCGTGGGCAAGACCGAGTTGTGCAAGGCGCTGGCGGGCTTCTTGTTCGACGCGGAAGACCACCTGGTGCGCATCGACATGAGCGAGTTCATGGAAAAGCTGTCGGTGGCCCGCCTGATCGGCGCGCCGCCCGGCTATGTGGGCTACGAGGAGGGCGGCTACCTAACCGAGGCCGTGCGCCGCAAGCCCTCTAGCGTGGTGCTGTTCGATGAGGTGGAAAAGGCCCACCCCGATGTGTTCAACGT
>JBOHHM010000057.1:0-5818 GCA_050725495.1 Burkholderiaceae bacterium | reverse complement strand
TAGGTGCTGGAGGCCGGGTTGTGGTTGAAGTCCACGCTGACCAGCGGGGCCTTGTTGTAGCCCAGCACGCCCTTGAGCTCGCCCTCGGAGGCGGCCTTGAGGATGCTGTTGACCTCCTCGACCGAGGTCTCGCGGCTGGCGATGAAGCTCAGGTCGACGATGGAGACGTTGATGGTGGGCACGCGCATCGCGTAGCCGTCGAGGCGGCCGTTGAGCTCGGGCAGCACCAGGCCCACGGCGGCGGCGGCGCCGGTCTTGGTGGGGATCATGCTCTGCGTGGCCGAGCGGGCGCGGCGCAGATCCTCGTGGTAGACGTCGGACAGCACCTGGTCGTTGGTGAAGGCGTGGATGGTGGTCATCAAGCCGGTTTCCAGGCCGATCTTCTCGTGCAGCGGCTTGACCAACGGGGCCAGGCAGTTGGTGGTGCACGAGGCGTTGGAGATCACGGTGTCGCTGCTCTTGAGCACGCCATGGTTGACGCCGTAGACGATGGTCGCGTCCACATCCTTGCCACCGGGGGCCGAGATGATGACCTTCTTGGCGCCGCCCTTGAGGTGGGCCGAGGCGCGCTCCTTGCTGGTGAAGAAGCCGGTGCACTCCAGCACCACGTCCACGCCGAGCTCGCCCCAGGGCAGCTCGGCCGGGTTGCGGTTGGCCAGCACGCGGATCGGGTCGCCGTTGACCACCATGTGATGGTCGCCGTCCACGCTGACCGTGCCGGGGAAGCGGCCATGCGCCGTGTCGTACTGGGTCAAATGGGCATTGGTCTTGGGGTCGCCGAGATCGTTGATGGCGACGATCTCGATGTCATGCTTCTTGCCGCCCTCGTAGTGAGCGCGCAGCACGTTGCGGCCGATGCGGCCATAGCCATTGATGGCGACTTTGATGGTCATGGGGTTTGCTCCTGGGATGGTTGAAAAGCTTACTTCGCCAGCACGGCCTGCACCGTGTCGGCCACGTTCTCGGCGGTGAAGCCAAAGTGCTTGAACAGCACGGCCGCCGGGGCCGATTCGCCGTAGGTGTCGAGCCCCACGACGGCGGCGCAGCCGTATTTCCACCAGCCGTCGGTTGCGCCCATCTCGACCGCGATGCGCGGCAGGCCCGCGGGCAGCACGGCGCTCTTGTAGGCCAGGCTTTGACGATCAAAGGTGGTGGTACTCGGCATGGACACGACGCAAACAGCTATCTTTTTCGTAGCAAGCAGCTGCTGCGCCGCAAGCGCGAGCTGCACCTCGGAACCGGTGGCGATGATCACGGCCTGGGCCTTCTTCTTGAGGCCGACGGCAGCGGGCTCGGCCAGCACATAAGCGCCTTTGCCGATGTCTTGCAAGCCGGCCTTGGGCGCATAGGGCAGATTTTGGCGCGAAAGCAGCAGGGCCGTGGGTTTGTTCTGGTTTTGTAACGCCGCGGCCCAGGCTACGGCGGTCTCGGCCGTGTCGGCCGGACGCCAGACATCGAGGTTGGGAATCAGGCGCAGGCTGGCGGCATGCTCGACCGCCTGGTGCGTGGGGCCGTCTTCGCCCAGGCCGATCGAGTCGTGCGTGAACACATGGATCACGCGCAGCTTCATCAGCGCGGCCATGCGGATGGCGTTGCGGCTGTAGTCGCTGAAGGTCAGGAAGGTCCCGCCATAGGGGATGAAACCGCCGTGCAGGGCCACGCCGTTCATGATGGCGGCCATGCCGAACTCGCGCACGCCGTAGTTCACATGACGACCCATGAGAGGTTCGGCGTTGGGCGTTGAGTGTTGAGCGTTGTCTTCACGCTCAACGCTGTACGCTGAACGCCCAACCACCTCCCCGGCCGCATCGAAGCGCAGCGGCGGGGTGCTCTTGGTGTTCGTGAGGTTGGAGCCCGTCAGGTCGGCCGAGCCGCCCAGCAGCTCGGGCAGGGCCGCGGTGAAGGCTTCCAGCGCGAGCTGGCTGGCCTTGCGGCTGGCCACGGTCTCGGCCTTGGCGTGGGCCGCAGCGGCGGTGTCCTGCGCGAGCTGGGCAAAGTTCCTGGGCAGCTCGCCCTTCATGCGGCGCGTGAATTCCTTGGCCAGCTCGGGGTAGGCGGCCTTGTAGGTCGCGAACTTCGCGTCCCAGGCCGACTCCTGCACCAGGCCGGCGGCCCTGGCGTCCCAGTCCTCGTAGACCTCCTTGGGGATCTCGAACGGCGGATGGTGCCAGCCCAGGGCTTCGCGCGTGAGCCTGATTTCTTCGGCCCCCAGCGGCTCGCCATGGGCCTTGGCGGTATTGGCGCGGTTCGGGCTGCCCTTGCCGATGTGGGTCTTGCAGACGACCAGCGTGGGCTTGTCGGCGCTGGCCTTGGCATCGACGATCGCGCGCGAGACGGCGGCCACATCGTGGCCGTCGATCGGCCCGATCACGTTCCAGCCATAGGCCTTGAAGCGCGCCGGCGTGTCGTCGATGAACCAGGGCGTGACCTGGCCGTCGATCGAGATGCCGTTGTCGTCGTACAGCGCGACCAGCTTGTTGAGTTTCCAGGCGCCGGCCAGCGCGCAGGCTTCGTGGCTGATGCCCTCCATCAGGCAGCCGTCGCCCAGGAACACATAGGTGTGGTGGTTGACGATATCGTGCCCATCGCGGTTGAACTCCTTGGCCAGCAGCTTCTCGGCCAGCGCGAAGCCCACGGCATTGGTGAGGCCCTGGCCCAGCGGGCCGGTGGTGGTTTCCACGCCGGCGGTGTAGCCGACTTCGGGGTGGCCCGGGGTCTGGCTGTGCAGCTGGCGGAAGTTCTTGAGTTCCTCGATCGCCAGCTTGTAGCCGCTCAAGTGCAGCAGCGCGTAGAGCAGCATGGAGCCGTGGCCGTTGGAGAGCACGAAGCGGTCGCGGTCGAACCAGTGCGGGTTGCGCGGGCTGTGCTTGAAATGGCCCAGCAGAGCGGCGTCGGCCGTCGCGGAACGGGGCCCCCACAGAGCCACGGCGATGTCGGCCATGCCCATGGGCGCGCCGGGGTGCCCGGAGTTGGCTTGTTGTACGGCGTCCATTGCGAGCGCACGAATTGCATTCGCCATCTGTTGTGTATTGGCCATCGGGGGCAGCTCCGGGGGAAGATCGGGGAAAACCCCGCATTTTACCGGGGGCCCGGAGCCGGCCGGCGGGGGCGGGAACAAGACCCGGCAGCGCGCTGCGATGGTCTACAGTGGAGGCCATGCCAAGCCCACGTCAAGCCATCGACCCATGACCATCCCCGCCCTGATCCTGGCGGCCGGCCGCGGCGAGCGCATGCGGCCGCTGACCGACACCTGTCCGAAACCGCTGCTGCAGGTGCGCGGCAAGCCGCTGATGCAGTGGGCCATGGAAGCACTGGCGCGCGGGGGCTTTCGCGAGATGGTGGTCAACACCGCCTGGCTCGGGCCGCAGATTGAGGACCATTTCGGCCTCCGGCCCTCGTGGAATGGGCTTGAGCCGCTATCGATTTCATACTCGCGCGAAGGCCGCGATTTCGGCGGCGCGCTCGAAACCGCAGGCGGCATCGCCCGGGTGCTGCCGCTGCTGGATGAGGTGTTCTGGGTGCTGGCGGGGGACGTGTTCGCGCCGGACTTCGAGTTTTCGCGCTCGGCCTTGGAGCGCTTTGCCGCCGGCGACAAGCTGGCGCATCTCTGGCTGGTGCCCAACCCGCCGCACCACCCAAACGGCGACTTCGGGCTCTCGGTCGAGGGCCTGGCGCTGAACCAGGCCGAGCTCCGCTACACCTTTTCCACCATCGGCCTGTACCGCAGGGAGCTGTTCTCCTCGCTGCCGTTTGGCAACCCCGAAGGCCTCAAAGCCCCGCTGGCGCCGCTGCTGCGCGCCGCGATCGAGCGTCGGCAGGTGAGCGCCGAGCTCTACCGCGGCGCCTGGACGGACGTGGGCACGCCGCAACGGCTGGCTCAGCTGAATTCGGCTTGAGGCTCAGTGGGGCAATGACAGGCGCTCGCCCGTTTGCGGGTTGAACGCGACCGCCTTGGAGGTGTCCACGCACAGCGTCATGGCCTCGCCGGGGCGCGCCGCGCTGGCCGGGTGCGAGCGGGCCGTCACGATGGCCTCGTTGAGCTTGAACGTGACCAGCGTGTCCGGACCGGTGGGCTCGGTCAGTTCGACCTGGCAGGGCAGGCGCTGCGCCGCCGGGTCGTGGGCCGAGCGCTCGTCGGTGATGTTCTCGGGGCGGATGCCCACGATCACCTCCTGGCCCAGATGGCCGCCCACGCCGCAGCGCTGGGGCAGGCGCAGCACCGTGTGGCCCGCGGCCGTGCTGCAGGCCAGTCCCAGGGCATCGCCGTCTTGCACCACGCGGCCGCGGATGAAGTTCATCGACGGCGAGCCGATGAAGCCGGCCACGAACAGGTTGGCGGGCTGGTCGTAGATTTCCTGCGGCGTGCCGAACTGCTGCACCAGGCCGTCCTTCATCACGGCGATCTGGTCGCCCAGCGTCATGGCCTCGATCTGGTCGTGCGTGACGTAGACGATGGTGCTGCCCAGGCGCTGGTGCATGCGCTTGATTTCGGCGCGCATTTCGACGCGCAGCTTGGCGTCCAGGTTGGACAGCGGCTCGTCGAACAAGAACAGCGCGGGGTCGCGCGCCAGGGCGCGGCCCATGGCCACCCGCTGGCGCTGGCCGCCGGAGAGCTGGGCGGGCTTGCGCTCGAGCAGGTGGCTGATCTGCAGCATGTCGGCCACGCGCTGCACGGTCTGGTGCTGCTCGGCCTGCGGCACTTTGCGCAGCCCCAGGCCGAACGAGATGTTCTCGCGCACCGTCATCGACGGGTACAGCGCATAGGACTGGAACACCATCGCGATGTCGCGGTCCTTGGGCGACAGTTCGTTGACGCGCCGGTTGCCGATCAGCAGCTGGCCCGAGCTGACGGTTTCCAGCCCGGCGATCATGTTGAGCAGGGTGGACTTGCCGCAGCCCGAGCCGCCGACCAGGATCAGGAAGCCGCCGTCGGGCACCTCCAGGTTGATGCCCTTGAGGACCTCGACGCCATTGCCGTAGGTCTTGCAAACGTTTTGTATCGAGAGGCTAGCCATGTTCATCAACCCTTGACGGCGCCGGCCGTGAGCCCGCGCACAAAATATTTGCCGGCCAGGATGTAGACCAGCAGCGTCGGCAGGGCGGCGATGATCGCCGCCGCCATGTCCACGTTGTAGGCCTTGACCCCGGTGGACGTGTTGACCAGATTGTTCAGCGCCACGGTGACCGGCTGCGAGTCGGCGCCGGAGAACACCACGCCGAACAGGAAGTCGTTCCAGATCTGGGTGAACTGCCAGATCACGCAGACCATGAAGATCGGCCACGAGATCGGCAGCAGGATGCGCCGGAAAATCGTGAAGAAGCCCGCGCCGTCGATGCGTGCGGCCTTGATCAGCTCGCCGGGCACGCCCACGTAGTAGTTGCGGAAGAACAGCGTGGTGAAGGCCAGGCCATAGACCACGTGCACCAGGATCAGGCCGCTGGTCGAGCTCGACAGGCCGATGGCGCCGAGAAAGCGCGCCATGGGCAGCAGCACGACCTGGAACGGAATAAAGCAGCCCACCAGCATGGCGGTGAACAGCAGGTCCGAGCCCCTGAAGCGCCAATGCGCCAGCACATAGCCGTTGAGCGCGCCCAGCAGGGTGGAGACCAGCACCGCCGGGATCGTCATGAACACCGAGTTCAGGAAGAAGGGCTTGAGGCCGTCGCAGCGCACGCCGGTGCAGGCCGAGCTCCAGGCCGCCAGCCAGGGCTCGATCGTGGGCGAGCGCGGCAGCGCCAGCAGGTTGCCGGCCCGCACCTCGTCCAGCGGCTTGAGCGAGGTCGACAGCATCACATACAGCGGCACCAGCGCCAGCAG
>JBOHHM010000056.1:0-10989 GCA_050725495.1 Burkholderiaceae bacterium | reverse complement strand
ATGGTGGATTTTCCTACCCCACCTTTCTGATTGAAAACGACAAGAGGCATGGCGCAATTCCTTGTGACTGGGAGCGAATGGAAATCAACGACCCGATTGTGCCCGGCTTCTGTCCACGAGAAAAAATGATCAGCTCACTTCGAAGGCGCCTGCTGGGATGCCGGGAGGCTCCCCGACCAGTGGTCTCGATTGCCACGCCGGCATAGGTTTCGCATCGGCCTTGCTAAGATTGCGCCAGGGCGAGATGGGCCGTCAGCTTGATACGGCCCACCGTCGCGTCCCGGGATAACGCCAGCTACGCACATCATGAAAATCACCAAAGACACCGCCGTCACCCTGCGCTACAAGGTGGCCGAGCCCAACGGCAAGCTCATCGAGGAAAGCCGAACCCCCATGGTCTACCTGCATGGAGGCTATGGCAACACGCTGCCGAAAATCGAGGCGGCGCTGGAAGGAAAACTGCCGGGCTACCAAGCCACACTGCAGCTGCAGCCGCAAGACGCCTTTGGCCTGCGCGACGAAACCCTGGTGCGCACCAGTCCACGCAGCGAGTTCCCGCCGGGCGTCAAGGTGGGCGGGCAGCTGCGGGGACGCAGCGAGGATGGGCGGGAACAGGTTTTCAACGTGGTGAAGATCAAGGGCAACACGGTCATGCTGGACGGCAATCACCCGCTGGCGGGCAAGGAGCTTCGCTTTATCGTGACGGTGACCGACGTGCGCGCCGCTTCTGAAGAAGAGATTGCGCACCGCCATGTGCATGGCGAGCACGGCCACCACCATTGAATCCATCGCCGCAGCGACAGAAATGCCGAAACCGGTGCACGCTGGCGGCTCGATGCCACCGTGAGGTCCGCCGGGCGGCCCACCTGGGGTGAGCTGGCGGCCAAGCGGAGGCAGGCTAGACTCGGCCCATGCAGTCTGACATGCAGGAGACAGCTCCTCCCATTCCCGAATCCGCCTGGGTTGAAGGCGAGCTCATCCGCAGCCTGATGAGCACAGCGCGCAACGCGCAGTATTTGGCCCTGCTGGTGCTGCCCGTGCTGTTCGGCGTGCTGTATGGCAACGTGCCGACCGCGGGCCTGCTGCTCTGGACGGCTGCCTTCCTGGCCGTGGCCGCCTACCGGCTGTGGTTCATGTCGCTTTACGACAGGCGCTTTGCCCAGGCCGGCACCGACGAGCAGCTGCGCTTCATGGCCCGCCACGGGTTCAGCTGGCCCTTGATCGCCTGCATCTGGGGCAGCAGCGCCCTGCTGTATTTCGACAAGATGCCCGTGGACGACCAGTTCATCTGCTGGCTGGTGCTGACCGGGCTGGGAACCTTCTCGATCAGCAGTTTCTCAGCCCATCTGCCGACCATGCGGCATTACGTCAATGGCATGGCGTGGACCCTGGCGGCCGTGCTGCTGTGGCGCATGGGCGTGGAACTGAGGTTTGCGGGGCCGGTCCATCACTACTGGCTGCTGTTCTTGTTGCTGATGTACTGGCAGTTGCTGCTGCTGGCGGGGCGGCACATGCACGAGACGCACAGGCGCAGTTTCGAACTGCAGTACCGCAATGCCCAGCTGATCGACTCCCTGACCCGGCAGACCCAGGCCGCGCTCGATGCCGTCGAGGTGAAGAACCGCTTTCTGGCGAGCGCGGCCCATGACATTCGCCAGCCGGTCCACGCCCTGGCGCTGTACGCCGACTGGCTGGGCAGCGAACCCGAGCTCGTTCGTGAGCTCGCGCCCAAAATTGTCAAGTCGACCAAGGCGGTCAACAACCTGTTTGATTCGCTGTTTGACCTGGCCCGGCTGGACTCGGGCCAGATCCGCATCCGGGTTGAAGCCATCGACCTGGCGCGGCTGCTGCGCGAGCTGGAACTGCAGTACCGCCCCCTGGCCGAAGCCAAGGGCTTGCAGCTGCGCTTGCGCATCACCCCTGGCGAGATCATGTCAGACCCGATTTTCCTGCAGCGAATTCTGGGCAACCTGATCGCCAATGCCGTGAAGTACACGGTCAGCGGGGGCATTTTGCTGGCCTCGCGGGCCACGGCCACTGGCATGCGCATCGAGATCTGGGACACCGGCATAGGCATCGCGCAGCAGCACCAGCGCGAGGTGTTTCGCGAGTTCTACAAGGTGGCTGCCCATGCGGGAACCGACGATGGCTTCGGCCTGGGGCTGGCCATCGTGTCGCGCCTGACACACATTCTGGGCCACGGTTTGCAGCTGATGTCGCGCCCGGGCCGCGGCACGGTGTTCAAGCTGGAGCTCAAGGAAATCGATGCGGCGCAGGCCCAGGCCCGGGCCGCGGCCATCAGGGCTCAGCTGGTCAGCAGGCCGTGAGTACGGGCGTAGTGAACGGTTTGCGTGCGGCTTTTGACGCCCAACCGCCTGAACAGCCGCCAGAGGTGGACCTTCACCGTGTGCTCGCTGATGCCCAGCTCGTCGGCGATCTCACGGTTGGAGAGGCCCCGGTCCAGCATGATGATGAGCTGGTTTTGCCGCTTGGAGAGCCGGCTGTCGCTGGGCGCTTGGTCCTCGAATCCGCTGTCGGGCGACAGCAGGGCGCGCAGCGCAGCGCCAATTTCGGTCGCGCCAGACGATTTCTCGATGTAGATGTCGGCGCCGGCTTCCACGCACAGCTCCTCAAAATCCGCGGCGGGTGAGGCCGACAGCACGGCCAGCGGCGTATGGGGGAAGCGGGTTTTGAGCTCGGTGATGCCCGACACGCCGACCGTGTCCGGCAACCTGAGATCCAGGCAGAACAGCTCGGGTTGGCCATGGGTCTTGACCGCCGCATCGAGGCGGGCCAGCCGGTCCAGCTCCACCACCTCGGCGCCCGGACGCTGCCTGCGCAGCAGCATGACCACGGCTTCGCGCATCAGGGGGTGATCGTCAATTACGTACAGGCTCATGATGGATTCTTGATCTTGTCATGGTGACAGCAGCGTCAAGCATACCGCCTAAATCCAGAATGTTGGCGCCACGCGAGCACGGGCGTCAGCTTTTGCTGACACTCAGGCTGCTGCTTCGGACAGCTGGCGCAGGGCTGCCGCCACCTCATCGGTGCTGACGCCGGCGATGGCCTGTAGCTGGGGTTCCAGGGTGGGCAGGGCTGCGGCGCCAAGCTGCTGCAGCTGCGCGATGCTGCGGCCGGCCTCCTTGGGCGAGTCGAAGCCGCGGCTTTGCAGCAGCAAGTGACCAAGGGCGTCGACCAGCTTGAAATAGAACTTGCCATCGCCATCGCGGTACTGCTTGAACGCGGGCAGGGCGGCCTTGGCAGCCCTTTCCTTTTTGGCCGGGACGGCCTGCGAGCCCAGATGGCGCAGCCCCACGGCCTGGCGCAGCTCAGCCATGAACGGCGTGGCCAGCTGGCGCGCCTTGGCAGCGCCGGCGCGCAAAATGGCTTCGATTTGGGCCGGGTCGTTGACCAGCGCCTCGTAGTGCTCGCGCATGGGCGCGACTTCGCGGTCGATGCGCTCGAACAGCAGCTGCTTGGCCTCGCCCCAGGCGATGCCTGCGGCATAGGCCTGGCGCAGCGCGGCGGTTTCCTCCTCGCTGGCAAAGGCCTGGTAGAGCTGGAACAGCGCGGAGCCCTGCACGTCCTTGGGCTCGCCCGGGGCGCGCGAGTCGGTCACGATGCCGGCAATGAGCTTGCGCATTTGCTCGCGCGGGGCGAACAGCGGGATGGTGTTGTCGTAGCTCTTGCTCATCTTGCGGCCATCGAGCCCGGGCAGCGTGGCCACGGATTCCTCGATCACCGCCTCGGGCAGCACGAAATGCTCGCCATAGAGATGGTTGAAGCTTTGCGCCATGTCGCGCGCCATCTCGATATGCTGGATCTGGTCGCGCCCCACCGGCACCTGGTGGGCCTTGAACATCAGGATGTCCGCGCCCATGAGCACCGGGTACATGAACAGGCCGGCCGTCACCTCGGCGTCCGGGTCATGGCCGGCCGCCTCGTTCTTGTCCACCGAGGCCTTGTAGGCGTGGGCGCGGTTGAGCAGGCCCTTGCCGGTCACGCAGGTCAGCAGCCAGGTCAGTTCGGGAATTTCCGGAATGTCGGACTGGCGGTAGAACGTGACGCGCTCGGGGTCCAGCCCGGCGGCCAGCCAGGTGGCGGCGATCTCCAGCGTCGAGCGCTGGATGCGCGCGGGCTCGTCGCATTTGATCAGCGCGTGGTAGTCGGCCAGGAAGTAAAAGCTCTCGACCCCGGCCTGGCGGCTGGCCGCGACGGCCGGGCGGACGGCGCCCACATAGTTGCCCAGGTGGGGCGTGCCCGTGGTGGTGATGCCGGTCAAGACGCGCAAGGGGGAAACGGGACTCATGGCAGACAAAGGTTCAGCGGAACAGGTAAATCAAAGGGGTCAGGGCGAGGTTGAGCGCGTCATAGCCCAGCGCGATCAGGGGGCTGAGCCAGTACTTGCTGACCACGCCAGCGACGACCAGGCCCATGACGATGAAAAAGCCCCAGGGCTCCAGGCGCGCCACCAGCTGGGCCTGCTTCCAGGGCAGCAGACCGACCAGAATGCGGCCACCGTCGAGCGGCGGCAGCGGAAACAGGTTGAAGGCCCACATGACCAGGTTGACCAGCACACCGGCGCGCGCCATGGCCAGGAAAAAGCGCTCGTCCACACCCAGGCCCATGAGCACCACCAGCAAAATGGCCCAGGCGATGGCCTGCAGGAAGTTGGACAGCGGGCCGGCCAGCGCGACCCAGACCATGTCGCGCTTGGGGTTGCGCAACTGGCTGAAATCGACCGGCACCGGCTTGGCATAACCGAACAGGAAGGCGCCGGAGGTCGCGAAGTACAGCAGCAGCGGCATCAGGATCGTGCCCACCGGGTCGATGTGCTTGAGCGGGTTGAGCGTGATGCGGCCCATCATGTAGGCCGTGTTGTCGCCAAAATGGCGCGCGGCATAGCCATGGGCGGCTTCATGCACCGTGATGGCAAACAGCACCGGCAGGGCGTAGATCAGGACGGTTTGAATGAGATTGGCGATATCCACGGCCCTATTGTCTCAGACCCGTCCGAGGCAGCGTTGTGCGGACCAGGCTACAGGCCCAGGGGAGCCAGGGCACCGCGCCCCTGGCGCACCAGCACCGGCTCTCCGCCGGTCAAGTCGACCACCGTGGTCGGCTCGGAGGCGCAGGCCCCGGCATCGATCACGGCGGCCAGCTGGCGCTCGAAGCGCTCACGGATCGCTTGAGCATCGTTCAGGGGCAGGTTCTCGCCGGGCGGAATCAGCGTGGTCGCCAGCAGCGGCGCGCCGTGCAGGGCCAGCAGTTCCTGCAGGGCCTGGTGCTGCGGCACGCGCAGGCCTATGGACTTGCGCTGCGGGTGGCTGACGCGGCGCGGCACTTCCCTGGTGGCCTCCAGGATGAAGGTGTAGGGCCCCGGCGTGGCGGACTTGAGCAGCCGGTACTGCTTGTTGTCGACCATCGCGTAGCTGGCCAGCTCGCTCAGGTCGCGGCACAGCAGGGTCAGGTGGTGTTTGTCGTCCACGCCGCGGATGCGGCGCAGCGCGTCGGCGGCGGCCTTGTCGTCCAGATGGCAGGCCAGCGCATAGCTGGAATCGGTGGGCAGGGCCACGATGCCGCCGCGCTCGAGCAGGCCCACGGCCTGCTTGAGCAGCCGCGCCTGCGGGTTGTCGGGGTGGACTTCGAAGTACTGGGCCATGGTGCCAAGCTTCAGGATTCGGCGGGTTCGAACGCCATGCGGCCCTCGCGCACCGTCAGCCAGGCGCCGGCGGCGCCGCACAACGCGATCATCCCGATGCCGGCCAGCGACCAGCGGTCTGGCATGTGCGAGAACGCCAGCCAGCCGCCCAGCATGGCAAAGCCGATCTGGGCATAGAGGTAGGGCGTCAGGGTCGCGGCGGGCGCGCGGCCATAGGCCAGGATCAGCATGAAATGCCCGATCGAGCCCATCAGGCCCATCAGCAACAAGCCACCCCACAGGGCCCAGGAATCGAGCTGGGTCCAGACAAAGGGCAGGGCCAGCGAGGCCAGCAGCGTGCCGACCCAGCCGGTGTAGAAATGCATGGTGACAGGGTCTTCGGTCTGGGCCAGCCGGCTGGTGAGCACCTGGAACCAGGCGTTGCTGACGACCAGGCCCAGCGGCAACAGCAGGGTCCAGTCGAAGTCGCCGCCGCCGGGGCGGATGATGACCAGCGTGCCGGCAAAGCTGCCGATGACCAGCGCCCAGCGCAGCGGCGAAACCTTCTCGCCCAGCGAGGTGGCCGCCAGCAGCGTAATGACCAGGGGCGTGATCATCACGATGGCGGTGAACTCGCCGACCGGCATGTACTTCAGGCTGAAAAACGCAAACAGGCTTGAGAGCAGCAGCAACAGCCCGCGCAGGCACTGGAACCGGGGGTGGGCGGTGCGCAGCACGGCCAAGCCGCGCTGCGGCAGCACGACCGCCGTGGTGGCCACCGCCTGAAACGCATAGCGAAACCACAGTGCCATCAGCACCGGCACGCTGGCGCTGACGAGCTTGGTCGTAGTGTCCAGCGTGGCAAAGCAGGCGACGGCCAGCACCACCAGGGCGATGCCCGCGAGGGCGCTCGGTGAGCGCCTCACTGGATGCGGTCCGCCAGCAGTTCCCACACCGGCGTGAGGCTGCCGGGCAGGTAGGGCAGGGTGCCGAGGTCGGTATGGCTTTCCTCGGGGCTGTGGAAGTCGCTGCCGCGCGAGGCGGCCAGGCCGAACTCGCGGGCGATGTCGGCGTACTGCACATACTCGGCCGCCGTGTGGCTGCCGGTGACCACTTCCACCGCCCGCCCGCCATGGGCCTTGAACTCGGAGAACAGGGCGTACTCTTCATTGGCCGTGAATTTGTAGCGCGCCGGGTGGGCGATCACCGCCACGCCGCCGGCCTGCGTGATCCAGTTCACGGCGGCGCCCAGCGACGCCCAGCGATGCGACACATAGCCGGGCTTGCCCTCGGTCAGGTATTTGCGAAACACCTCGGAGGTGTCGCGGCACATGCCGGTCTCCACCAGAAAGCGCGCGAAATGGGTGCGCGCAATCAGCTCGGGGTTGCCCGCGTACTTGAGCGCGCCCTCATAGGCGCCGCGGATACCGACCTGGGCCAGCTGCTCGGCCATCTCCAGGGCCCGCTGGCCGCGCCCGCCGCGCGTGTCGAGCAGGCCCTGCTGCATGCGCGGGTCGTCGGGATCAAAGCCCAGGCCCACGATGTGCACGGTCTCGCCAGCGAACGTGACCGAGATTTCGGTGCCCGTGAGGTACTTCATGCCCTGGGCCTTGGCGGCCGCCGCCGCGCGATGCTGGCCGGCAATTTCGTCATGGTCGGTGAGCGCCCACAGCTCCACGCCATGGGCCTTGGCGCGCGCCGCCAGTTCTTCCGGGGTCAGCGTGCCGTCGGACACGACGGAGTGGCAATGGAGGTCGGCGTTGAGGATGGAGGACACGGCCTGATTCTAGGCCCTGGCGCTGCGCGCTGCTCGCCGTGGTCTTGTCGCCTGCCCAGTCAGACCCGCGCCCCTCACGATTTGCGCAGGCTGTCGAGTCCCAGCAGTGCATCTTTCAAGTCCGGTTGCCTGGGCTTGTCACCCAGCCAGATGCGCAGCACCGCCATGTGAAACAGGCTGCCCACGATGGGCTTGCCCCTGGGCTGGCCATTGACCACCAGGCGCGTGCCCTGCTCGGGCAGGTAGTCGATCTGGAACACCGTGCCCTTGGGCACCTCCTTGAGGCTGAGCAGCAAGGCGCGGAATTCCTCGATGCTGTCCTTGAGCGACGCCAGATCGGCCTCGCTGTTGTTTAGCATCATGACGTCGATCAGGCCATCGGTGAGCTGTTGCGCACTCGCCTGTCGCAGCAGCACGATTTCGATGCGCTGCCCCCCCTTGAGCGCCAGCACCTGCTCGGTGGTCTGTTTTTTTTCCTCCAGGTACAGGCCGATCACATAGACCTTGATCATGAAGCTGCTGCGCAGCCCGGCCCCGTTGAGCACCAGGGGCGCGCTGTTGGGCGCCAGAACGGCGTTGTCGGGCAGCTTGACGCCCGCGATCTCGGCGGCGGGCGCGGACAGTGCGGCCCACAGCGCCGCAGCGAGGAGGACATGGAGAGAGAGTCGCATGGGATTGAGCGGCAAAGGGCTGCGCCGGAAATGCTCCTGAGCGAGACGGACTCGACGAGGGTGGCTGATTATGTTTATCGCCTGAGTCTCGATATTTCAAGTCCGCGGGTCATCAACATGTTTCCTGATTTGTCAGCGAAATCGTCCCGTGCGTCCGCATTTTTCTGCTGATTGCTACAAAATAGATAGCATCTGGCGACCATGGCGCGGGGACTGGAGGCCGGAAATCCTCGCAATTTGGCGAGTTGGTCGCGCGGACTGCCCAGCCAGGACATGGTCGGGGCGTGCGAGCGATGAGGCGACATTTTGTCGGGCGCCACCGAAGATCGAAGCCGGGTCCATGGCCAGGCCCTGTACCCCTCGGGGCGGCAGCTGAAGTACCTGCGCCGCCTGACCGCGCTGCAGGACAGCCTGGGCCTGGCCAACGATGCCCAGGTGGCGCGGGCTGTGCTGGCCGAGGCGCAGCTGGACGGACCATCTGTCGCGCTCGGCTTTGTGCAGGGCTGGCTCACACGCCAGGTCCACGAAGCAGCGGGCCCTGGCAGCACCCAGGATTGGAAAGCCTTGACCAAATTCCGTCCTCGCTGGTAGGGCGGCGCGATCGCCTCAGAGCTCAGTCCCCTCCACCAGGAACCGCACCCGCCTCACCCCCTGCCACTCGTCCGCGTCGAGCCGGAAGGCCAGCTTCACCCTGGCCGGCAAGGGCTCGGTATGGCCGAACCAGATGCCGTCCACCGGCTGGCCCTGGTGTTTGAGCTTGAGCGCCAGGTGTTTGTCGCCGACCAGGCGCTGCGACACCACCTCGACTTCTTCGCTGAAGGTCGGCGCTGCGAAGCCCTGGCCCCAGACCTCACGGTGCAGCGTGTCGACCAGGTCCACGCGGCGGTATTCGGGGGCCAGCGGGCCGTCGGTGTCGAGGTGCCGCGTCAGAGTCGCGGCGTCCAGCCATTCCCGGGCCACTTGGGCCAGGGCCTGCTCGAACCGCTCGAAATGCTCCTCGGCGACGGTGCAGCCGGCCGCCATGGCGTGGCCGCCAAAGCGCAGCAGCACGCCGGGGTGGCGCTTGGCCACCAGGTCGAGCGCGTCGCGCAGGTGAAAGCCGGCAATCGAGCGGCCCGAGCCCTTGAGCTCGTGTTCCTTGCCCGGCGCCTGGGAGGCGGCGAACACAAAGCTCGGGCGGTGCAGCTTGTCCTTGAGGCGCGAGGCGACGATGCCGACCACGCCTTCGTGGAAGTCGGGGTCGAACACGCAGATCGCGGGCGGCGGCTCCTCGCCCTCTTCAAACAGCGACTCGGCCACAGCAAAAGCCTGCTCGCGCATGTCGCCTTCGATCTCGCGGCGCTCGCGGTTGATGCCGTCCAGCGTGCGCGCCAGCTCGTCGGCGCGGGCCGCGTCGTCGCTCAGCAGGCATTCGATGCCCAGCGTCATGTCGGCCAGGCGCCCGGCGGCGTTGATGCGCGGACCCAGGGCAAAGCCGAAGTCAAAGGTGGTGGCGGCCTTCGCACTGCGCCCTGCGGCCGTGAACAGGCTGGCCAGCCCGACGGGCAGCGCCCCGGCGCGGATGCGCTTGAGCCCTTGCGCGACCAGGCGGCGGTTGTTGGCGTCGAGCTTGACCACGTCGGCCACCGTGCCGAGCGCGACCAGGGGCAGCAGTGCATCCAGCTTTGGCTGATTCTGCGCGTCGAATATGCCACGCTGCCGCAGCTCGGCGCGCAGCGCCAGCAGCACATAAAACATCACGCCGACACCGGCCAGGGACTTGCTCTGGAAGCCGCAGCCGCCCTGGTTGGGGTTGACGATCACCTCGGCCTCGGGCAGCTCGGGGCCCGGCAGATGGTGGTCGGTCACCAGCACCTGCAGGCCCAGCGCCCGCGCGGCGGCCACGCCCTGCACGCTGGCGATGCCGTTGTCGACCGTGATCAGCAGATCGGCGCCGCTGTCTTTGACACGTTGCGCGATCGGCGGCGTCAGGCCGTAGCCGTCGACCACGCGGTCGGGCACGATGTAGCTCACCTGCTGCGCGCCCAGCAGGCGCAGGCCGCGCAGGCCGACGGCGCAGGCTGTCGCGCCGTCGCAGTCGTAGTCGGCCACGATGCAGAGTTTCTTGTTGAGGCGAATGGCGTCGGCCAGCAGCACGGCCGCCTCGCGCGCGCCCTTCATGCTGTCGGGCGGCAGCAGGCGGCCCAAGCCGTCGTCGAGTTCGTCCTTGCTTTGCACGCCGCGCGCCGCGTACAGGCGCGCCAGCAGCGGGTGCACGCCGGCTTGTTCCAGGGCCCAGGCGGCGCGGGGCGGGATGTCGCGCGCTATTATTTTCATAGCTGTTGGAGGATGAAAGACAGGGGCTTGCCGCCCCAAGAACTTGAGATCCGGCGCCACAGGGACTGCGGCCGGGCTTCGTAGGTGCAAGCGCTGCGTTCACCGCACAAGGTCAGCCTGGCCGCGCCCTGCTGGTCCAGCGCGGCCAGCAGCCGGGCGACCTCGGTGGCGTCCAGCTGCTGCCAGGCCTGGGCCCAGGCGGGCCAGTTCTCACGCAGGGCGGCTTCGCGCAGCGTGTGAGGCACCACCGGGCTGGCGCTATGTCCCCCCGTGCCGCGCGCAGACGGCGGGGGCAGGGCCCCCGTGCCGCTGACCCAGAACGAATTGACCGGCGGCAGCCCACGCTGTGCCCGCGCGTCGTTGACCGGGTGGGTGTAGAGCAGCATCTGCATCTCGTTTTGCAGGCGGCGCAGCGGCTTGGCCTGCGCGGCCTCGGGCATCCAGGCATCGATGGGCCGGCCCAGCACGCGGTCCAGCGAGGCCGTGGCCAGGTCGCGAAACAGCTCGCCGCGGGCCAGCCACCGGGTGGGAGCGGCGTAGCTCAGCGCCATGCCGTCTTCTTCAAAGAAGGGGCGCATGGC
>JBOHHM010000055.1:0-7187 GCA_050725495.1 Burkholderiaceae bacterium | reverse complement strand
CCTGCTGGCGCTCGGCGGCGGTCCATCTGGCCTCGGGCACGACCGGAATCTGCAGCAGGCCGGCCAGCAGGTTGTCGCGCTCGGCGTTGGCGTCGATCTTCTCGAGCTCCTGCTGCACCGCGCTCACGTTGACCTGGTGGTAGTGCAGCGCGTGCAGCGTCGCGGCCGTGGGGCTGGGCACCCAGGCGGTGTTGGCGCCGGCCTTGGGATGGGCGACCTTTTGCTCGAGCATCGCGGCCATCAGGTCGGGCATGGCCCACATGCCCTTGCCGATCTGCGCCTTGCCGCGCAGGCCGCAGGACAGGCCCACGAGCACGTTGTTCTTCTCATAAGCCTGGATCCAGGCGCTGGTCTTCATGTCGCCCTTGCGGAACATCGCTCCGGCCTGCATCGCGGTGTGCATCTCGTCGCCGGTGCGGTCCAGGAAGCCGGTGTTGATGAAGGCCACGCGGGCCGCGGCCTCGGCGATACAGGCCTTGAGGTTGACGCTGGTGCGGCGCTCCTCGTCCATGATGCCGAGCTTGACGGTGTGGGCCGGCAGGCCCAGCAGGGTTTCGACGCGGCCGAACAGTTCATTGGCGAACGCCACCTCCCTGGGGCCGTGCATCTTGGGCTTGACGATGTAGACGCTGCCGGTGCGCGAATTGCGGATGGCGCCCGCTGCGCTCTGGCGCTGGAGGTCGTACAGCGCGATGGTCGTGGTGATGACCGCGTCCAAGATGCCTTCGGGGATCTCCTTGCCACCGTCGTAGAGGATGGCCGGGTTGGTCATCAGATGGCCGACGTTGCGCACGAACATCAGCGAGCGGCCATGCAGCGTGAGCTCCTTGCCGTCGGCGCCCTGGTAGCGGCGATCCGGGTTGAGGCTGCGGGTGAAGGTCTTGCCACCCTTGCTCACGCTTTCGGTCAGCGTGCCTTGCTGGATGCCCAGCCAGTTGCTGTAGGCCAGGACCTTGTCCTCGGCGTCGACCACGGCGACCGAGTCCTCGAGGTCGAGGATGGTGGACAGGGCCGCCTCGAGCACCACATCGCTGACGCCGGCGGCGTCGCCCTTGCCGATAGGCGTGTTGCGGTCGATCTGGATGTCGATGTGCAGGCCGTTGTTGATGAGCAGCACCGACGACGGTGCCGTTGCATCGCCCTGGTAGCCGACGAACTGCGCGGCATCGGCCAGGCCGGTGCTGCTGCCGTTCTTGAGCGTCACGGCCAGCTTGCCGCCTTCGACGCGGTAGCCGGCCGCGTCCTTGTGGGAGCCGCTGGCCAAAGGCGCAGACTGGTCGAGGAAATTGCGGGCGAATTCGATGACCTTGGCGCCGCGCACCGGGTTGTAGCCGGAGCCCTTCTCGGCACCGCCGCTCTCGGCAATCGCGTCCGTGCCGTACAGCGCGTCGTACAGCGAGCCCCAGCGGGCATTGGCGGCGTTGAGCGCATAGCGGGCGTTGAGGATCGGCACGACCAGCTGCGGACCGGCCTGCAGCGCGAGTTCGGCGTCCACGTTGGCCGTCGTGGTCGTCACGTTGGGCGGCTGCGGCACGAGGTAGCCGATCTTTTCGAGGAAGGTGCGGTAGGCCACCATGTCGGTGATCGGGCCGGGGTGGGCGCGGTGCCACTGGTCCAGCTCAGCTTGCAGGCGATCTCGTTCGGCCAGCAGCGCGATGTTTTTGGGCGCCAGGTCATGCACGATGGCGTCAAAACCCTGCCAGAACCTGGCGCTGGCGATGCCGGTGCCGGGCAGGACCTGGTCTTCGATGAAGCGGTAGAGCTCGCTGGCGACCTGCAGGCGGTGCGCCGAGGTGCGCGAAGCGGTGTGTGCGGACATGGTGATTTCCTTGAATGTCAATGCTTGATAGGTGATGAATCAGAAAAATGAAAGGACGTCGCGCAGACTGCCACCCGTTCGGCTCGGCTGGGTGCCGAGTTCCTCAAACGGCAGCTGGTAGCGGTTGACCCACAGCGTTTGATAGCCGAACCAGGTGGCGGCCAGCGCGTCCCAGCTGTTGCTGCTGACAAACGCGATCTGCCGCGGCGCCAGGCCGGTGGCCCGCGGACCCAGGCCATAGGCCTCGGGGTGGGTCTTGTACTGGCGCACGGCGTCCACGCTCAGCAGATGGTCGAGCAGGCCGTCGAGCCCGGCACTGCGCACCGCAATGCCCAGCATCTCGGGGTCGCCATTGCTCAGGATGCCGGTGACGACGCCTTGGGCCCTCAGCGCCTGCAGCACCTCACGCGTTTCCAGAAAGGCGCTCAGGTGTCGGTACTGGTTCATCAGCTGTTGCTCGCGCTCGGATGTCAGCGCCAGGCCCAGCTTCTTGCAGGCGTAGCGCAGGCCGGCGCGCGTGAGTTCCCAGAACGGCCGGTAATGCGCGCCGTGGTTGGACATGGTCACGAGTCGCGTGTATTCGATCTGCTTGTCGCGCCACAGCTGGCTCAGGGCCTGGCCCTGGCCGGGAAACAGCTGCTCGGCGAGCAGGCCCACGCTGTACACGTCGAACAGCGTGCCATAGGCGTCGAACAAGACCGCTTGCGGCCGTCCAACGGTGGTGGCCTTGGAGTTTTCCATGGCCCCTACTTTATTTGATACTTCGCTAAATATTAATTGCGTTATATTCTTTTTATAAGTGACGAGAATGCACTTAATCGAGGCTTGGCAGGCGACCGGGCTTCAGGACTCCGGATACTCGGGAGGTCGCACCAGGCCGTGCTTTTCCATGCGGTAGCGCATGGTGTCGCGGCTGATGTCGAGCTGGCGCGCCGCGCGCGCCACGTTCCAGCCGGTTTGCTCCAGGGCCCGGATCAGGTGCGAGCGCTCCAGTTCGTCCTGCCGGGTCAGCATCGCGGGCAAGGCGGCGTCGGGCAAGAGGATGGCCGCAGGCTGGGGGGTCAGGGCCAGGTCGGTCGACGAGATTTGCTGGCCCTGGCACAGCAGGACCGCGCGTTCGATCAGATTGCGCAGCTCGCGCACATTGCCGGGCCAGGAATGCTGACGCAGGGCCGCTTCGGCCGAGGCGTCGAGCTGCGGCGTGGGCTTGCCATAGCGCCGCGCCGACAGCGCCGCAAACTGCTGGGCCAGCTGCCAGACATCGTCGCTGCGCGAGCGCAGCGGTGGAATATGGATCTGAAGCACGCCCAGGCGGTAGAGCAGGTCACTGCGAAAGCGCCCGGCCCGCACCAGAGCCTCGAGATCGCGGTTGGTGCTCGCCACGATGCGCACATTGACCCGGCGGTCCTGCAGGCCGCCGAGTCGGCGTACCCGCTGCTCCTCCAACAGACGCAGCAGCCTGGCCTGCAGGCTGGGGTCGAGCTCGCCGATTTCGATCAGCAGCAGCGTGCCGCCATCGGCCGCCTCGATCAGGCCGAGCTTGCGCACGGCGGCGTCAGCCACGGCGCCTTTCTCGTAGCCGAACAGCTCCGCTTCCATCGCGTCGGGCGGCAGCGAGCCACAATTGAGCTCCAAGAAGGCGGCGCTGGCGCGCGGGCCGGCCTGGTGGCAGGCGCGGGCCACCAGCTTCTTGCCGGAGCCGGTTTCGCCATGGATCAGGATCGGCGGCGGTGCGGCCAAGGGGCCGGCCGACTCGTGGGCGGCGATCGCGCGCACCTGCTCGCGCAGGGCCTGCATGGCCGCCGAGTCGCCGACCAGCAGTTCGAGCGCCGAGCTGTCAGTGGGACGCCGCGGGCAGTAATCCGGGCCAAGCCGGCTGCCCGACTCGGCCAGCGCGCGATTGACCACGGCCTTGAGCGTGGCCAGGGCCACGGGCTTGGTCAGCAGGTCGAAGGTGCCGGCTTTCATGACGTCGACCGCGATCGGCACATTGGCGTGTCCCGACACCATCACGGTACGCACCTGCTCGTCGTTGCGGTGCAGGGCGCGGATCACCTCCAGCCCGTCCAGGCCCGGCAGCTGGTAGTCCACGATGGCGACATCGGGCATCAGCCGCTGGGCCGCCTGGATGCCGGAAGGGCCGTCGTAGGCGATCTCCACCGTGTGGTGCAGCTGCCTGAAATACCGGGCCATGTTCTTGGCCAAGGCTTGCTCGTCTTCAATCACCAACAAGGTGGCCATGGGGTCCGCCTTTCATCAGCCGCGCACGCGGCGCAGCAGGGGAGGGGGCGCGCGGCAGCAGGATTTCCACGCAGGTGCCGCGCGGCTGGGCCGGGCTCAAAGTCAGCGTGCCCTGCCATTGCTCGACCATGCGCTTGACCAGGGCCAGGCCTATGCCCAGACCGCCGCTCTTGGTGCTGAAAAAAGGCCGGAACAGCCGCTGGCGTACATCGTCGGGAATGCCTTCACCGCTGTCGCTCAGGCGCAGGCCGGCCAGCCCCGGGCTGTCGCACCAGCTGACCTGCAACTGGCCGCCCTGCGGCATGGCTTCGATGGCATTGGCCATCAGGCTCAGGATGATCTGGCGCAGGATGGCGGTATGGGCCAGCACCGTGCCCGCCGCGCTGTCCTGCACGCTCCAGGCGATGCGGCGGCGCGTCATTTCGGGGCCCATCTCGCTCAGGCAGGCGGCCAGCAGCGGCCCGAGGGCGACGGCCTCGGCCTGCAGCTGCGGGGCCTGCGCGACGCGCACCAGCTCGCTGATCCAGCGGTCGGCCCGGTCCACCGCGCCGACGATGTCGCGGCAATGCTCGGCCGCATCGGCCGCGGGGGCATCGCTTTGCTCCAGCATCTCGGCCGAGATCCGGATCGAGGCCAGCGGGTTGCGCAGGTTGTGCGCCACCGCGCTGGCCAGCTCCGCGGCCGACGCCAGGCTCTGGGCCTCGACCAGCTGCGCCTGCTGCTCGCGCAGCGTCCGATGGGCGCGGGCCACGAGCCAGTACAGCGTGACAAACAGGCCGATGCCACAGGCCACGCAGGCCAGCCACAGCTGGATCAGCGCTGCCCGGATGTGCGCGTTGAGCTGGGCGGGCACCTTGTACAGCTCCATCACGCCCACCACCTGCGCGGAGCCCGGCTCGCGAATCGGGATATAGCTTTCCACGAAATAGGTCGCGTGCTGTTGCAGGCCAACGTGCTCTTCTTTCTCGGGTCCGTCGCGGTCGGTGCGCCCGCTGTGCACCACCAGCTTGCCCGAGAGCGCCTCGTCCAGCTCGGCGTTGACCGGGTAGCGTCGCCCCTCCAGCGTCTTGTCGGTGGACCACAGCACCGTGCCGTCGGGCCGGTAGGCGTTGGCGCGCACAGGTTCTCGCATGGCGCTGATGTGGCGCATGGACTGCAAAAAGCGCTCGCGCAGCTGCGGGTCGTCGTGCTGTGAGAAGTAGCGTGCCGTGTTGTCGGTGGCCAGCAGGTTCTGGATGAAGTCCATGGAGACCTCGCCCTCGCGCTGGAGCATGCGTTCGGTCAGGCTGTTGGACAGCAGCCAGCCCAGCGAGAGCGCGATGACGGTAATGACCCCCAGGCTGGCCACGGCGAACCAGCGGCGCAGGTTCAGGGGGCGAATGGGTGGGGCCGAGGCGGGCAGGCGCATGACTCGATCACCTTGGGGTTGTAGATAGGTAGATGGCACAGGCGCAGCGCTTTGTCAAGCTGAGCCCGGCCGGTAGGCCCTTCGGCGGTCGGTCCCTGCCCGTCAGACCTGGCCTGTCAGGCGGCGGGCGGCTTCGAGCACAGGCTTGACCCAGCGCTGGTCAAAACGATGGCTGGGCATGGTCAGGGTCAGGGCCCCGGCCAAGGTGCCGTCGGCCTTGAACACCGGGGCTGAAATGCCGGCGACCTCGGCTTGGCGGTCGCCCACGGCAGCAAAGTAGCCCTGCTCCCGGATTGTGGCGTAGAGCTGGCGGTCTTTGGGGCTGCCAGCACCCGTTTTCTGGGCACCAAACGCTATCAAAATGAGAGCGCCCGTGCCGCGGTCCAGGGGCAGCAGCTCGCCGGCCTGGATGTGGTCGCGGATCGGGTGTGGCGAGTCCACCCGGTACAGGCACAGGCGGGCCTCGCCCTGGCGCACATGGTAGGCCGCGCTCTCGCCGGTGGCGGCGACCAGCTCGCGCAGCACCGGCAGCACGACGCGGTCCAGCGAAAACGAGGCGGCGTACAGCCCATGCAACCGCGCCACTTCCGGGCCCAGCCCGTAGCGGCCGTCGTCGAGTCGCTGGACCAGCCGCGCATGCTCGAGCGAGGCCAGCAGGCGCAGCGCCGTGCTTTTGTACAGCTGCGCGCGGCTGGCCAGCTCGGCCAGGCTCAGGGCCTGGTCGCCGGTGCGAAAGGCCGCCAGCAGCGACAGGGCGCGGTCCACCGCGGCGGCGCCACCGGGGGCCGCGTTGTCGTCTGCCAAAGAAGGGGTTTGCGATTTGCGGGGCATGGTTGGAGCTCCTTCAGGCGCTTGCTTGACAGCAGGCCGTTGCGGTGTCAATATTTCAACAGAAAGAACATTGTTCTATCTTACAGAATTCAAAAGCGAGATGCAAACCATGCCTGACAACTCTCCTGCCGATGTCCTGATCAGCGAAGTCGGCCCGCGCGACGGGCTGCAGTCCGTCAAGGCCACCATGCCCACGGCCGACAAATTTCGCTGGATCGACGCGCTGTATGAGGCGGGCCTGCGCGAAATCGAGGTCTGCTCGTTCGTGCCGGCCAGGCTGCTACCGCAAATGGCCGACGCGGCCGAGGTCGTCAAGCACGCGCTCACGCTGCCGGGCCTGACCGTGATGGCGCTGGTGCCCAATCTGCGCGGCCCGAAGGCGGCACTGGAGGCCGGCGTGCACAAGCTGACCCTTCCCGTGTCGGCCAGCGCCGCGCATTCGCTGGCCAATGTGCGCAAGACGCGCGAGCAAATGATCGACGAGGTGCGCGCCATCGCGGCCCTGCGCGACGAGATCGCGCCCGGCGTCAGGATCGAGGCCGGCATTTCCACCGCCTTTGGCTGCACGATCCAAGGCGAGGTGGCCGAGGACGAGGTGGTCTGGCTGGCGGCCGAGGTGATCCAGGCCGGGGCCGACGAAACCGGGCTGTCCGACACCACAGGCATGGCCAACCCGGCCCAGGTGCGCCGCCTGTTCACACGAGTCCGCGCCGCCATCGGCGACAAGACTGGCGCGGCGCACATGCACAACACGCGCGGCCTGGGCCTGGCCAACTGCCTGGCAGCCCATGACGTGGGCGTGCGCACCTTTGATGCCTCGCTGGGGGGTCTCGGCGGCTGCCCCTATGCGCCGGGCGCCTCGGGCAATGTGGTGACCGAAGACCTGGT
>JBOHHM010000054.1:0-10994 GCA_050725495.1 Burkholderiaceae bacterium | reverse complement strand
GGGGCGGCGGCGGCGGCGGCGGCGGCCTCAGAGGTGACGGGGATGCGCGCGGGCACGGCGGCTGCCGGGCGCCGGCTCACGCCGGGCATGCCCATGGGCACTGCCTTGGCCAGCGCCGACGGGTGGTAGCGCTGCAGAAACCTGCCCAGGCCGTTCTTGAGTTCGGCCACGGTGTACTCGCCCGCGCGCGGCAGCATGTCCTTGCCGTGAATGGTGGTGCGCACACCGGCGCGGCCCAGTAGGGTGTGGATGTTTTGCTCGTGGTACTCGGGCTGACCTTCCTCCACCACCAGAATGGCCTTCTTGCCTTCGCAAAAGCGCAGCACCTCGGACTCGATCACCGGGTAGGCCACGTTCAGCACATACTGCGGAATGCGGGTGTTGCCGAACAGGTCGGCCATGTCGTACGCCATCAGCGCGCGCTGCACATTGTTGTACAGCCCGCCCAGCATCACGATGCCGATGTCCTTCAAGTCGCCATCGAAAAATTCGTTGAGCTGGCGCTCTTCGATAAAGCGCACTGCCGCAGGCCAGCGGTCGATGATCTTTTCGTGCTCGTGCAGGTAGGCCGCCGGCGGCAGCACGATGCGGCTGGTATCGCGCACAGGCTGCTCCAGCGCCTGCTTGAGCGTGAACTCGGGCCGCTTGTTGGCCTGGGTCACAAAGCTGCCATGCACATGGCAGCTGCGCACGCGCAGCTCCAGCATCACCGGCGTGCGGCTGGCTTCTGACAGCTCGAAGCCGTCGTGCACGGCCTTCACAATGGCCGGCAGGTTGGGCCGCGGATCCAGCAGCCAGATTTGCGACTTCATCGCAAACGCGTGGCTGCGTTCCTGCATGATGGACGAGCCCTCGCCGTAGTCCTCGCCGATGATGATGAGCGAACCGCCGGTGACGCCGCCCGAGGCCAGGTTGGCCAGCGCGTCGGAGGCCACGTTGGTGCCCACGGTGGACTTCCAGGTGACCGCGCCGCGTATCGGGTACATGACAGATGCGGAGAGCGTGGCCGCGGCCGTGGCCTCGGACGCGCTGGGCTCGAAATGAACGCCCAGCTCCTCCAGAATGGGCTGGGCGTCGGCCAGCACGTCCATCAGGTGCGAAATCGGCGAGCCCTGGTAGCCGGCCACGTAACCCACACCGCATTCGAGCAGCGCCTTGGTCACGGCCAAGATGCCCTCGCCCCGGAACTCCGTGCCGGGCGCCACGCGCAGCTGTTGCACCTCGGCGGCGAAAGATCTTTCAGCCATTGGGCCTCCTGCTTGGTTTTGTGGCTGCCTGTGTTCGCGTCATGTGGCCTGGGGGCTGTGCGTCGCCCAACCGGGCGTGGGCATGGGTCATGGGATCTCCTGCAGCTTGAACGGGGCGGGCGGGATGAGAAAAAGGCTCAATCGGCCTTGATGGCGCGGGCCTTGACGACCGGGCCGAACAAGGCAATTTCGGCCTGGACCAGCGACTTGACCTCGGCCGGGCTCATGGGCAGCGCGTCAGCGCCGACTTCGGAAAAGCGCGCCTTGGTCGCCGGCAGGGCCAGCAGGCGGTTGATTTCGCGGTTCATGCGGGCGACATGGACGGCGGGCATGGCCGCAGGGGCGTAGACCGCGAACGGCGCATCGACAAACACGTTGCCAAAGCCCTCCTCCACCACCGTTGGCGCGCTGGCGTAGTTGCTGGTGCGCTGGCGGCTGGCCACCCCGAGCAGCTTGAGCTTGCCGGCCTTGACGCTCTGGAACACCGTGCCCGGCGCGAACGCGAAGTCGATCTGTCCGGCCATCACGTCCTGGATGGCGGGAGCGGCGCCGCGGTAGGGAATGTGCGTGGCGAACACGCCCGTGTTCTGCTTGAACAATTCGCCCGCGATGTGCGGCGTCGTGCCGTTGCCGGCCGAGCCGTAGCTGAGCTTGCCCGGATTGGCCCTGGCATGGGCCACCAGCTCCTTGAGGTTGTTGACCGCCAGCGTGGGGCGGGTGATCAGGAACAACTGCGTGTTGGCCAGCAGCGCCACATGCTGCAAGTCCTTGACCGGGTCATAGGGCATGCGGTCGAACATCAGCGGGTTGACCGATTCGATGGTCGTGACGTTGACCATGAAGGTGTGGCCGTCGCCGCCGTTGCGCGCCACCTCGGCCCCGGCCACGTTGCCGCTGGCGCCGCCGCGGTTGTCGATGACCACCGGCTGGCCCAGCGCCTCGCTGAGCTGCGGCTGCAGCATGCGGGCCAGCACGTCGGCCAGACCACCGGGCGGGAACGCCACCACCAGGCGCACTGGCTTGGTGGGCCAGGCAGCGGTTTGCGCCTGGACGCTGGCGCCACTGGCGCCCAACAGGCCCAGCGCCAGCACGGCCAGGGATCGACGGGTCAGGCGGGCAATAGTCGTGTTCATGGGTTGCTTTCTTTCGTGGGGATGGACCGGGGACGGGACTGAAGGAGCGAAAAACGCTCAGGCCGGCACGAGCGCCAGCACACGCAGCGGGCTGCCAGAGCCGCCCTCGATCTTGAGCGGCGCCGAAACCACCATGGCACCCGTGGGCGGCAACTGGTCCAGGTTTTTCAGGCACTGCAGGCCGTAGCGGTTGGCGCCATGCATCAAGGTGTGGCAGGGGTAGGCCACCTGCCAGGCATAGGACTGGCCGGCGTCGGTGTTGATGGTCTCCACGCCAAAGCCGTGCACCTGGCGCTCGTTGATCAGCCATTCCACCGCTTCCTGCGTTGGGCCGGGCGTGTGCGCGCCGTCTTCCTCCATGTTCACGAAGGCCGCCGGATCGCCGATGCGCTTGGACCAGTCGGTGCGAAACAGCAGCCACGCACCCTGCGGAATGCGGCCGTGCCGGGATTCCCAGGCCTTGAGGAAGTCCACGGTCAACAGCCAGTCGGCGTTGGCGGCAACCTCGGCGCTGGCGTCCACCACCACGGCAGGTGCAATGAAGTTTCTGCCCTCTATCGTGTCTACCGTGTTGTTCGGGTGATCCTTGCCGGTGACCCAGTGCACGGGGGCGTCGAAGTGGGTGCCTGTGTGTTCGCCGCACGAGAAGTTGTTCCAGTACCAGCCCGGGCCGGTTTCGTCGTACTGCGAGATGCGCTCCATCTTGAAGGCCCACACCTGTCCGAACTGGGGCGGGAGCACCAGGGCCGGAAACTCCGGCGACAGGGTCTGTGTCAGGTCGACGACACGAATGCTTCCGCTGGCCAGGTCGGCGGCAAATTGGGCTAACACTTGGCTCATCATGATCTCCTTGGGGTCGTGGAAAAAGCCGTTGGGTAAAGAGTCTCATGCGCGCACGAGCACTCAGACCGAGCGGCCATGCTGGGCCAGCGGCGCCGCACCCACGAGGGAATTGATGCCACTGCTCATGGATCGATACCTGCCTTACGCAACCAATGACAAAGAAAAGGTCCGGTTCGCAGTTTGGCGGCTGCCCTGCCACTGCGGCAATCCAATTCGCGCAGTGTGTTATCCGAAAAGCGCCGAACAGTGGCGCTACTCACAGGGTTCGCGGTTCACGGGGCTTCGTCGCCGCTTTTTTGGGATTCCATACCCCGGGGTTTCCCCGGGAAACGTTGAGGCCTAAAGCAGTTACCATGAAATGAACTCAAAAGTCTGCTGCCTCCAACCACGTTGCCCCCACACGGGGAATCGCTGCACCTTCATGCAAAGCGCCACAGGTCAACTACTGGATAGCTTTCCGCTGTTCCGTTCGCGTTCCGCCGACGAAGCGCGCGATCTTGTTGGCCGCGTGTTCTCCCCCCATCGCCTTGCGGTGCGCGGCACCGACCGCGCCTTGGAGGTTCGCCACAACCAAGTGCGCTTTGACCAGTTGGGCATCAATGTGCTGAGCTATGGTGCCGAGGTGGAAATCGACCCTGGCGAGCGCGGCGACTTCTACCTGCTGCAACTCCCATTGCGAGGGCAGGCGCGCATGCACTGCGGTCGGCAAGAAGCTGTTTTGGATCCCGGGGTGATGGGCGTTTTGCACCCGCGCACGCCAACACTCATGCACTGGAGCGGCGACTGCGCCATGCTGCTGCTCCAGGTGCCCAGCCATGCGCTGCAAGACCACCTGGGCACTCGGCAGGCGCGCGGGCAAGAGCGGCTCGCGACACTGACCTTGTCGCGGCAAGACCCGGCGGTGGCGGCGTGGTGGCAGTCGGTGCTGGACCTCACGCGCAACCTGCACCACCACGGCCGGCAATGGCTGGGCCAGCCCAAGGCCCAGGCGGCCATGGAAACCTTTTTGCTCGCCGGCCTCAGCCTGTTGCATCAATCGCCCGAATGCTCCGGCCCCGGCGTGGCGGCAGTGACTCCTGCCAGCCAGGACCGCTGCCTGCGGCGAGCGCGTGACTACATTCACGCGCACGCCCATGAGGGCCTGGCGCTGGCCGACATTGCCGCAGCCGCCTGCGTGAGCCCCCGCACACTGGAGGCGGCATTTCGCCGCCGCTACGACCAATCCCCGTTGGCCTACGCACGCGGCGTACAGCTTGACCGTGTGCACGCGGCGCTGGGCCGTGCCGCGCTTGAGAACCGCCCTTTGCGCGTGACCGACGTGGCCTCGCAACACGGCTTTGCGCATATGGGCCGCTTCGCCGGCTACTACAAGCAACGTTTTGGCTGCGCGCCGTCTGAGACCTTGCGGCAGCGCTGAGCGCGCGAGCGGCGCGGGGCACGACAGGCCGGTCGGTCACTGCCCCAGCGGCGCCTCCCGCGCGCTGCCCCGGTAGAAACCGAGGATGCGCTGGACGTCTTCCTGCGCCTCCTCAAACGGCGGAATGTCGCCATGCCTGTCTGTAAGCGGGGGCAATGTCACACATCGGCCGTGAAAACCAAAATGCTGATTCATGCGTCCGCAGATTCTGGTCCACGCGTGGGTTCACGAAACGACGGTTGCTACAATATTTGTAGCTAAAAAGCATTTGATTGGCGCGGCTGGCGGGGATCGAACCCACGACCCTTGGCTTCGGAGGCCAATACTCTATCCACTGAGCTACAGCCGCTTGGTCTGCAGAGACTGGCCGCTATTATCCCTTATTGCCGGCCGGCGCTGTGCGGGGCGACCCCACTCTGCGGCGCCCGTCACTTTCGGCCGCCCAGCCCCAGGCCGGCCAGATAGGTATCGAGCGCGCGCCGGCCGGTCGTGACCAGGTCGAAGGCCGCGGGGTCGAGCAGCCAGTTCTGGATCAGGCCGTCGATCATCACATGCAGGCCCAGCGCGGCCGTGGCGACCGGAATCGGCAGGCGCAGGGCGCGGTGCTCGACGGCGCGGTGCAAGGCCTGCTCGGTCCGGGCCAGGCATTCGTTGCGCACCCTCAGGTGTCGCTGCTGCACGGCCATGAGCTCGTCCACATACTCGACCTTGTGCGTGGCGACTTCAAACACACGGCGCGTCCGCTCGTCGGTCGCGGTCTTGCGCAGCGCGTCGAGCAGGGCGGCGCGGATTTCCTCCACCGGATCGGCCCCCTCGCCGGCGCTGGCGCGCTGCAGCGTCTGCTCCAGGGGCAGCGTCACGCGCTCCATCATGGCGTTGAACAAATCGGCCTTGTCCTTGAAGTGCCAGTAGATCGCTCCGCGCGTGGTGCCCGCTGCCACGGCAATGTCGTTGAGCGAGGTGCGCGAGACGCCACACGCCTGAAACAACAGCTCGGCAGCATCGAGCAGGCTGTTGCGCGTGGCCAGGGCATCCTGTTTTGTGCGACGCACCATTTCCTGCCTCCTGTGGATCTGTGGGCTTCAATCTCTCTACTATACATACATTCAGAAATGTATGTATACTGGGTTTATCCTGTTCCGGCCCGCCCGCGTGCGGCTGCGCCCGGAACCCACCCTCTGGAAGGAATCCCATGCCCGCCTTGCGCCATGTCAAGACCGATTTGCTGTTGGCCTATCCGGGCCGCTACCTGGCGCTGGGCGGCTTGTCGCTGGCGCTGCTGCTCACAGGGTGCGGCAAGAACAATGCGGCCGGCCCGCCAGGCGGCGGCATGCCGCCGGCCGAAGTGGGCGTGGTCACGGCCACCCCCGGCGATGTGGGCCTGGTGAGCGAACTGCCCGGCCGGCTCGAAGCCTCGCGCGTGGCGCAGGTTCGGGCGCGGGCTGCTGGCATTGTGCAAAAGCGCTTGTTTCGCGAGGGCAGCGACGTCGTGGCCGGGCAGCTGCTGTTTCGCATCGATGCCGCCCCCTATGCGGCGGCACACCAAAGCGCCCTGGCGACGCTGGCGCGGGCCCAGGCCAATCTGTCGCAGGCCACGGCCCTGGCCGAGCGCTACAAGCCGCTGGTGGAGGCCAATGCCGTGAGCCAGCAGGACTACGCCAACGCCGTGGCCGCGCAAAAGCAGGCCGAGGCCGATGTGGCGGCCGGCAAGGCGGCGGTGCAGACCGCAAGGATCAATCTCGATTACGCAGCCGTCACAGCGCCGATTTCAGGCCGCATCGGCCGCTCGCTGGTGACCGAGGGCGCGCTGGTCGGACAGGGTGAGACGACCCAGCTGGCCGTGGTCCAGCAGATCGACCCGATCTATGTGAACTTCACCCAGTCGGCCGCGGAGGTCATGAAGCTGCGTCGCGCCATGGAGGCCGGCCAGCTCAAGCGGGCCAACGGCGGCGATGCCGCCAGCGTGCGCGTCCTGCTCGACGACGGCAGCGAATACGCGCGCGCCGGCCGCCTGCTGTTTTCGGATCTGACGGTCGACGCCAGCACGGGCCAGGTCACGCTGCGCGCCGAGCTTCCCAACCCCGAGGGCACCCTGCTGCCCGGCCTCTATGTGCGCGTGCGGCTGGAACAGGCCCAGGCCAGCAACGCCATCACCTTGCCGCAGCAGGCCGTGACACGTTCGCCGCAGGGCGACTCGGTGCTGGTGGTCAGCCCCGAGGGCAAGGTCAGCCCGCGCACCGTGAAGGTGGGCACGGCCAAGGGCAACCAGTGGGTGATCGTGGACGGTCTGAAGGCCGGCGAACAGGTCATGGTGGACGGCTTTCAGAAGCTGAGGGGCGAGGCGCCGGTCAAGGCGGTTCCATGGCAGCCTGCCGGCAGCGCCCCGGCCGCGCCGGCGGCGGCCTCTGCAGCCAAGTCCTGAGGAGCACCCCCATGGCCAAATTTTTCATCGACCGACCGATCTTTGCCTGGGTGATCGCCCTGTTCATTCTGGTGCTGGGCGCAGTCTCGATCACGCAGTTGCCGATTGCGCAGTACCCGCCGGTGGCGCCGCCCGCCATCGTGATTTCGACCGCCTATCCCGGCGCTTCCGCCAAGACCCTGGAAGACAGCGTGCTCAGCGTGATCGAGCGCGAAATGAACGGCTCGCCCGGCCTGCTCTACATGGAGTCGGTCAGCCAGGCCGACGGCTCGGGCCAGATCACGCTGAGCTTTCAGCCCGGCACCAATGCCGACCTGGCCCAGGTCGATGTGCAAAACCGGCTGTCGCGCGCCGCGCCGCGCCTGCCGCAGGCGGTCACGCAGCAGGGCGTGCGGGTCGACAAGTCGCGCTCCAACTTCCTGCTGTTCGCCATGCTGTCGTCGGACCAGCATGATCCGATCGCACTGGGCGACTATGCCGCGCGCAATGTCGTGCCCGAGCTCCAGCGCCTGGCCGGCGTCGGCCAGGCCCAGCTGTTCGGCACCGAGCGCGCCATGCGCATCTGGGTCGACCCGGCCCGGCTGGCGGGCTTCAACCTCTCGGCCGCCGATGTCACGACCGCCATTCGCGCGCAGAACACGCAGGTCTCGTCGGGCACCATGGGCGACCTGCCCAACGTGGCCGGCCAGGGCATCGCGGCGACCGTGGTGGTCAACGGCCAGCTCTCCACCGTCGAGCAGTTCGGCAACATCGTGCTGCGCGCCAACACCGACGGCTCGGCCCTGCGCCTCAAGGACGTGGCCCGCATCGAACTCGGCGGCCAGGCCTATGCCACCTCGGCGCGCCTCAATGGCCAACCCTCGATCGGCATCGGCGTACAGCTCTCGCCCAGCGGCAACGCCCTGGCCACGGCCCAGGCCGTGCGCCAGAAAATGCAGGAGCTCGCGCGCTACTTTCCGCAGGGCATGAAATGGGACATCCCCTACGACAGTTCGCGCTTCGTCAAGCTGTCGATTTCGCAGGTGGCGCAAACCCTGGCCGAAGCCGTGCTGCTGGTGTTCCTCGTGATGTTCCTGTTTCTGCAGAACTTCCGCTACACCATCATCCCGACCATCGTCGTGCCGCTGGCCCTGATGGGCGCCTTCGCGACGCTGCTGGCCCTGGGTTTCTCGATCAATGTGCTGACCATGTTCGGCATGGTGCTGGTGATCGGCATCGTGGTCGACGACGCCATCGTGGTGGTGGAAAACGTCGAGCGCATCATGAGCGAGGAAGGCCTGCCGCCGCTGCAGGCCACGCGCAAGGCCATGGACCAGATCCAGGGCGCGATCATCGGCGTGACCGTGGTGCTGGTCTCGGTGTTCGTGCCGCTGGCCTTCTTCAGCGGCTCGGTGGGCAACATCTACCGCCAGTTCTCGGCCGTGATGGTCGCCTCCATCGGCTTCTCGGCGTTTCTGGCGCTGTCGCTCACGCCGGCCCTGTGCGCCACGCTGCTCAAGCCGGTGCAGGCCGGGCACCACCATGCCAAGACCGGCTTTTTCGGCTGGTTCAACCGCGGCTTTGCGCGCACGGCCAAAGGCTACGAAGGCTGGGTCGCGCGCATCCTCAAGCGCGCCGGCCGCTACCTGCTGATCTATGCGGCCATCATCGCCGTGGCGGGGCTGATCTACCTCCGACTGCCGACCTCGTTCCTGCCGGCCGAGGACCAGGGCACGATGCTGGTCAACATCCAGCTGCCGCCGGGCGCCACCCAGGAGCGCACGCGTTCGGTGACGGAGCAGGTCGAAGGCTTCATGCTCAAGCAGCCCGAGGTGCAAAGCATGGTGGGCGTGATGGGCTTCAGCTTCTCCGGCCAGGGCCAGAATGCCGCGCTGGCCTTCGTCACGCTCAAGGACTGGGCCGAGCGCAAGGGGGCGGCGCAGGCGGCCGAGGCCATCGCGGGCCGGGCCTTCGGCGCCCTCATGGGCATTCGCGACGCCTTCATCTTTCCGCTCAGCCCGCCTCCGATTCCCGAGCTGGGCACGGCCTCGGGCTTCAGCTTCCGCTTGCAGGACCGCAGCGGACAGGGGCGCGAGGCCCTGGTCGCGGCCCGCAACCAGCTGCTGGGCCTGGCCGCGAAAAGCAAGGTGATCACCCAGGTCCGGCCCGACGGGCTGGAAGACGCGCCGCAGCTGCAGATCGACATCGACCGCGACCGGGCCCAGGCCCTGGGCGTGGGCTACGACGCGATCAACAGCGTGATTTCGACAGCTCTGGGCTCCAGCTATGTGAACGACTTCCCGAACCAGGGGCGGCTGCAGCGCGTCGTGGTGCAGGCCGATGCCCCGGCCCGCATGCAGCCCGACGACCTGCTCAAGCTCAACGCGCTCAACAGCCAGGGCCGGCCGGTGCCGCTGTCGGCCTTTGCCAGCACCCGCTGGGTCAGGGGCGCCATGCAGACCGTGCGCTACAACGGTTTCCCGGCCATGCGCATCAGCGGCAGCGCAGCCGCGGGCTACAGCACGGGCGCGGCCATGGCCGAAATGGAGAGCCTGGCGGCGCAGCTGCCGGCCGGTTTCGGCTTCGAGTGGACCGGCCAGTCGCGCGAGGAAAAGCTCGCCGGAGCCCAGGCCATGATCCTGTACGGCTTCGCCATCCTCGCCGTATTCCTGTGCCTGGCGGCGCTGTATGAAAGCTGGTCGATTCCGCTGTCGGTGATCCTGGTCGTGCCGCTGGGCGTGCTGGGCGTGCTGCTGGCGACCTGGCTGCGCGGCTACGCCAACGATGTGTACTTCCAGGTCGGCCTGATCACCATCATCGGCCTGTCGGCCAAGAACGCGATCCTGATCATCGAGTTCGCCAAGGACCTGCAGGCCCAGGGCAAGAGCGCCATCGCCTCGGCCCTGGCCGCTGCCCACCTGCGTTTTCGCCCCATCCTGATGACCTCGCTGGCCTTCATGCTGGGCGTGCTGCCGCTGGTGCTGGCCTCGGGCGCGAGCTCGGCCAGCCAGCGCGCCATCGGCACGGCCGTGATCGGCGGCATGGTGACCGGCACCGTGCTCGCGGTGTTCTTCGTGCCCATCTTCTTTGTGGTGGTGCGCAGCTTCTTCAAGGGCAGCGAACGCCAGAAACTCATCTATGCCGAGCACGCCAAGCACGCGGGGATTGAGATCCATGACTAAACACTTGATCGCCCTCGCGGCCGCCGTCCTGCTGGCAGGCTGCTCCATGATCCCCAGCTACGAGCGGCCTGCCTCGCCTGTGGCCGCGGCCTGGCCCGGCGAGGCCATGGCTGCGAGCGGCGCCAGCGCCGCCGCCGAGCTGGCCTGGCAGGACTTCTTCACGGACGCGCGGCTCAGGCAGCTGATCGCTCTGGCTCTGACGCACAACCGCGACCTGCGGGTGGCCGTGCTCAACATCGAGCAGGCCCGCGCGCAGTTCCAGATCCGGCGCGCCGACCTGTTTCCGACCGTGAACCTCGCGGCCACCGGTTCGCGCGTGCCCAACAGCAGCGGGGGTATGACGAGCAGCTACAACGCCGGCATCGCCATCACGGCCTGGGAGCTCGATTTCTTCGGCCGCGTGGCCAGCCTCAAGGAAGCCGCGCTGGCCCAGTACCTGGCCACGGAAGAAAGCCGCAAGGCCGCCCAGATCAGCCTGGTTGCAGCTGTCGCCAACGGCTGGCTCAACCTGCTGGCCGACGAGGAGCTGCTCGATCTGACACGGCAGACCCTGCTGACCCGCGAAGCATCGGTGAAGCTGACCAAGCTGCGCTTTGACCACGGCGTGGCCTCCGAGCTCGATTACCGGCAGGCCGAGTCGCTACTGGAGGCCGCGCGCGCCGCGCTGGCCCAGCAGCAGCGGCAACGCGCGCTGGACGAGAACGCCCTGGTGCTGCTGCTGGGCCAGCCGCTGCCGCCTGAGCTTGGGCCTGGGGCGACGGCGGGCACGGG
>JBOHHM010000053.1:0-6800 GCA_050725495.1 Burkholderiaceae bacterium | reverse complement strand
GTCTGGAAGCTGCCCCGGGTGAACTCGGACAGCGGCGAGGTCGCGTCCTTGTTGCGCAGCAGCGACTTCGGAGTCATGATGATCAGCGGCTTGCGCAGGTTGCGCACCATCTGGCGGCGCAGCACATGGAAGATCTGGCTGGCCGTGGTGGGCTGCACCACCTGCATGTTGGTGTCGGCCGACAGCTGCATGAAGCGCTCCAGGCGAGCCGAACTGTGCTCGGGGCCCTGGCCTTCGTAGCCGTGCGGCAGCATCAGCGTGATGCCGTTGACGCGACCCCACTTGACTTCACCCGAGGCGATGAACTGGTCGATCACGACCTGGGCGCCATTGGCAAAGTCGCCAAACTGCGCTTCCCAGATCACCAGGGTGTTGGGATCGGAGCCCGCGTAGCCATACTCGAAGCCCAGCACCGCCTCCTCCGACAGGATGGAGTCGATCACCACGAACGGAGCCTGGTTCTCGGCCACGTTTTGCAGCGGCACATAGGTGCCGGTGTCCCATTTTTCGCGGTTCTGGTCGTGGACCACCGCATGGCGATGGGTGAAGGTGCCGCGGCCGCAGTCTTCGCCTGACAGGCGCACAGGGTAACCGCTGGCCACGAGCGAGGCGAAAGCCATGTGCTCGCCCATGCCCCAGTCCACCGGGACGTCGCCCCGGCCCATGGCCGCACGGTCGTCATAGACTTTTTTCACCAGCTGGTGGGGCGTGATACCGGCAGGAATGGCGGTGATTTTCTCGGCCAGCCGCTTCCATTCGGCCAGGGGAATGGCGGTGTCGCCGGCATCGGTCCACTTCTTGCCGAGGTAAGGTGCCCAGTCCACCGCGTACTTGTTCTTGAAATTGGTCAGCACCGGATCGACCGTGTGCTTGCCGGCGTCCATGGCGGCGCGGTAGGCCTTGACCATGTCGTCACCGAGCGTGGCGCCCAGGCCCTGGGCCGCCAGCTTGTCGGCATAGAGCCTGCGGGTGCCGGGATGGTGGGCGATCTTCTTGTACATCAGCGGCTGGGTCAGCGCCGGCGTGTCCTGCTCGTTGTGGCCCAGTTTGCGGAAGCAGATGATGTCGAGCACCACGTCCTTGCGGAACTCCATGCGGAACTCCAGCGCCAGCTGGGTGGCCAGCATCACGGCTTCGGGGTCGTCGCCGTTGACGTGCAGCACGGGCGACTCGATCATCTTGACCACGTCCGAGCAGTACAGCGTGGAACGGCTGTCGCGCGGGTCGGAGGTGGTGAAACCGATCTGGTTGTTGATCACGATGTGCACCGTGCCGCCGGTCGAGTAGCCACGGGTTTCGGCCAAGGCCAGGGTTTCCATCACAACGCCCTGACCGGCAAAGGCGGCGTCGCCATGCACGAGAACGGGCAGCACCTGATTGCCCTGCGGGTCGGCACGGCGGTCCATGCGGGCACGCACCGAGCCTTCGACCACCGGGTTCACGATTTCGAGGTGCGAGGGGTTGAACGCCAGGCTCAGGTGGACCGGGCCGCCGGGCGTGCTCACGTCCGAGCTGAAGCCCTGGTGGTATTTGACGTCGCCGCTGGGAAGCTCTTCAGGCGCCGTGTGGTCGAACTCGGCAAACAGTTCGGCCGGCATCTTGCCCAGCGAGTTCACCAGCACGTTCAGGCGGCCGCGGTGGGCCATGCCGATCACGATTTCCTGCACGCCCTTGGCGCCGGCCTGCCGGATCAGCTCATCCATGGCCGCGATGAAGCTCTCACCGCCTTCGAGTGAAAAGCGCTTCTGGCCCACGTACTTGGTGTGCAGGAAGCGCTCCAGGCCCTCGGAGGCAGTCAGGCGTTCGAGGATGTGCTTTTTCTTCTCAGTGCTGAAATTGGGCTTGCTGCGCACCTGCTCGAGTTGTTGCTGCCACCAGCGCTTCTGGTTCTGGTCGGTGGTGTACATCCACTCGGCGCCGATGCTGCCGCAGTAGGTCTCGCGCAGCGCGTTCATCAGATCACGCAGCGACATCGAGTCCTTGCCGAAGAACGTGTTGCTGGTGTTGAACACGGTTTCCTGGTCGGCATCGCCAAAGCCGTAGAACGAAGGCTCGAGCTCGGGGATCTTTTCGCGCTCGGCACGCTTGAGCGGGTCCAGGTCGGCCCAGCGGGCGCCGACGTTGCGGTAGGCCGCGATCAGCTGCTGGACGGCTGTGCGCTTGCGGCCCAGTTCGGAGTCGGCGCTGTCGATGACCACCCGGGTCGGGCCCTGCTTGGCGCGTTCGGCAAAGGCATTGACGACCGGCAGATGCGGCACGTCCCTGCCATTGCTGCCGTCGACGGCGGGAACGTTTTGCAACGCGTCAAAATAGTCGCGCCAGTTGTCGGGCACGCTGCCGGGATTGCTCAGGTAGTTTTCGTACAGCTCCTCGACATAGGGCGCGTTGCCGCCGAAGAGGTAGGTATTGCCTTGATAGGCTTGATAGACGGACGCCGCCGCCTGGGATGGCTCACTCATTTTCCGCTGACCTCCGTTTCCCTTGAGGAAACATTAGCTGGTTGACAAACCTTCCGCGACACGGCTGAACCGGTTGGCGGATGCGACTGTGGCTGGGAAGGGCCTTAGTACAGCGCGCATTGTGCCATCGAATCGGGCCGGGTCCAAGCCCGATGGGGCGAACGCTCGTTCACTTTGTGTTACAGGGTGTGGCTTACCCGACCCTGATGGTGCCGCCCGCGCCCCAAACTACGCCATACCAGGGTTGCCATCCATGCCCACCAGTGTCGGGTTGTTGAGCCGGGGTGACCTGACGGTTTTGCGGGTCTTGAGCCAAGTTTCGACCACATCCCAGACCGGCGGGCCCGCGTTCTTGCTGGCCTCGGCCACCGGCGCCCAGCCCGCCACCTTGTAGGTTTTGCCGGCCTGCAGAGGCTGGCCGTCCAGGCGCATGTCCTGGATGCGCTCGCCCATCCTGGCACCGGGGTCCAGCTGATAGCTCAGGCCGCCCACGCGCACCATGTCACCGCCCTGCTGGTAGTAGGGGTCGGGGTTGAACAGGTTGTCGGCCACGTCTTCCAGAATGGTCTTGATGGTCTCGCCCGTCATGTCGGTCAGCGTGGTCCAGGGGTAGGTGATGGCGGTCTGGTCCATCAGATGCTCGCGCGTGATGGCCTGGCCCGGCAGCAACGAGGTGCCCCAGCGAAAACCGGGCGAAAACGCAATTTGCGCGCCGCGCACTTCCATCAAGGCGTCCAGGATCAGCTGGTCGAAGCTGCCGTTGAAGTTGCCGCGGCGGTACAGCGTGCCCTCGGTCGTGGCCAGCGTTTCTTCGAGCCGGGCCTTGTAGGGCGCGCGCAGCCTGGCGATCAGCGCCGCCATCTCGCCATCGGCCGGCAGCAGGTTGGCGAATACGGGCAACAGCCGGTACTGAAAGCCGCTGACCTTTTTGTCCTTGACCTCCAGATCGAGCACACCAAGAAACTTTCCGTTGCTGCCGGCGTTGGTCACAATGGTCTGGCCGCCGGGGTTCTTGACGATGACTGGCACGGGCATGCCGTCATGCGTGTGGCCGCCCAGGATCGCGTCGATGCCGCTCACGCGCGAGGCCAGCTTGAGGTCCACGTCCATGCCGTTGTGGCTGAGCAGCACCACGGCCTGTGCGCCCTGGGCCCGCGCCGCGTTGACCGTGTCCTGCATCTCCTTTTCCTGAATGCCAAAGGTCCAGTTCGGCATTTGCCAGCCGGGGTTGGCGATCGGCGTGTAGGGAAAGGCCTGGCCGATGATGGCGACCGGCACGCCGTTCATCTCGCGCATCACATAGGGCTTGAACACCGGGTCGCCGAAGTCGTTGGTCTTGACGTTTTGGGCCAGGAACTCCACCTGCCCAGCCAGCTCCTTCTCGACGATTTTCCTGACCCGGTCCTCGCCATAGGTGAATTCCCAGTGCGCCGTCATGAGGTCCACGCCCAGCAGCTTGGCGGCTTCCACCATGTCCTGGCCCTGCGTCCACAGCGCGGTCGCGCTGCCCTGCCAGGTATCGCCGCCGTCGAGCAACAGCGCGCCGGGGCGCGAGGCCTTGAGGCGCTTGACCAGGGTGGCCAGGTGCGCGAAGCCGCCGACCTTGCCGTACTGGCGCGCAGCGCGCTCGAAGTCGAGATGGGTCAGCGCATGGGCTTGCGCACTGCCGGCCTTCAGGCCAGCGGCTTTGAGCAAATGGCTGCCCACCAGATGCGGCAGCTGACCGCGCATGGCACCGATGCCCAGATTGACCGAGGGCTCGCGGAAATACACGGGCAGCAGCTGGGCGTGGCAATCGGTCATGTGCAGCAGGTGCACATTGCCGGTCTTGGGCGCCTCGTACAGGCTGGCCGCCTGCTGGGCCGTGGCTTCGCGGGCCAGCGGAAAACCGCAGGCCAGCGCCGCCGCCATGACGCTGGCAAATTCGCGGCGGGACAGGTTCATGGGAGTCGCCTGAGGTTGCTATAGATCACGTGGCTCATACCCGTAAGGTGGACAGACTGGCTACCCACCCTGCGCAGTGCGTCCCTCATTTGTTGACCGGCGAGTCGGGGTCCAGCAGCAAGGCCATCACATGCTTGATCTGTGCTGGCGTCAGAATGCCCGCATCGCCGAAGCGCGGCATGCCCGAGCAGGCATTGAACGCATGGGTGTTCCAGATGCGGCCCCAGGTGTACTTGACGATGGCCTCGGATTCCACCGCGTTCGGGTCTTTCACGCCGCGCGTCACGCCGTATTTGAGCAGGCTGGGCCCCATGTTGCCGAAGCTGATTTCCTGCGGGCTGAGCTGGTGGCAGGCGTAGCAGTTGGCGCCGTTGGCAGCGCCGGCCACATCGCTCCATTGCAGGCCGCGGCCATTTTGGGCGATCTTCTCGCCTTCGCGCCAGTCGCCGATGTACTGGCCGTCGGCCGGGTAGGGGATCGATTCGTAAATCGTTTTCTGCAGACGCTCGCGGGTCTGCTCGTCCAGGGCTTGGCCGGACGCGGCCGCCTGCGAACACAGACGCTGCAGTTCAGACTGCTCCAGCCGGTCGAGCTTGGCGATGCCGCGCTCGGAAAACGAGGCCTTGAGGGTTTGCAGCACTTCGTCGGCCGACGGCGAGGTGGCGCAGCCTGCTATTAAAACAATAGCTGCAAGCACTGAAGAATAAAGGGCTATCGTGGTTTTTTTCATGATCTGTCGCCTTTTCAACGCTTGATGGAGGTGGCCGCCATCTTGCCGCCGTTGGCGTTCACCCCCATGAAGGTGATGAGGTCCACGGAGGCCGGGCTCAGGTACTGCATTTCGGGAAAGCGCTGCTGGCGAAAACAGTCGTACAGGCGCCACTGCATGGTTCGCACCGCGCCCTGGCTGACACGGTAGGCCGGCCACTGGCTGAACGCCTCCTGGGCCGGTTTCTGCTTCGTCAGATTCGGCAGGTCCTGCAGCCGGATGCGTTTGTCGTCCTGGTCATGGCAGGAGGCGCAGGCAAAGTCGTAGGGCCCGCCCCTGAAGTAGAAGATCTGCTTGCCGCGCGCATAGGCCTCGCGCTCCAGGCGGTGCGACTGCGGGATGTTGATCACCATGTCGCGCGACTCGTCGTAGAGATAGGCCACCAGATCCTCGATCACCGTGGCCTTCTGCCCCTCGGAAGAAAACGCCGTGGAGGCCTTGAACTCCTCGGGTTTGAAGCCCTGCAGCGTGACCATGCAGTGCACCAGGCGCGACTCCAGATCCATGACCCGGCCGGCGTCGGCAAAGTAGCGCGGCAGCACCGCCGCGACGCCCTTGACCTTGCCCGGACCCAGGCCCATGTCGCAGGCCTGCAGCGTGGCGTTGTTCGGCCCGCGTCGGGTCTTCCACAAGGCTTCGCCGCGCGCGGCGTTCAGGTCGGCTGGGTTGCCGTCTTGCAGCGAGGCGCGATAGTCGGCAATCGCATCGGTGGTGGACTTCTGCTGGGCCTGCACAGGCGCTATCGAAACAGTAGCAGCAAGGGCAAGCAGGATATGGGAAATGGGTTGTTTTGGCTTCAAATGTGTCTCCGGCTTCGGTTGTGGCTGCACACAGGGGCCTGGGCCTCGCGGATGCAGCTCAGGAAATCACGGCTTCGTCGGTGCGCTTGTCGCCGCGATTGTCAATCCAGGTCACGGCGATCTTGTCGCCGGCCTTGCCGCCTCTGAAGCTGAATTGCACGAACGGGTTCTTCGACACGGCCGGGCCCCACTGGGCGCTCATCACGGTCTTGCCCTCGTGCACGGCGCTGATGCTCTGGATGAACCAGGCGGGAATCAGCTTGCCGGCCGCGTCGCGGCGCTGGCCGCTTTCCATTTCGTGGCTGACCAGCACGCGCACGGTCACCTTGTCGCCTTGCGCCTGGGCGCGGATTCGCATGGGATCGCTCATGATGGCTCCTTAAATCAGTTGGGGACAGGGCTTGCGGCTGCGCCGCTGCGGACTGTCCCGCAAGGTTGTTGGTAGGGGACAGGGCTTGCGGCTGCGCCGCTGCGGACTGTCCCGCAAAGTTGTTGGTAGGGGACAGGGCTTGCGGCTGCGCCGCTGCAGACTGTCCCGCAAAGCTGTTGTTAACCGCCGCAACCGCCAAGGGTCACCTTGACTTCCTTGACCGCGTAAAAATACTTGTCGCCGGCCTTGGCCAGCGCGTAGACGTTGGACGACTGGCCCATCTTGACGTTGGTGGCCACGCTGGCATCGGTGCCGGGCGGGATGTCGAACACCGCTGTCAGCGCATAGGGGTTCTTTTCAATCACAAAAGCCACCTGCGTGGTGCCGGGAATGTTGCTTTGCGCGCCAATGCGCACCACGTTGCCGTTCTCGGCGATCTCGGGGGCCTGCAGGATCAG
>JBOHHM010000052.1:0-5345 GCA_050725495.1 Burkholderiaceae bacterium | reverse complement strand
AGGTGCCGTTGCCACTGGAGGCCATGCTCAGCTTGCCGGGGTTGGCCTTGGCGTACTTCACGAAGTCCGCGACGCTGTTGATGCCCATGGCCCGGGCCTTGTCGGTGTTCATCACCATGACGTTGGGAACCGCGGCGACCAGGGTGATCGGGGCAAAGTCCTTTTGCGGGTCGTAGGGCAGCTTGGCGTACAGCGCCTTGTTGATGCCATGCGTGCCCACCGTGCCCATCAGCAGCGTGTAGCCGTCGGCCGGGGCTTTGGCCACCACCTCGGCGCCGAGGTTGCCGCCGGCGCCGGCACGGTTTTCCACGATGAACTGCTGGCCGAAGGTCCTGGACAGCTCGGGCGCCACGGCGCGCGCCAGGATGTCGGTCGTGCCGCCGGGCGCGAACGGCACGACGATTCTCACCGGCTTGGTCGGCCAGCTGCCCTGGGCCGGCGCCGGAGATGCTACTAAAGTCATAACGGCTGCCGCGCATGCGGCAAGGGCGCTGCGGCGATTTGTCTTGGCGTTCGGGCTCACACGGGTCTCCTGCGGTGGTGGGTGGTTGGCCATGCGATCATGCAACAAAAAAGCCGCCCGGCCACAAGGCTCGGGCGGCTTGGGGCCGGATGCAGCGCAGCTCAGTCGGCGTAGACGCCGGCGGCCTTGATGATGGGGCTCCACTTGGCGATTTCGGCGGCCACGAACTTCTTGTGCTCGGCCGGCTCCATGCGCTTGTCGGTCACGACCACGGCGCCCAGGCCTTCTTGCTTCTTGATGAAGTCGGCATCCTTGAGCGCGATTTTGAGCGCGTCATTGAGCTTCTTCTGCACCTCGGCCGGCGTGCCCTTGGGCGCGTACAGGCCGTGGAAGATCGTGACCTGGAAGTTCTTCAGGCCCGACTCGTCCAGAGTGGGCAGGTCCTTGAGCGCCGGTGTGCTCAGGCGCTTGGGCGTCGTGACGGCGTAGGCCTTGACCTTCTTGGCTTCGATCTGGCTGGTCGTGTTGGTGGTCTGGTCGCACATCAGGTCGATCTGGCCGCCGATCAGGTCGGTCATGGCGGGCGCCGTGCCTTTGTAGGGCACGCCGGTCATGTCGGTCTGCAGCGCACTTTGGAGCAGCAGGCCGCACAGGTGCGAGGCCGAGCCGATGCCGGCGTTGCCCAGGTTGATCTTGCCCTTGTTCTGGCTGATCCAGCCGGTCAGCTCCTTGTAGTTGTTGGCGGGCATGGCCGGCTTGGCAATCAAGGTCATGGGCACGTCGTTGACCAGGCCCAGGTATTCAAAGTCGCTCTCGACCTTGAAGGGAATGTTGCGCACCAGGGAGGGCATGGTGGCCATGCCGATGTGATGCAGCAACAGAGTGTGGCCATCGGGGTTGGCCTTGGCCACCTTGTTGGCACCGATCGAACCCGCGGCGCCGGCTGCGTTGTCGACCACGATGCTGACGCCGCCCAGCGGCTTGCGCATGGCTTCAGCCAGGTCGCGCGCCACGCGATCGGTCGGGCCGCCGGCGGAGAACGGAACGACGATGGTGATGGGCTTGTCCTTGAGGGGGAAATCAGCCGCCTGGCTGGCGAAGGCAGCGGTCGCCAGCAAGGCGAGGGTTAGCAGTTGTTTCATGGCGACTCCTAAAAATGACCCGTGGATCGTAGTCCCCAAACGCGCCAGCAACATCGCGGGAACTACTTACCGTGAAATCCCCTGATATTCAAAGGCTTGGCGCCTTATGTGCGCTGCGCATGTGCACATGGCTTCTTTGTATTGGACGCATGAAGTGGCGCTGCTTAGAGTGGAATTCCTTGTCAACGGGAAGTCCATGAAGCGCAGCATCACTGTTTTACTGATGTCGCTGTCAGCCAGCCTGTCCTGGGCACAGGCGGTCTCGGCCGATGCCGCGGCCCAGGCGCTGCTGCGGGGCGCGGCGGTGCTCGACATCCGGCCGGCCGGTGACTACCTGGCCGGCCATCTGCCGGGTGCGGTGTCAGCCGCGGCAGCGGCTCAGGCCTGCGGCCGCGAGGAGCTGCAGGCGCTGGTGTCCGGTCTTGGCATCGACCTGTCGCGCGAAGTGATCGTGGTCGGTCAGCCTGGCGACGCGCAGGCCCAGGCGTTGCAGTCGCGGCTTGCGGCCTATGCCACGGGCCGCGTCAGCTGGCTGGTCGGTGGGGTTCATGAATGGGTGCTGACGGGGCGGCCGGTGGCGACCGAGGCCAGCAGGCTGCCGCCGGTGCCGCAGTTCCTGGTGCCGCTGCAGCCCAGCGCCGCCAGCCCCCGCATGGCGGGCGCCAGCGTGCGCGACCTGGCCCGCCCGGCGGTCCGGCCCTCCCCGAATTCGCAAGTCAAATCGGGTTCCAGTCCTTGTATTTAGGCTGCAAGACGCTATTGATTTAATAGCGATGGCTATTTGTAGCTGCGCGCGTCCTCGATCACCTTGCCGTCGTTGGGCAGGCTGCCCGGGGCGACCAGTTCGACCTGGCCGCGCAGCTTGGTCACGTCGCGGATCGCTTCGCTGATCTTGCCGTCCAGCCCTTCGCGGGACGCGGCGGTTTCGACCTTGAGGACCATGCTGTCGTTGGCCATCTCGCCGCTGACCACCAGCCGCGCCTTGAGCACTTCGGGGAAGCGCTTGGCGATGTCGGCGACCTGGCTGGGGTGCACGAACATGCCGCGGATCTTGGTCGTCTGGTCGGCCCGGCCCATCCAGCCCTTGATGCGGGTGTTGCTGCGCCCGCTGGGACAGGTGCCGGGCAGCACGGCCGACAGGTCGCCGGTACCGAAGCGGATCAGTGGGTAGTCCGGGTTCAGCGTGGTCACCACCAGTTCGCCGACCTCGCCCTCGACCACCGGGTCGCCGGTGCCGGGGCGCACGATTTCCACGATCACGCCCTCGTCGAGCACCAGGCCCTCGCGGGCTTCGGTCTCATAGGCGATCAGACCCAGGTCGGCCGTGGCATAGCACTGGTAGCCCGTGATGCCGCGCTCGGCGAACCAGTCGCGCAGCGAGGGGGGGAAGGCCTCGCCGCCAAACAGGGCCTTGCTCACGCTGGGCAGGGCCACGGCCATCTCGGCCGCCTTGTCGACGATGATCTTGAGGAAGCTGGGCGTGCCGATGTAGCCGGCCGGCTTGAGCTCGGCCATGGCCTGCACCTGCTGCTCGGTCTGGCCCGTGCCGCCGGCAAACACGGTGCAGCCCAGCGCATGGGCGCCGGTTTCCATCATCGAGCCGGCCGGCACGAAGTGGTAGCTGAAACAGTTGTGGATCAGCTCGCCGGAACGAAAGCCGGCGGCGAACATGGCGCGTGCCAGGCGCCAGTAATCGCGGCGCGTGCCCTCGGGCTCGTAGATCGTGCCGGGGCTGGCAAACACGCGCGGCATGGCCGCGCCAAAGCGCAGGGCGCTGAAGCCGCCGAATACATCGCGGGCGCGGTGCTGCTTCTGCAGCTCCAGCAACTCGCTCTTGCGCGTTACCGGCAGCCGGGCCAGGGCTGCGCGGCTGTGGACCTGGCCCGCATCGACGCCCTGCAGGATCTGGGCGAAGGCCGGGGCCTGTTGCTGCGCGCGGGCAATCTGGCCCGGCAGGGCGGCCAGCAGGGCCGCCTCACGCGCCGCCGGGTCGCGCGTTTCGAGAGCGTCGTAATGATCAGTCATGGTGTTTCCTGTGGCGCTGGGACCGCCGCCGGGCCGCAGCGCAGGGCATACATTTTTCAGGCGAGCCAGCGCTTGCGGCGCTTGTAGCTCTTCACATCCTTGAAGCTCTTGCGCTCGCCGCCGCCCACGCCCAGGTAGAACTCCTTGACGTCCTCGTTGTTGGCCAGCTCGGTGGCGGCGCCATCCATCACGATGCGGCCGGACTCCATGATGTAGCCGTAGTCGGCGTACTTGAGCGCCATGTTGGTGTTCTGCTCGGCCAGCAGGAAGGTCACTCTTTCCTTCTGGTTGAGGTCGCGCACGATGTGGAACACCTCCTCCACGATCTGCGGTGCCAGGCCCATCGAGGGCTCGTCGAGCAGCACCATGCTGGGGTTGGCCATGATGGCGCGGCCGATCGCGCACATCTGCTGCTCGCCGCCCGAGGTGTAGGCGGCCTGCGAGCCGCGCCGCGTTTTGAGGCGCGGGAAGTAGTTGTAGACCTTCTCCAGATTCGCCGCGACCTCGGCCTTGCTGCTGCGCGTGTAGGCGCCGGTCAGCAGGTTTTCCTCGATGGTCAGGTGGGCGAAGCAGTGGCGCCCCTCCATGACCTGGACCACGCCGCGCTGCACCAGGTCGGCCGGCGAGAGGTTTTCGATGCGCTCGCCGCGCAGCTCGATCGAGCCCTTGGTCACTTCGCCGCGCTCGCCCCTGAGCAGGTTGGAGATGGCGCGCAGCGTGGTCGTCTTGCCGGCGCCGTTGCCGCCCAGGATGGCCACGATGCGGCCTTCGGGCACCTGCAGCGAGACCCCTTTGAGGACCAGGATTACATGGTTGTAGATGACCTCGATGCCGTTGACGTTGAGAACGATGTTTGGGTTACTCATGGTGGTATGTCCGTTTGAACCAACTGAAAGACCAGCAACGCTGCCCTTTCAGTTGGCGGCTCGTGAGAGCCGCGATCCCGCTCACCTTGTGCAAGCGGCCGAACGGTCATCCTGAGCCTTCGCGAAGGATCTCTGCAGGTGCGCAGGATTCTTCGCTGCGCTCAGAATGACAGGGGCTCGCTCAAGACTGACAATCAGCCGGCGTGCGCGCGGTGAGTTTCTTCTCGGCCGCGTATTTGGCGGCCGTGGCCTTGACCAGCGGCTTGATGATCTGCTCGTCGGCCTGCAGCCAGTCGGACGTGAACTTCCAGGCCTTGCCGTCCCAGGTGTGGATACGGGCCCAGGCCGCACCCATGTGGTCCGCGCAGGAGGTGCTGATCGGGCGCATCACGCCGGCAAAGCCCAACGCGTCGAGCTTGGCCTGGGTCAGGTTCAGGTTCTCCAGGCCCCAGCGCACCTGCTCGCCGCTCATGACCTTGCCCTTGCCGAAGCGCTCCTGGGCGGAGCGAACGCCTTCGGTCGCCAGCATGGCGCTCATGGCGCCGCGCATGTAGAGCACCTGGCCCACCTCGTCCTTCGGTCCGGTGCCCTGGCCCTTGTCGTGCACCATCGTCATCACGTCCTTGACCAACTTGGATTGCGGCTCGGCGCCATGCTGCATGGTCACGGCGTTGTAGCCCTTGGCGCCCTCGGCCACGTCCTTGACGTCCGGCTCGGCGCCAGCCCACCAGACGCCGTACATCTTCTCGCGCGGGTAGCCGGTCGCCTGGGCCTCCTTGATGGCGGTGGAGTTCATCACGCCCCAGCCCCACAGCAGGGTGTAGTCAGGCCTGGATTGGCGAATCTGCA
>JBOHHM010000051.1:0-3316 GCA_050725495.1 Burkholderiaceae bacterium | reverse complement strand
AGCCGGTGACCTGGCCGATGATGAACTGCATCTCGTGGGCGTTGCACAGCTCATGCATCTTGGCCACGTTGGCCGGGGCGGCCTTGAAGCCGTCGCGGCGGTGCACCAGGATCACGCTCTCGGCCTTGTTCGGGCCGTCGCTCACGAAGTTCAGCGCCCAGTCGAGGGCCGAGTCGCCGCCCCCGACGATGACCAGGTGCTTGCCGGCAAATTCCGCCGGGTTCCTCACGCGGTAGAACAGCTGCGTGCCTTCGAACTTGTCGAGGCCGTCGACCTTGAGCGTGCGCGGCTGGAAAGCGCCGACGCCGGCGGCGATGAAGATGGTTTTGGTCAGGAACCGGGTGCCCTTGGATGTTTCCACGTAGAAGCGGCCGTCTTCCTGCTTTTCCACGGTGGTGACTTCCTGTCCGAAGTGGAAGGTCGCACTGAAGGGCTCGATCTGCTTGAGCAGCGAGTCGGTGAGTTCCTGGCCGGTGCACACCGGCACGGCCGGAATGTCGTAAATCGGTTTGTCGGGGTAGAGTTCGATGCACTGGCCGCCGGGGTAGGCCAGCGCGTCGATCACATGGGCCTTGATTTCCAGCAGGCCGAGCTCGAATACCTGGAACAGGCCGACCGGGCCTGCGCCGACGATGACGGCATCGGTTTCGATGGGGCCGTCATGCGCGGCGGCGGTAGTCACAATGGCTTGGTTGACCTTGGGTTCCATGGTTCCTGGCGCAGGCGCTCAGCGGACGAGTTCCGCGATCTTGCCCGTCTTGTCTTTCCATTCTTCCGCGTCAGGCAGCGCCGGCTTGCGTTTGGTGATGCTCTTCCAGCCGGCCTGCCGGCTCAGCTCGGCGTTGAGCTTGATGAAGGCGATCTGGTCGGCGGGCACGTCTTCTTCGGCGTAGATCGCATTGACAGGACACTCGGGAATGCAGACGGCGCAGTCGATGCATTCATCGGGGTCGATCACCAGCATGTTGGGGCCTTCGCGGAAACAGTCCACGGGGCAGACATCCACGCAGTCGGTGTATTTGCAGCGGATACAGGAATCGGAGACGACGTGAGTCATGTTGTGTTGGCAGTGGGGTCGGTGAAACCGGGGCTTCGGTAGAAATCTTTAATTTTATGGGTTTTACCTCAGGCTTATTGAATCAACACCGCGCCCGAGGTCTTGTGCGAAGCGGTGTCCACCAGCACCAGCGAACCCAGGATGCGCGACTGCGAGTAGGGCAGGGCGGCAATGGGCTCCTGCAGCGTCAGCTCCACATGGCCGATGGCATTGGGGTCGAGCTGGTGGGCGTCTTCCTCGGCCAGGGTGTTGATGTTGAGCTTGTGCACGATGCGCCTGACCTTGGCCTTGACCCAGCGGTGGCCATGCAGCGCCCAGTACGCGCGGCCCGCGACCAGGGGCTCGTCGTCGAGCCAGGCGATGGTGGCGCGCAGCTCGCGCTGGGCCACCACACTGTCGCCCTCATCGGCCAGCAGCCAGTCGCCGCGCGAGACATCGACTTCGCGGTCGAGCACGATGCCGGCGCTGTGGTTGGCCAGGATGGCTTTGGGCTGGCGGGCGTGGTTGAGCACCTGGGCCACTTTGGCCGTCTGCCCGCTGGGCAGCACCTTGATGCTCTGGCCCGGTTGCACGCCGCCGGTGGCCACGCGGCCCCAGAACACGCGCCGACCCTGGGAGGTGTCGGACGAGGAGGAAAACTTCTCGACCCACTGCACCGGGAACGCAAAGGGCAGGCTGGTGTCGGCCGGCGTGACGGGCAGGTGCTCCAAAATCTGCAACAGGCTTTCGCCGCCATAGCCGCACCAGCCGGGCTGGGCATCGACCACGTTCCAGCCCTTGAGGGCGGAGACCGGCACGATGGCCTTGACCGGAATCTGCGCGGCCTGCGCGAACGCGGTGAGCGCTGCGCTGATGTGGGCAAACGCGACCTCAGGGCTGCCCACCGCATCGAGCTTGTTGACCGCGAACACGATGGACGAGACGCGCAGCAGGTTAATCAGCAGCGAGTGGCGGCGGGTTTGCGGCAGCAGTTCGAGCGCCGGGTTGTTCCAGTCGAGCTTGGTCGCGTCGACCAGCACCACGGCGGCGTCGGCGCTGGAGGCGGCCGTGACCATGTTGCGGGTGTACTGCTCATGGCCCGGCGCATCGCCGATGATGAACTTGCGGTCCTCGGTCGCGAAGTAGCGGTAGGCGACAACAATGGTGATGCCTTGCTCGCGCTCGGCGGACAGGCCGTCGGTCAGCAGGGCAAGGTCGGTCTCGCCGCTGCGCTGCACGCCGGCCAGGTGGTCCTGCAGCACGGCCTTGCTGTCGACCAGCAGGCGGCCGATCAAGGTGCTCTTGCCATCGTCGACCGAGCCGCAGGTGATGAACTTCAGCGCGGACCGAAGATCGCTCAGGCCGTTGGCCTTGGCGGATGGGGTGTTGTCAGCTATCAAATCAATAGCGCTCATCAGAAATACCCGTCCTTCTTGCGTTTTTCCATGGAGGCGTCGGAGGTCTTGTCGTCCATGCGGGTGGCGCCGCGCTCGCTCACGTCGGCGGCCAGGGTTTCGATCACGACGTCGGCCGGCGTGGCGGCGTCGCTTTCCACCGGGCAGGTGCAGGTGATGTCGCCCACGGTGCGAAAGCGCACGTCGCGCAGCACCACCTGTTCGCCGTCGCGCGGCGGCGTGAGTTCGGTCACCGGCACCAGCAGGCCCTTGCGCTCCACCACTTCGCGCTTGTGCGTGTAGTAGATCGAGGGCAGGGCAATCTGCTCGCGCTCGATGTACTGCCAGACGTCGAGTTCGGTCCAGTTGGAGATCGGGAACACGCGGAAGTGTTCGCCAGGCTGCAGCCGGGTGTTGAACAGGGTCCAGAGCTCGGGGCGCTGGGCCTTGGGTTGCCACTGGCCGAAGCTGTCGCGGTGGCTGAAGATGCGTTCCTTGGCACGGGCCTTCTCTTCGTCGCGTCGGGCGCCGCCAATCAGCGCGTCGAAGCGGAACTCTTCAATCGCTTCGAGCAGCGTGACCGACTGATGCACATTGCGCGACTCGCCGGGGTGGGCCAGGCGCACCGTGCCACGGGCCATCGAGTCCTCGACGCTGCGCACGATCAGCTCGGCCTGCAGCTCTTGGGCGCGATGGTCCCGGAAGTCGGTGACTTCGGGGAAGTTGTGGCCGGTATCGATCATCAGCAGCGGGTAGGGTATGCGGCCCACGCCAAAGGCCTTTTCAGCGCACTTGAGCAGCACCAGCGAGTCCTTGCCGCCCGAGAACAACAGCGTGGGGCGCTCGAAAGCGGCGGCCACTTCGCGCAGGATGAAGATGGCTTCTT
>JBOHHM010000050.1:0-4529 GCA_050725495.1 Burkholderiaceae bacterium | reverse complement strand
GTGCTGGGCGAACGGCTCGGCCTGGACGAGGCCCGCCTGGCCGAGCTGAAGGCGCGCGGCGTGCTGTGACGCCGTTGCGGCCGGGCGGGGTGCCCGGCCTTCCCGATCACTTTTTTTTCTGGAGTCGAGCATGACCCTTGGTACCAATCTGTCCCGTTTCACGCGCCGCGCCGTGCTGGCCTGCGCCCTGCCCCTGCTGGCCGGCGTCGCGCTGGCCGACACTTGGCCGAGCAAGCCGATCAAGCTCGTCGTGCCGTTCCCCGCAGGCGGCCCAACCGACACCGCCTCGCGCATCGTCGGCCAGAAGCTGGCCGAGCGCCTGAAGCAGCCGGTGGTGGTGGAGAACAAGGCCGGCGCCTCGGGTTCGATCGCTGCCGCCCAGGTGGCCAAGAGCGCGCCGGACGGCTACACGCTGATGATGCTGGCCACACCCACGCTGCTGGCACCGCACCTGTACAAGAAGGCCGGCTACGACAGCGTGCAGGACTTCGCACCTGTCGCCACAGTCTACGACCTGCCGATCGTGGTGGTGGTCAACCCCACGCTGATGCCCACGGTGACCGACCTGCAAAAGCTCATCACCCACGCCAAGGCCCAGCCGGGCAAGCTCAACTACACCAGTTCGGGCGCCGGCAGCTTCGGCCACCTGAGCATGGAGTCGCTCAAGCAGCTGGGCCAGTTCGACATGCAGCATGTGGCCTACCGCGGCGGCGTGCCGGCCATCACCGACCTGCTCGGCGGCCAGGTGCCGATGATGTACGCCGACCTCGTGGCCGCGCTGCCGCATATCCAGACCGGCAAGCTGCGCGCGATCGCCGTCGGGTCGCCGCGCCGCGTGAGCTTGATCCCCAACGTCAAAACGGTGGCGGAACAGGGATTCTCGGGCTTCGACGCGGTGTCCTGGGGCGGTCTGCTGGCGCCCGCGGGCACGCCCAAGGAGGTGATTGCGCGCATCAGCGCCGAGGTCCAGCAGATCCTGGCCGAGAAGGAGACGCAGGACAAGCTGCTGGGCGCCGGCGCCATCGCCAACTTCCAGGGGCCGGAGCAGATGGCCGTGCGCATCCGGCAGGACTACGATAAATGGGGCAAGGTGATCCGCGACAAGGGCATCTCGGTCGAGTAAGGTGATTGATCAAGGCGACCGGGCCTGCGCCCGGTCGCATCAGGACCCGATGACAAGGCTTCCCATGCAGAACCTCCATGCCCCGTTTTCAGCTTCCTTTCCCGTGCGCAGCCTGGACGATGTGTGCCGCCTCGAACAGGTGCCGCTGGCCGAGGCGCTGCCCGTGCGCAGCACCTACGAGATATTGCGCAACGCCGCCCAGGCCTTCGGCAACAAGACCGCCTTGACCTTCCTGCGCAGTGGCGACCCCAATGACACGCCGATCCGCTGGTCCTATGCCGAGCTGCTGAGCGGCATCCACCAGACCGCCAACCTGCTGCACGGCCTCGGCGTGGGGCCGCAGGACGCGGTCGCGGTGCTGCTGCCCGGCTGCCTGGACTACCACCTGGCGCTCTGGGGCGGGGAGGCCGCCGGCATTGTGCAGCCGCTGAACCCGCTGCTGACCGACGAAAAGCTGGTCTCGCTGATGAGCGCGGCCCATGCCAAGGTGCTGATCGCCTGGGGCTCGGACGAGGAATCGGGCATCTGGTCCAAGGCCCTGCGCCTGCGCGCTCAGGTGCCCACGCTGGCCATGGTGCTGCGCGTGGCGCCGCACGACGAGCCGCCAGGCCATGCGCCCGTGCTACCCGAAGGCGTGGCCGATTTCAAGGCCTTGCGCGAGCGCGAGAGCGGCGACCGGTTGGTCAGCGGACGCGAGATCGCGCCGACCGACATCGCCGCCTACTTCCACACCGGAGGCACCACCGGCGCGCCCAAGCTGGCGCGCCACAGCCATGGCGCCCAGGTCTTCACGGCCTGGGCCAGCGTGCAGCTGCAGGGGCTGAGCGACACCGACGTCACCATCAACGGTTATCCGCTGTTCCATGTGGCCGGGGTCCTGCCGGCCTCGTTGGCCTCGCTGTCGGCCGGCGTCGAAGTCATCATCCCGACCACCGCCTTGCTGCGCAACAAGGAGGTGATCAGCAACTATTGGCGCCTGGTCGAGAAATACCGCCCGACTTCGCTGTCGGCCGTTCCCACGGTGCTGGCAGCGCTGGCCAATGTGCCGCTGGCCGGCGCCGATATTTCGTCGATCCGCTATTGCCGCACCGGGGCCGCCGTTCTGGCACCGGAACTGGCCGCGCGCTTCGAGCGCCTGTTCGGCCTGCATGTGCACGAGAGCCTGGGCATGACCGAGATGGCCGGCATCTCGACCATCACGCCACCGGGGGTCGTTGGGCCGGCCGGCTGCGTCGGCTTTCGGCTGCCCTATTCGCAGCTGCGCATCGTGGCGCTCGACGAACATGGCAACGCGTCCGACCGCGACCTGCCGCCGGGCGAGCAGGGCATGGTGCTGTTCAAGTCGCCCAACCTGTTCTCGGGTTTTCTCGATCCGGCCGACACGGCCAAGGCCTTCACCGCCGGCGGCTGGCTGGCCACCGGCGACCTGGGCTGGCTCGATGAGCAGGGCCGGCTCAACCTCAGCGGCCGCTCCAAGGACCTGATCATTCGCAGCGGCCACAACATCGACCCCAAGGTGATCGAGGATGCGCTGGGCGCCCATCCGGCGGTGCAGCTGTGTGCGGCCGTCGGTGCGCCCGACGCCTATGCCGGCGAGCTGCCGGTGGTCTTCGCGACCCTGGTGCCGGGCGCCACGGCCAGCGAGCAAGAGCTGCTGGCGTTCACGGCCGCGCGGGTCGACGAGGCGCCTGCCAGGCCCAAGTCAGTGACCGTGATCCAGACCATGCCGATGACCAATGTCGGCAAGATCTACAAGCCCGAGCTGCGCATGCTGGCCGCCCGCAACGTTGTCACCGCGACGGTCGACGAAATTTGCGCTGGCCTGGGGCTTGACGCTGAGGTGCGCCCGGGCGTGCAGGTCGAGGGCGAGAGCGGCCTGCAGGTGCAAGTCGACGCGGCCGCCGTGGGCCCGTTGGCCGCGCAGCTGCAGGCGCAGTTGCAGCAGGCGCTGGCGCGCCTGCCGGTCAAGACGCAGGTCATCCTCCAGTAGCGCCCATTCCTTTATCCCCCATCCAAACCTGAACAGGAGACACATCATGAACACGAATTTTGTCAGCCGCCGCGCGTGGCTTTGCCTGGCGGCCGCGGCCCTCGCGCTGTGCGCCGGCATGCCCGCCCAGGCCCAAGCCCCGGCCTACCCGAGCAAGCCGATCCGCCTGGTCGTGCCGTTCCCGCCTGGCGGCGCCACCGACATCCTGGCGCGGCTGCTCGGCGAAAAACTGGCGGTCGCGTTCAAACAGCCTGTCGTCATCGACAACAAGGCCGGCGCGGCCGGCATCATCGGCACCGACGCGGTCGCCAAGGCGCCGGCGGATGGGCACACGCTGGTGCTGTCGCTGAGCAACTCGCTGCTGACCAACCAGTTCCTTTACGAGAAGCTGCCCTATGACCCGCAGCGCGACCTGACGCGGATCTACCAGATCGCCACGGCGCCCCTGGTGCTGGTGGTCCACCCCAGCGTGCCGGCCAAGACCGGGCCCGAGCTGCTCCAGTACGTCAAGGCCAACAAGGGCAAGCTGGCCTACGGCTCCTACGGCATCGGCGCCTATCCGCATTTGGCAGGCGCGCACATGAGCCTGACGCAGCAGGCCGACATGAACCATATCCCCTACAAGGGCGAGGCGCCGATGATGCAGGAGCTGATCGGCGGTCAGATCCACATGGCCTACGCCAGCGCGTTGCAAGCCAAGCCGCATCTGGAGGCGGGCAAGATCAAGGCGATCGGCGTGACCGGCGAGCGCCGCATGAGCACCTTGCCCAATGTCCCGACGCTGGCCGAGCAGGGTCTGAAGGACGAGGCCTATCGCATCACCGGCTGGCTGGCCATGGCCGCACCGACCGGCACGCCCAAGGCCGTGGTCGATCGCATCGCGGCCGAGCTGCGCGCGGCTTGCCAGCTGCCCGACGTGCGCAGCCGCATCGCCGCCATGGGCTTCGAGATCAAGGACAGCTCGCCCGAGGCCTTTGACGCGGTCTACAAGCAGGAACTGCCGGTGTGGGAGCGTCTGATCAAGCAGTCGGGCGCCAAGCTCGAGTGACCCGCTCGAATGAATTGGGGCGGCATCAACAACCTCTGGAAAAAAGCATGAAGACCCGTATCACCGAATTGCTGGGCATCCGCTATCCCATCATCCAGGGTGGCATGCAATGGGTCGGCCTGGCCGAACTGGCCGCGGCGGTGTCCAACGCCGGCGGCTTGGGGCTGCTGACGGCGCTGACGCAGCAAACACCCGACGCGCTGCGACGCGAGATCGAGCGAACGCGCGAGATGACCGACCATCCGTTCGGCGTGAACCTGACGATCCTGCCCGCCGTGAAGCCGCCGCCCTACGCCGAGTATGTGCAGGCCATCATCGACAGCGGCATCAAGATCGTCGAGACCGCAGGCAACAGCCCGCGGGATTTC
>JBOHHM010000049.1:0-6824 GCA_050725495.1 Burkholderiaceae bacterium | reverse complement strand
GGCGGCAGCAGCATGCGCGACTTGATCTCGATCAGCATCGCGGCCATCAGCAGGTATTCGGCGGCCAGCTCCAGGTTGCGGCTGCGGATTTCATCCACATAGCTCAGGTACTGGCGCGTCAGCGCGGCCATCGGGATGTCGAGGATGTTGAAATCCTGCTTGCGGATCAGGTAGAGCAGCAGGTCCAGCGGCCCTTCGAAGGCCTCCAGAAACACTTCGAGCGCGTCGGGCGGGATGTACAAATCCTGCGGCAGCGCAAACAGCGGCTCGCCGTACAGCCGGGCCAGGGCGACCTGGTCCACCACCTCGGGCAGGTCCGCCAGCTCGGCAGGCGCCTCGGGCAGGGTGTCGGCGGATTCGGTCGTGACAGTCATCAGTTTACTATCAGATTAATAGCGGTTCGCACCCGAACTACCTGGGCTGGATCCCGATTCGACGTTTACTGCGGGTTGGTCTGGTAGACGTAGGGCTTTTGCGGCACCTCGGCTTCGCGGTACTCGCTCCAGGCGCTGCGGTCCACTTCCTTGTCCCACAGCAGGGCGCGGCCGGCGAGCTGCTGGGCTTCCAGATCGGGCTTCTGGGCCTTGAGCTGGTCGATGAACTGGGTCACTTCGGATTTGTAGTCGGGGCGGCGGAAGATGGACATAAACTAAACCTCTTGGGCGGATTTTACCGGGGTGGCCATGTTCAGGAGGATTGGGGTTATGGGACTGATGGCCGCGCTGCTGGGCCTGCTGGGCTGCGACCCCCAGCGCATCAGCGAGCTCGAAGAGGGTGTGTCGACCGAAGCCGATGTGCGCGCGCGCTTCGGCGAGCCCGAGAACATCTGGGATGCGCCCCGGGGCGGGCGCACTCTCGAGTACAACCGCCAGCCCGCAGGCCACAAAAACTACATGATCACGATTGGCGCGGACGGCAGGATGAGCGCGCTGCGCCAGGTGCTCACGCCCGAGAATTTTGCCCGCGTGAAGCCCGGCATGATGGTCGAAGAGGTGCGCCGGCTGCTGGGCAAGCCCATGAGGATCACGCCCTACGCGCTGGCGCAGGAGATCGTCTACGACTGGCGCTATCTCGCGCCGCCCAACATCTCGATGGTGTTTTCGGTGATCTTCAGCGCTGATCACAGGGTGCTGCGCAGCGCCTCGGCACCCGACCCCGAGGCCCCGGACAACCGCGGCGGCCCCTCACGCTGAGCTCGCACCGGCCTGGCAGGCGGCGAGATCGGCCGCAAAGCCGGAGCGCTCGATCAGCGAGCGCGGCTGCTCGTTGAGCCCCGTGATGTAGAGCTGGCCGCCGCGCTGCACCACGGCCTTGAGCAGCTGCTCGAGCGCATCGAGCCCGGTGGTGTCGAGCGCGATCAGCTGCGAGGCGTCGAGCACCAGCCGCAGCCCCCGCGGCGCGGCTTCGACGGCCTGCACGATGGGGTCGACCTTGGCCGCCGCGCCAAAAAACAGCGCGCCATAGAGCCGGTAAGTCAGCTCGTTGCCGCTTTGCGCGACCGGTTCGATCCGGAACAGCGAGCTCATGCGCCGCACGAACAGCAGGCAGGCCAGCACCAGCCCCACTTCGACCGCCACCGTCAGGTCGAACACCACGGTCAGGAAAAAGGTGCCCAGCAGCAGCAGCCGGTAGTGGTTGCTGAACTGCTTGAGACGCACGAACTCATGCCACTCGCCCATGTTCAAGGCCACCGACAGCAGCACGCCGGCGAGCACCGCCAGAGGAACATGCAGGGCCAGCGGGGCCGCCACCAGCACCACGGCCGTCAACGCGGCGGCGTGCACCATGCCCGCCACCGGCGAGGTCGCGCCCGATCGGATATTGGTCACGGTGCGGGCGATGGTGCCCGTGGCCGGCATGCCGCCAAAGAACGGGGCGATGAAATTGGCCGCGCCCTGGGCCATCAGCTCCTGGTTCGGGTCGTGCTTGCGGTGGTGCGGATCGGTCGCGAGCTGGTCGGCCACGCGCGCGCACAGCAGCGACTCGATGGCGCCCAGCAGCGCGATGGTGATCGTGGGCGTGACCAGCAGGCGCACCGTCTCCCAGCTGAAGTCGGGCAGCGCCAATGCGGGAACGCTGCTCGGGATGCCGCCAAAGCGCGAGCCTATGGTCTCGACCGGCAGCTTGAGCGCCCAGGCCAGCAGCGTGAGCGTGACCAGCGCGACGATGGGCCCCGGCACCCGCGCAAAGGTGCGCACCGTGTGGCCTTCGAACACGCGCACCACGGGTGAGCCGTGCGCAAACAACCGCGGCCAGACCCACAGGCCCAGCAGGCAGACCGAGCCGAGCGCGCAGGCATAGGGGTTGAAGCTGTGGAAATGGGTGGCTATGGCCCAGAGCTGCGAAAAAAAGTCGGCCGGCATCTTGGCGATGTTCAGCCCCAGCCAGTCCTTGAGCTGCGACAGCGCAATCAGCACCGCAATGCCATTGGTGAAGCCGATCACGATGCTGACCGGCACGTAGCGCACCAGGTTGCCGAGCTTGAGCAGGCCCAGCGTGAACAGCAGCACGCCGGCGCAGGCCGTGGCGATCAGCAGGTTGGCCACGCCGTAGCGCTCGACGATGCCATAGACGATCACGATGAAGGCGCCGGCCGGGCCGCCGATCTGTACATTGGAGCCGCCCAGCGCCGAGATCACAAAGCCCGCGATGATCGCGGTCCACAGCCCCGCTTCGGGCTTGAGGCCGGAGGCGATCGCAAACGCCATCGCCAGCGGCAGGGCCACGACGCCCACCGTGAGGCCGGCCCCCAGGTCTTTGACGAAGCGATCCGGGTGGTAATCGCGCAGGGCATCGAGCAGGCGGGGCCGGAAAGGACTGAGGGCAGGCAGACCATTGAGCATGGCCTGCATTGTGTGCCGGTGCTAGCGGCGCTGCAAGTCCTGCAGCAGCGGGCGCATCACCAGCAGCAACAGCAGCAACGCCAGCGGCACGGTCGCGCCATAGCCGATGAACTTGAATCCGAGGGCCCCGACCAGTCCACCGCTGATGAAGCTGGTGATCAACAGGGACTGAAGGCGCAGCTTGCTGCGATTGGCCAGCACGGGCGAAGGGATCTTCGTTCCCCGGTTCATGTACAGCAGCTTGCCCAGTTCGATCCCGAGGTCGGTCACCAAGCCGGTGACATGGGTCGTGCGGATTTCGGCCCGGGAAATCTTGGTGATGACCGCATTCTGCAAGCCCATGATGAAGCACAGCAGCAAGACGGTCAGCGGCATGAACAGGTGGGCGAACACATGGATCGCGGCACCAAACAGGCCGAACACGAGCAGGGCCAGCGACTCCGCCAGCAGCGGCAGGCCATAGGCGCTGCGCAACTGCTGGCGCAGCCCCCAGTTCACCATCCAGGCCGTGGTCATGGCGCCCATCACAAAAGCCAGCAGCGCCCCCAGCCCCGCGATGGCCGGCGCCAGATGCCCCAGCACCACGTTGTCCGCCACCGACGACAGCACCCCGGTCATGTGTGAGGTGTACTGTCCCACGGCCAGAAAGCCGCCTGCGTTGGCGGCTCCGGCCACAAAGCTCAGGGTTGCGCCCAGGCGGACATTGGCTTGGGTGGTGCGGTCAACGTCGATCCAGCCGCGCACGAAAGGAATCATGTCTGTGCCTCAATGAGATGGGAATGCAGCACCACAGGCCCGGCTCCCGAGGTGCGGCCCGCTATCAGCAGCGCAAGCATGCGCCGTGCCAGGCGCGCCGACCGGGGCTGGGCGGGCTTGACCGGGTCATCAGGGCTTGGCCGGCTCGGCGCTGTCGGGAATGGCCGCATCGACAGCTGCGCCGACAACCTTGCCGGTGATGCGGACGGTGCCGATCGCGGCATCGGCGGCAAGGCCCACGGTCTTGACGGCGATGGTGGCCGCGGTATCGGCCACGGCGATCACGGTGCAGCCACCTAGCAGGGGGGCGGCCAGGGCCATGCCGGTCGCCCACGGAACGAATCGTTTGACGAAGGGGGGCGGCATCGACATGACAGACTCCAATTCGCTTCAGCGCACCCGCATGCCCGGTTGGGCACCGGGCCAGGGGTTGAGTACATGGATGCCGGGCTGGGCTTTCTCGTCGGCATGGCTGGCGGCCAGCACCATGCCTTCGCTGATGCCGAACTTCATCTTGCGCGGGGCGAGGTTGGCCACCATCACGGTGAGCTTGCCGACCAGGTCTTCGGGCTTGTAGGACGAGGCAATGCCGGAGAACACATTGCGTGTCCTGCCCTCGCCCACGTCGAGCGTGAGGCGCAGCAGCTTGGTCGAGCCGTCGACCGGCTCGCAGCCCACGATCTGGGCGATGCGCAGGTCGACCTTGGCGAAGTCGTCGATGCTGATGGTCGGGGCCAGCTCTTCGCCGCCGGGCAGCACCTTGTCCGGCTCGGCGGCGGCCGGCGGCTCGAACAGCGCGTCGAGCTGCTTAACATCGACGCGCTGCATCAAATGCTTGTATTCACCTATGCTGTGGCCCTTGCCCAGCGGGCGTGAGGCGCTATCAAAATTGAAGCTTTCGACCTTCAAAAAGGCCTCGACCTGGGCCGCCAGGGCCGGCAGCACGGGCTTGAGGTAGGTCGTCAGCAGGGCAAAGGCCTCGATGCAGACCGTGCACACGTCGTGCAGCCGCGCGTCCATGCCCTGTTGCTTGGCCAGCTCCCAGGGCTTGTTCTGGTCCACATACTCATTGACGCGATCGGCCAGCAGCATGATTTCGCGCAGCGTCTTGGCAAATTCGCGCCCCGCATAGAGCTCGGCGATGGTGTCGCTGTGCAGGCGCAGCAGGCTCAGCAGGCCTGCGCCGTCGGGCGACACCTCGCCCAGCTGGCCACCGAAGCGCTTGGCGATAAAGCCCGCCGCGCGGCTGGCGATGTTGACGTACTTGCCAATCAGGTCGGCATTGACCCGCGCCACGAAGTCCTCGGGGTTGAAGTCCACGTCCTCGACCTTGCTGTTGAGCTTGGCCGCGATGTAGTAGCGCAGCCATTCGGGGTTCAGCCCCAGGCCCAGGTACTTGAGCGGGTCGATGCCGGTGCCGCGGCTCTTGCTCATCTTCTCGCCGCTGACGGTGATGAAGCCGTGCACGTTGACCTCGCTGGGCGTCTTGCGGCCCGAGAACTGCAGCATCGCGGGCCAGAACAGGGTGTGGAAGTAGACGATGTCCTTGCCGATGAAATGCACCTGCTCGACCGCCGGGTCGGCCATGAATTCGTCAAAACTCTGCGTGGTGCGCGAGGCCTCATGCCAGTGGTTGGCCGCCTGGCCCTTGTCGAAATGGTTTTTGAGGCTGGCGAGGTAGCCCACCGGCGCGTCGAGCCAGACGTAGAAGTACTTGCCCGGCGTGTCGGGGATCTCGATGCCGAAGTAGGGCGCGTCGCGGCTGATGTCCCAGTCGGCCATGCCGGCGTCGAACCACTCGCTGGCCTTCTTGGCCATTTCGGCCTGCAGCTTGCCGTCCTGCGTCCAGCTCTTGAGGAAGTCCACCACCTGGGGGTCGGACAGCGTGAAGAAAAAGTGCTCGGAGCTGCGCAGCTCAGGCGTCGCGCCGCTCAGCGTGGAGTAGGGGTTCTTCAGGTCGGTCGGGGCGTAGACCGCGCTGCAGACTTCGCAGGAGTCGCCGTACTGGTCCTTGGCGCCGCACTTCGGGCATTCGCCCTTGATGTAGCGGTCGGGCAGGAACATGCCCTTGAGCGGGTCGTAGAACTGCTCGATGGTGCGCGTGGCAATCAGGCCGCCGGCCTTGAGGCGCTGGTAGATGCCCTGGGCCAGCTCGGTGTTTTCCGCACTGTCGGTCGAATGCCAGTTGTCGAACCGGATGTGAAAGCCGTCGAGGTACTGCTGACGGCCTGCGGCGATCTCGCCCACGAACTCCTGCGGCGTCTTGCCGGCTTTCTCGGCCGCGATCATGATGGGTGCGCCGTGCGCATCGTCGGCGCCGACGAAATGCACCATGTGGCCCTGCATGCGCTGGAACCGCACCCAGATGTCGGCCTGGATGTACTCCATGATGTGGCCGATGTGGAATTTGCCGTTGGCGTAGGGCAGGGCGGTGGTGACGAAGAGCTTGCGGGGGGCGGACGAGGCAGTCATTTGGGGCTTTTTGCGGGCAATCCCCGATTTTATGAGTTGTCGCTACACTGCGCGGCAGTCACCCCAGTTCCCTGAAAGACCCGCGAATGGCCACCTCCGAGCAATTGTTACAAGCCCTGCAAGCCGTTGTCGACCCCCACACAGGCCACGACTTTGTTTCCACCAAAGCCCTCAAGAACCTCCAGGTCGCTGGCGCCGACGTGTCGTTCGAGGTCGAGCTGGGCTACCCCGCCCAAAGCCAGCACCCGGCCTTGAGCCAGGCTCTCGTGGCCGCCGCCAAGGGTGTCGCGGGCGTCGACAATGTGTCGGTCAGCATCCGCACCAAGGTCATCGCGCACGCGGTGCAGCGCGGCGTGGCCCTGCTGCCCACGGTGAAAAACATCATCGCCGTGGCCTCCGGCAAGGGCGGCGTGGGCAAGAGCACCACGGCCGTCAACCTGGCGCTGGCGCTGGCGGCCGAAGGCGCGGCCGTGGGCCTGCTGGATGCCGACATCTATGGCCCCAGCCAGCCCATGATGATGGGCATCGAGGGCCGGCCCGAAAGCGCTGACGGCAAGACCATGGAGCCGATGGAGAACTACGGCGTGCAGGTCATGTCCATTGGCTTCCTCGTCGACCAGGACCAAGCGATGATCTGGCGCGGCCCCATGGTCACGCAGGCGCTGGAGCAGCTGCTGCGCCAGACCAACTGGAAAGACCTCGATTACCTGATCGTCGACCTGCCGCCCGGCACCGGCGATATCCAGCTCACGC
>JBOHHM010000048.1:0-3325 GCA_050725495.1 Burkholderiaceae bacterium | reverse complement strand
ATCGTCCGCATCTTCAGGCCCGTCGCATCGGTCGCCTGCACGATGGGGCGCTTGCTGTTGGTCATGTGCCGAAAGCCGTTTTCCGACCAGGCGAGTGCGACCAGGCCCTTGGACGGGAACTTGGTCAACAGCTCTTGGCCGATCGCGCCGTCCAGGGTGTTTCGGGCATGCGCATAGTCGCGGAACAGGAAGGGAATGTCCAGGATCTTGATTTCAGGCACGAAATTCCCCGCCGGCCCGGTGGACGTGATGACCATGTCCTGGGTGCCCAGTTGCACCGCCTCGATCTGTTCGCGCTCACCACCCAGCGCGCCAGCCGGGAACTGCTGGCATTTGTAGCGTCCCTGGGTTGCTTTCTCGATCTCCTCGCAGAAGGCGTTGGCGCCCACGTCGTAGTGAGAGCCTTTGGCCAGCACGTGGCCGAGCTTGATCACGGTTTGGGCCTGGATCGCCTGGCAGGCGACGGCCAGGCCGGCAATGGCGGCGAGCTTGTAGAGTTTCATTGGTTGTCTCCGTTGAGGGTTGGAAGGCCGGCTTGCGGGTGCAAGCTCAGCCGGCGCGGTTGGGCAGCTGGATGCCCGGGAAAATCTTGATCACGGCGCTGTCGTCTTCCCGGGCGAATCCGGCGCTCGAGGCCTGCATGAACATCTGGTGCGCGGTGGACGACAAGGGCAGCGGGAATTTGCTGGCGCGCGCCATGTCGAGCACCAGGCCCAGGTCCTTGACGAAGATGTCCACGGCCGACAGCGGCGTGTAGTCGCCGGCCAGCACATGGGCCATGCGGTTTTCGAACATCCAGCTGTTGCCGGCGCTGTGGGTGATCACCTCGTACAGCGCCTGAGGGTCGACGCCTTCGCGCAGGCCCAGCGCCATGGCCTCGGCCGCCACCGCGATGTGGGCGCCCGCCAGCAACTGGTTGATGATCTTGACCTTGCTGCCCGCGCCTGCGCCGTCACCCAGCCGGTAGACCTTGCCGGCCATGGCGTCGAGCACCTCATGGGCCTGCTCATAGGCCTGCGGCCGAGCCGAGCTCATCACCGTCATCTGGCCCGCGGCGGCCTTGGCGGCGCCGCCGGAAATGGGCGCGTCGATGTAGTGGATGCCCAGAGCCTCAAGCCGCGCCTCCAGCGCGATCGACCGGTTGGGGTCGACCGTGGAGCACATCACAAACACGCTGCCCGGCTTCATGGCCGCCGCCGCACCGTGCTCGCCAAACAGCACGGCCTCGGTCTGCGCGGCATTGACCACCACCGAGATCACGACGTCGCAGGCCGCCGCCAGCTGCGCCGGACTGCTGCAGCCCACGCCGCCTTCGGCCACGAAGTCTTGCACCGCCTGCGCGCGAACGTCGCAAACGTGCATCGGGTAGCCCGCGTTGCGCAAGGTCTGCGCAATGCCGCGGCCCATGGCGCCCAGGCCGATCACACCCACATTTTTCTTGCCCATGTCTTGCCTCTTGTTGATGGCCGCCCACCCCATGGGGCTGCCTGCAAATTGATATGGTTATCATACAAATTTGCCCGAGGTCGTTCATCGGGGTTTTCCCGCCCCGCGGGCCGGACAGGGCGTCGGGGGTGCCGGGCCTCAGCCTCGACCCGCCATGCCGGTCACCAGGCTGCGGGCCAGCTTGTCGCCTTCCTGCCGCCAGAAGGCCGGGTCGGCATCTTCGATGCGCTTGATGGCATTGTTCATGTGTCGGGCCGCGGCCTGGCGCGCCCGGCCGGGATCGCCAGCTTCAATGGCCTGCAAAATGGCATCGTGCTCGTCGCTGACCTGGCGCGCGAAGTCGGTGCGGCGGGCCTCGTTGGCGCGCGTGACCCGGGTCGCGCCGCGCAGGAACTGGCCCAGGTATTCCAGCGTGCTGATCAGGAACGGGTTGCGCGCGGCGTCGGCGATGGCGCGGTGGTACTGCACGTCCTCCTCCACGCCATCGCCGCCGGCCTTGACGGCCTTGTCCAGCGCGGCAATGCATTGCCGGATGCGCCGCACATCGGCCGCCGTGCGGCGCTGCGCGGCCAGGGCCGCCACTTCGGCCTCGAGCGCGCGGCGCACTTCCACCATCTGGATCACCGCCTCTTTGGACTCGGCTTGGCGGGCATCGAAATTCAGCGGCGCAAAAGGCGGCGCCGCGCTCACGTAGACGCCGCTGCCCTGGCGCGAATCGACCAGCCCCAGCGACTTGAGCTGCGACACCGCCTCGCGCACCACGGTACGGCTGACCTCGAACTGCTCGACCAGCCGCGCCTCGGGCGGCAGCTTGGCCCCGGGCGCGAGCCGGCCGGCGCGGATTTCAGACGCAAGCTGCTGCGCGACCTGATCCGACAGGCGGGCACCACTGGAGACTGGGAGGAACTGGGTTGTCATACAAAAAACAAATTGGTACGACAAGGATACCCATTTCTGGCGATGGTCCGCAAATATTTACCAGAGGTCTGCGCGACCGGTCCGCTGCGCCGCAGCCTTACTCGGCCGCTCCGACGTTCAGCACGATCTCGCCGACGCCTTCGATGCGGCCGTCCAGCCGGTCGCCCGCCACCACCGCGCCGACACCCTCGGGCGTGCCCGTGAAAATCAGGTCGCCGGGCTGCAGGTGGTAGAACTTGGACAGGTCGGCGATCAGCTCGCGGATGTTCCAGATCAGCTTGCCAAGGTCCGACTTCTGGCGCGGCTGGCCGTTGACCGTGAGCTCCAGCGCGCCTTTCTCCAGCACCGTGCCTGGCATGGGCACGATCTCGGACACCACCGACGACTGCTCGACGTCCTTGCCCAGGTCCCAGGGGCGGCCCTTGTCGCGAGCGGCCAGCTGCAGGTCTCGTCGCGTCATGTCCAGGCCGCAGGCATAGCCGTAGACCAGCGCCGCGGCATCGTGCTCGGAAACGCGAAAACCCGGCTTGCCGATGGCGACCACCAGCTCCATCTCGTGGTGGTAGTTGGCGGTCTCGCTCGGGTAAGCCACGGTAGCGCCGGATTCGACCAGCGTCTGCGGCGACTTCGTGAAATAAAACGGCCTCTCCGCGCTCTTGTCCACCGGCTTGCCCATCTCCACCGCATGCGCATGGTAGTTGCGGCCGACGAAGAACAGGCGGTTGATGGGCAGGCGTGCCGCCTCGCCGCGCACCGGCAGCGAGTACACGGGAGGCGGGTTCCAGAGGTAGTTGGTGGTCATGACTTGGGTCCTTGAAGAGGTTCAGCCGCGGTTTTCGAAAACGCCGAGCTTGCGATGCAGCGGCGTTTCGTCGGCGATGAAGAGGAAGGCCGGCGCGCCGGCCGAGGCGTTGGCCAGCGTCACAGCGGCATAGCCCGGCGCACAGCAGGTGTCGGCCTG
>JBOHHM010000047.1:0-4421 GCA_050725495.1 Burkholderiaceae bacterium | reverse complement strand
GTCACCGAAGGCCGTCCCCACGTGGTGGACATGATCAAGAACAACGAGATCGCGCTGGTCATCAACACGGTCGAGGAGCGCCGCAACGCGATTGCCGATTCGCGCGCGATCCGCACCTCGGCCCTGCAGGCCCGGGTCACGACCTTCACCACGATTGCCGGCGCCGAAGCCGCGGTCGAAGGCATGAAGTACATGGACCAGCTCGACGTCTATTCGGTGCAGGAGTTGCACGCCCAACTGGCGGCGTGAGCGCGGCTTATGGGCGGCTTGAAATTGCCCTGACAATCACGGCATAATTTGCCTGATAAGACACCGCCGAACGGCAACGCTCGGCGGTTTCCTTTTGCCCCCTCGCGACAAGCCATGCGCGGCTGCGAGTCTGGGCGCAACCGCGCAAGGCGCGGCTGATGAAGAACATTGGAGTATCGAGATGGCCACCATTCCCATCACCAAACGTGGCGCGCAAAAGCTTAAGGAGGAGCTGCAGCGCCTGAAAACCGTTGATCGCCCCTGGGTGATCAACGCCATCGCCGAGGCGCGCGCCCAGGGCGACCTGAGCGAGAACGCCGAGTACGAGGCCGCCAAGGACCGCCAGGGCTTTATCGAAGGCCGGATCCAGGACGTCGAGGGCAAGCTGTCGGCAGCGCAGATCATCGACCCGTCCACGCTGGACGCGGGCGGCAAGGTCGTGTTTGGCGCCACCGTGGAGCTGGAGGACGAGTTGTCCGGCGACGCCGTGACCTACCAGATCGTGGGCGAGGACGAGGCCGATCTCAAGCTGGGCCTGATCAACATCGGCAGCCCGATCGCCCGCGCATTGATCGGCAAGGAAGAGGGCGAGATGGCCGAGGTGCAGGCGCCCGGGGGCGTCAAGCGCTACGAAATCGTGACGGTGAGCTACCTCTGAAGTTGAGCGTTGGGCGTTCAGCGTTGAGCGAAGACAGTCCTCCGACAGGCATGCGCGCGCGCTGGCCCATCTTCGTCGCCGCGCTGTGGTGGGGCAGCCTGGGCACCATCGGGTTTCTGGTCGTGCCCCTGCTGTTTGCCCACCTGCCCACGCCGGCCATGGCGGGCGGCATGGCGGCCAGGCTGTTCAGCGCGCAAACCTGGGTGTCTGTGGCCTGCGGCATGTTGCTTCTGCTGGCGTCGAGATCAAAACAAGCTCAAGCTCAGGCGGAGTCGGTGCAGCCTGCTATGGTTTTCATAGTGTTGAGCCTGTTGCTGGCCTTGCTTGGCGAGTTTGCCGTGGCCCCGAGGATCGTGGCGCGCGACAACCTCAGGCTCTGGCACGGCGTGGGCAGCGCCCTGTACCTGCTGCAATGGCTGAGCGCTGGCGCCGTCTTGTGGCGGCTGCTGCGCAGCCGCGATTGAGCGACTTACTCGCGCCAGTGCTCGGCGACCCAGCGCGCCTTCTTGATGAAGCGCAATCGCCGGTTGCGCAAGCCGGCCAGCGCATCGGGCGGGTTGCATTCGCCGTGGAAAATCACGATGCGCGCGTCCTGCGGGACCATGGGCTCTTGCCAGTAGTTGGCCGGCCAACGCGGGATGCTGTGGTATTTGAAGCTGGGGCACCAGGCCGTGGGCCAGTACTTGAGCTTGCCCTGGCGGTGCAGGAAATCCGACAGGTAGGCCTGCTCATTGCGGAACCTGGCGCGGATTTCCTCCACATGGTCGCGGAAGTAGGCCAGCACATCAGGGTGCGCGCCCAGCTCGAACCGGTAGACCGAGGAGTTGCCGGTCACGCGCCAGGGCCGTTTGTAGTCGTGGATGATCAGGAATTCGCCGGGCTCGGAAAAAAAGGCGTCCAGGCTGCCCACGATCACCACGTCGACATCGAGGAACAAAGCGGTGCCGCTCAGCCCATAGAGCTCGCTGGAGAACGAGACCAGCTTTTTCCAGCCGCGTTCGGGAATCCCCTCGGGCAGGTCCAGCGCGGGAATCGGATGGCACTCGACCTCGCTGCGGATACCGGCCGTGTCGTCGGTCAGGCAGACAAAGCGGAACTCGCCGCTGAGGTGGCGGCGGACCATGGCGTAGAGCCGGTTGACGTACTCGGGGCCGTATTTTTGGCCCCATTTCATGCAGATGACGTTGCGCTGCGACGAAGCGGTGGACGTCATGGCATCAACCCTGGCTGCGCTTCTTGACCGATTTTTGCTTGGGCTTGGCGCGTTTGATCTGGCCGCCGGCGGTCAGGCGCTGGTTGCCGAGGACGCGCAGCGTGCGCACCTCGGGCCGCTGGCCACCGCGCTTGCTGTACTTGAGGACCTTGAAGTCGCGCGGTCCGGGCATGCGGTCTTCATCGACAGCGCGTTCCTTTTCGGGCTGGGGCCGCCACAGCACCAGCAGCTTGCCGATGTGTTGGATGGGGGCGGCGTTGAGATCGGCGGCCAGGGTCTGGAACATGAGTTCGCGCGCGGCGCGGTCGTCGGAAAACACGCGCACCTTGATCAGCCCATGGGCGTTGAGCGCCGCGTCGGCCTCCTTCTTGACGGCGGCCGTCAGGCCATCGCCGCCGATCATGACCACGGGGTCCAGATGGTGTGCGCTGGCCCTGTGTTCCTTGCGCTGGGCGGGTGTGAGTTGAATTTGAGGCATGGCCGTATTATCGAGGTTCAATCGGTTGGGAACGGGCTGCTACGCAGCTTCGGTCTGTCCCGCAAAGGAATATGAAAGTCAAGACAAAAAGTAAAAAGGTCAACAAGGCGTGGCTCAATGACCATGTCAACGATCCCTATGTCAAGTTGGCCGCCAAGGAGGGCTATCGGGCGCGCGCGGCCTACAAACTCAAGGAAATCGACGAGTCGCTGGGCCTGATCAAGCCCGGCCAACTGGTGGTGGACCTGGGCTCTACGCCCGGCGCCTGGAGCCAATATGTGCGGCGCAAGCTGTCGCCCGGCGGCGCGGCCGTGGGCGAGCTCAACGGCAGCATCATCGCGCTCGATATCCTGCCGATGGAGCCGATCGAGGGCGTGGTATTCCTCCACGGCGATTTCCGCGAACCCGAGGTACTGCAAAAACTGGAGCAGCAAATGCAGGGCCGGCAAGCCGATGTGGTCGTGTCGGACATGGCGCCCAATCTGTCGGGGATCGAATCGGCCGACGCGGCCCGCATCGCCCACCTGGTGGAGCTGGCCGTCGAGTTCAGCCAGAACCACCTCCAAGCCGAGGGCGCCCTGGTGGTCAAGGTGTTCCATGGCAGCGGCTACAGCCAGCTGGTCAAGCTGTTCAAGGACACTTTCCGGGTGGTCAAACCGATCAAGCCCAAGGCCTCCAGGGACAAATCATCGGAGACCTTCCTCGTCGGCATCGGGTTGAAGAAAAGCTGAGGATGGGCTTGCGTCCGATCAACAAAGCATGAAACATCCTGCAATCCCGTGCTGGGCCTATGGCCGATAGGGTCAAAAACAAGGGCTTGTCGCCTTGAAACGCCTAAAATGAGGCGCAAATAGGTTAAGTCTTCCAAGTTTCTTGCTACCGGAGCCTCGCTTGAACAATCAGTGGTTTTCAAAAATTGCCGTCTGGCTCGTGATCGCCATGGTGCTGTTCACGGTGTTCAAACAGTTCGATGCGCGGGGCTCTGCGGGGGCCGGCTATATGGGCTACTCCGACTTCCTGGAAGAGGTTCGCGGCAACCGCATCAAGAGCGCCACCATTCAGGAAGGCCAGGGCGGCACCGAGATCGTGGCCGTCACCAACGACGACCGCAAGGTGCGCACCACAGCCACCTACCTCGACCGCGGTTTGGTCGGCGACCTGATCAACAACAACGTCAAGTTCGACGTCAAGCCGCGCGAGGAAGGCTCGCTGCTCATGACCCTGCTGGTCAGCTGGGGCCCGATGCTGCTGCTGATCGGCGTCTGGATCTACTTCATGCGCCAGATGCAGGGCGGCGGCAAGGGCGGGGCCTTCAGCTTCGGCAAGAGCAAGGCACGCATGCTCGACGAGAACAACAACCAGGTCACTTTTGCCGATGTCGCCGGCTGCGACGAGGCCAAGGAAGAGGTCAAGGAAGTCGTGGACTTCCTCAAAGACCCGCAGAAGTACCAGAAGCTCGGCGGCCGCATTCCGCGCGGCCTGCTGCTGGTCGGCCCGCCGGGTACCGGCAAGACCTTGCTGGCCAAGGGCATTGCGGGCGAGGCCAAGGTGCCGTTCTTCAGCATCTCGGGCTCCGATTTCGTGGAAATGTTCGTCGGCGTGGGCGCGGCTCGCGTGCGCGACATGTTCGAGAACGCCAAGAAGAACGCACCCTGCATCATCTTCATCGATGAAATCGACGCGGTTGGCCGCCAGCGTGGCGCGGGTCTGGGCGGCGGCAACGACGAACGCGAGCAGACGCTCAACCAGATGCTGGTCGAGATGGACGGCTTCGAGACCAACCTCGGCGTGATCGTCGTGGCCGCGACCAACCGGCCCGACAT
>JBOHHM010000046.1:0-21152 GCA_050725495.1 Burkholderiaceae bacterium | reverse complement strand
CCAGCATCAAGGCCCAGCATGCCGGTCTGTCACTGCAGGGCACGGTGGTCGCCAGCGACGCGTTTTTCCCGTTCCGCGACGGGCTCGATGTGGTGGTGGACGCGGGTGCTGCCTGCGTGATCCAGCCCGGCGGCAGTATGCGCGACGAGGAGGTGATCGCCGCGGCCGACGAGCGCGGCGTGGCCATGGTGTTTTCCGGCGTGCGCCATTTCAGGCACTGAAGCGCCCTGCAGCGTCGTCCCGCCTGCGCGGGAATGACGACCTCCGTCAGAGCGAGGCAAACACCTCGCGGGCTGCGGCAACCGTTGCGGCAACGTCTTCTTCGCTATGGGCCGCGCTCACAAACCCGGCTTCGTACAGGGCCGGGGCGATGTAGACGCCGCGCTCCAGCAGGCCGTGGAACAGCTGGTTGAACTTCGTGCCATCGGTCTTCATGACCTGGGAGTAGTTCTGCGGCAGGGCGTCGAGCAGGAAAAAACCGAACATGCCACCTTCGCAGTCGGCACTGAAGGCCACGCCCTCGGCTTGGGCCGCAGCCTTGAGGCCGTCCACCAGCGAACGCGTCCTCGCCGACAGGGCCTCGAAGAAGCCCGGCTTGCGGATTTCGCGCAGCGTCGCCAGGCCGCAGGCCGTCGCCACCGGATTGCCCGACAGGGTGCCGGCCTGGTAGACCGGCCCGAGCGGCGCCAAATGCTCCATGATGGCGCGCGACGCGCCAAAGGCGGCCAGCGGCATGCCGCCGCCAATGACCTTGCCCAGCACCGTGATGTCGGGCTTGAAACCCGGCAGGGCTTGGGCGTAGACGCTTTGCGCGCTGCCCAGCGCCACGCGGCATCCCGTCATCACTTCATCGAGCACCAGCAGCGCGCCGTGCTCGCTGCACAGTTCGCGGCAGCGCTTCATGAAGGGCAGGCTGGCGCGCACGAAATTCATGTTGCCGGCAATCGGCTCGATCATCAAACAGGCGATCTCGGCGCCATGCAGCGCGAAGGCTTCTTCGAGCTGCGCGAGGTTGTTGTACTCCAGCACCAGCGTATGCTGCACCACCTCGGGCGGAACGCCGGCGCTGGTCGGGTTGCCGAAGGTGGCAAGGCCCGAGCCGGCCTTGACCAGCAGCGCATCGGCGTGTCCGTGGTAGCAGCCCTCGAACTTGATGAGCTTGTTGCGTCCCGTCGCGCCGCGCGCCAGCCGGATCGCGCTCATCGCGGCCTCGGTGCCCGAGCTGACCAGCCTCACCATTTCCATGGACGGCACGAGCCCGATGATTTCTTCGGCCAGCTCGACTTCGCGCTCCGTGGGCGCGCCATAGGAAAAGCCCTCGAGCACGGCCCTTTGCACCGCCTCCAGCACGGCGGGGTGGCCATGGCCCAGGATCATCGGCCCCCAGGAGCCGATGTAGTCGATGTAGCGCTGCTGGTTCGCGTCCCAGAAATAGGGACCTTGAGCGCGCCGCACAAAACGCGGCGTGCCGCCCACGGCCTTGAACGCCCGGACCGGCGAGTTCACGCCTCCGGGAATCAATTGCTTGGCGCGTTCGAACAGGACGAGGTTGAGGTCAGTGTTTGGTTTCATGCGGGGGCATCTCAAGGCCTGGCAGGGCCTCGGTTTCGTCGTCGGTCGAGTCGTCGGCTTCGGATTCGGGCTGGGCCCAGAACAGGCGGTCGGGCACGACATTGCCCATGCCGGGGCGAAAGCCCCCGTCGAGACAGCGGTCCAGATAGCTCAGGGCTTCGGTCGCGGCCGTGGCCAGGTCGCTGCCGCTGGCAAGCAGGGCGGCCAAGGCGGCGGACAGTGTGTCGCCGGCGCCGCAAAAGACGGCTTCAAAGCGCTCGAACTTTTCGCTGCCAAGCACGGCCTGGGGCGAGGCCAGCACATTGTCGATGTACTGCTCGGGCAGGGGCAGGCCCGTCACGAGGGTGTAGGGCACGCCCATCTCGCCGGCGGCCTTGGCAATGTCGCGCGCGGTCGGGCTGCGGTCGCTGCTCCACTCCGGCAACAGCCAGCGCCACAGGGTGCTGTGGTTTCCTACCAACACGGTGGTCTGCGGCAGCAGCAGTTCGCGAAAGGCATCGAGGTAGAGGTCAATCTGTCCTTCGTCCCACCACGACAGGTTGGGCATGTAGGCGACCACGGGCACGTCGGCGTAGTCGGCGGCGATCTCGGCAATGGCGCTGAGGTTCTCGGGGCTGCCGGCGAATCCCACTTTGAACACCTGTACCGCAATGTCTTCCAGAATGGTGCGCGCCTGCTCGGTCACGGCCTCTTCGTCGAGGGCGAAGTGGTCGAAGATCTCGGCCGTATCGCGGACATAGGCACCCGTCATCACAGGCAGGGCATGAGCGCCCACCGAGGCGATGGCCGCCACGTCACTGGCCAGGCCGCCCGCACCGCTGGGGTCGCTGGCGTTGAACACCATCACACAGGCCGGGCTGGTGTCCTCGACGTCATCGTCAGTGCCTGGCGCATCAGGGGAGGAGGGGGGTGGGATGTTGGGGTTTGTCATAGGCCAGAAATCGGCATATGCAGGCGTGCGACGTTGGGGTCTGGCACTTTGCGTCGATACAATCGTTGCATTCTATGCGAAGGCCCTTTAAGCTGTGACTGAAACTGTGACTGTAACGAAAACCTGGATGTGTTTGATCTGCGGCTGGATCTACGACGAGGCTGCCGGAGCTCCCGAGCACGGCATTGCGCCAGGCACCCCGTGGGATCAAGTCCCCATGAACTGGACTTGCCCGGAATGTGGTGCGCGCAAGGAGGACTTCGAGATGGTGCAGATCTGACGCGCATTCCCTGACACATTTTTTGTCGCTGTCGTTCACAACAACAATCGCATCAGGAGCAGCATCAAGTGAGCATGACCGGGTCAGGTTTCAAGGTTCTGGTAATTGACGACAGCAACACCATTCGGCGCAGCGCCGAAATTTTTCTCAAGCAGGGTGGCCACGAGGTGGTGCTCGCCGAGGACGGTTTTGATGCCTTGGCCAAGGTCAACGACTACCAGCCCCATCTGATTTTCTGCGACATCCTGATGCCGCGGCTCGACGGCTACCAGACCTGCGCCATCATCAAGCGCAACCAGCGCTTTGCACAAACGCCGGTCGTCATGCTGTCGTCCAAGGATGGTGTGTTCGACAAGGCGCGCGGCCGCATGGTGGGCTCGCAGGACTACCTGACCAAACCATTTACCAAGGACCAGCTGTTGCAGGCCGTGCAGCAGTTTGGCGCCCTATCCAATTCGTGAGTAGGAGTGACGTGATGTCGATTCAAAAGGTGCTGGTCGTGGATGACTCCAAGACCGAGTTGATGTTTCTGACCGAGCTGCTGCAAAAGCAGGGCATGTCCGTGAAGACCGCCGAGAATGCCGAGGATGCCTTTCGCCGGCTGGCCGAGGAAAAGCCCGACCTGATCCTGATGGACGTGGTCATGCCGGGTCAAAATGGCTTCCAGCTGACCCGCGCCATCACCCGCGATCCGCAATACGCTGATGTGCCCATCATCATCTGCACCAGCAAGAACCAGGAAACCGACCGCGTCTGGGGCATGCGCCAGGGTGCCCGGGACTACATCACCAAGCCGGTAGACGTCAGCGAACTGATGACCAAGATCAAGGCCCTCCACTGACACCCCCTACCACGCATGGCCAATCGCGAAGCTCTCCGAGAATTCCAGAGCCGTCTTGCCAGCCGTCTGCAGGAGGCCCGCACCACCGGCGTTTCTGCGTCGTGGCTGGCCGTTGAGGCGGCCAATGCCCGGTACCTCTTTCCGCTGACACAGTCGGGCGAGATTTTCCCCTGGACCCAGGCCCAGTCAGTTCCCTATGCCCAGAGCTGGTTTCTGGGGGTCGCCAATCTGCGCGGGGGGCTTTATGGTGTGGTGGACCTCGCCAGCTTCGTCGGCGGCCGCGCGCCAGCCGCCCGAGCCGAATCGAGTCGCGACCAGTCACGACTCGTTGCGCTGAGCGCCGCGTTCGACGTCAACTGCGCCTTGCTGGTGGACCGTCTGGTTGGCTTGCGCAATGTGGGGGCCTTCACCGCTTCGGTGCCTCCTGCCGAAGGCGCGCCCGGCTTTTTCGGCAGCGGCTACACCGATGCCGGTGGTGCGTTCTGGCAGGAGATCAACCTCCAGTCGCTCTCGCAAACACCCCAATTCCTCAGCATCAGCGCTTGAATTTCCCTGGAAGGCTGCACCATGTCCGTCGTTGAAAAAATCAAGAAACTGTTTCGGAAAAAGGCCGCTGAGCCGGACGCTTCCGTCGATCCCCTGGTTTCGGGCGTCCTGGATATTGCGCCCGAGCGCACAGAGGTCATGCCGTCCGAGCAACCGGCCTCCGGGGAGTTTGCCGAGAGTCGACTGGGGGTTGAGGAGGACGGCCCGCTGACCCAAAGCGGCGAGCGCCTGGACTTGCCCCTGCTGGGTCGGCGCAGCACCGTCCAGCACCAGCGAACCTTGGCGGCCATGCTGGGGGCGGCGCTGGTCGTGCTGGCATCGGTCACGTTTTTCGCGCTCAGCCAGGCCGATAAAGTGGCCCAGCAGGTGGCTGCGACCGGGCAGTCGCTGATGCAGTCGCAGCGGCTGGCCAAGTCGGTGTCGCAGGCCCTGGTGGGCAGCGCCGCGGCGTTTCCCGACGTGAAGGAAAGCTCGGACGTGCTGGCGAAGACGGTGCGCGGTCTGAAGGAGGGCGATGGCCAGCTGCGCCTGGATGCGGTTGGCGGCGACTACCATGAAGACGTTGAAAAAATCACGCCGTTGATGGAGCGCGCAGAAAAGAATGCCGGCACCGTGATGGGTCAGCAAAAGATCCTGACGCAGGTGGGCAACGCGCTGCGCACCATCAACCGCCAGTCGTCGGACCTGCTTGAAATCGCCGAAACGGTCTCCTCGCTCAAGCTGCAGCAAAACGCGGCGCCAGCGGAAATTTCAGCGGCCGGCCAGCTGGTGATGTTGACCCAGCGTATCGGTAAATCGGCCAACGAATTCCTGACCATGGAAGGCGTGAGCCCCGAGGCCGTGTTCCTGCTGGGCAAGGATTTGAACTCGTTCAAGGAAATCGCCCAGGGCCTGCTCGATGGCAGCCCTGAACTGCGTCTGGGCGGTTCGAAAGATCCGCAAACAAGGGAGCAGCTGGACGCCTTGATGAAGCTCTATGAGCAAACCCGCAGCCAGGCCGGCGCGATTTTGGGCAACCTACAGGGTCTGGTGTCGGCGCGTGAGGCCCAGTCGGCCATCGTCGCCGACAGCGAGCCGCTGCGCCGCCATCTGGAAGATCTGCAGGGCAAGCTGTCTGCTCAAACGGGTCTGGGTGTGGGCTCGCTGGCCGCCCTCGTGCTGTCTGCCCTGTTTGCCCTGTTCTGCGCTGCCGGGCTGGCCTATGTGCAGCTGCAGGACAGCCGCCAGCGCCAGGGCGTGGCCGAGCAGCAGAGGCTGGAGGCCGAGCGTCAGGAGCAGGAGGCCAAGCGCGTCAACGACGCCAACCAGGCCGCCATTTTGCGTTTGATGAACGAGCTGCAGACCGTGGCCGAAGGGGATTTGACGCAGGAAGCCACGGTGACCGAAGACATCACGGGCGCCATCGCCGACTCCGTGAACTACACGGTCGAAGAGCTGCGCTCGCTGGTGGGCAACGTGCAGAACACGGCAACGCAGGTGGCGCAAACGACGGCCCAGGTGGAAAGCACGTCCACCGAGCTGCTGGCGGCCTCCACCGAGCAGCTGCGTGAAATTCGCGAAACCGGCCAGTCGGTGCTCGACATGGCAGGCCGAATCAACCAGGTGTCCGGGCAAGCCCAGGAGTCAGCCCAGGTGGCCCGTCAATCACTGGTGGCTGCCGAATCCGGCCTGCAGGCGGTGCAAAACGCCATCGGCGGCATGAACTCGATTCGCGACCAGATTCAGGAAACCTCCAAGCGGATCAAGCGGCTGGGTGAGTCGTCCCAGGAGATTGGTGAAATCACCGAGCTGATTTCCGACATTACCGAACAAACCAACGTGCTGGCCCTGAACGCGGCTATTCAGGCGGCGTCGGCCGGTGAAGCGGGGCGCGGCTTCTCGGTGGTGGCTGAAGAAGTGCAGCGCCTGGCGGAACGCTCCGCCGATGCTACGCGCCAGATCTCGGCGCTCGTGAAAGCGATTCAGACCGACACGCAGGATGCGGTGGCCGCCATGGAGCGCTCCACCCAGGGCGTGGTGGAAGGGGCCAAGCTGTCGGACAACGCCGGTACCGCGCTGACCGAGATTGACCAGGTGTCGCGCCGACTAGCCGAGCTCATTGAGCAGATTTCGAGCTCGGCGTCCAAGGAGGCCGAATCGGCCAACGTGGTGGCCGGCAACATCCAGCACATTTTTGCGGTGACCGAGCAGACCGGTGAAGGCACGCGCTCCACGGCGCAGCAGGTGCGTGAGCTGTCGCGCATGGCCGAAGAGCTGCGTCAATCGGTGTCGCGATTCAAGATCGCCTGACGCGGGCCATCCCGTACCTGTCATCGCACGAGTGGACTCATTCATGCAGCTCAACCAAGCCGCTACCACAGCCGCCGATTCTGATCTCGCGGTTCATGACCTGGGGCCCCTGGCCTGGGTGCTCGATGAACTGCGCAAGTCGCTCGATGGCGCAACCAAGTCCCTCAAGCGCTTTGTGCGCGAGGCCGAAGTCGCCCGGGGTTCGGACCTGGCTGCGATCGACACCAGCCAGCTGCGCGTGGCTCGCCAGCAGCTTCACCAGGCTGTTGGCGCGCTGGAGATGGTGGGACTGAGCGCGCCGGCTCATGTGCTGCGGGCCATGGAAGCGGTGGTCCTGAAGTTTGTTCAGCGTCCCGAGCTGTGCAGCGAGAATGCGGCGGCCAAGCTCGAGCGCGCCAGTTTCGCCCTGACCGAGTACCTGGAATGCGTGTTGGCAGGCAAGCCCGTCTCGTCCGTGGCCCTGTTCCCCCAGTACCGCGATGTGCAGGAACTGGCGGGCGCCGACCGCGTGCATCCGGCTGACCTGTGGCCCCTGGAATGGCGCTGGGTCGAGCCCGAGATGCAGATCCGACCCGACGCCTGCGCGTATGGCGCGTCCGTGCGAGCCAGGATCGACCAGTCGATCCTGAAAGTGGTCAAGAGCGGCGACGCGGCTGCAGCGCAGGAGCTGCGTGATATCAGCCTGGGTCTCGCGGCCTCTCAAACGGAGCGCCAGCCCCGCGTTTTCTGGACGATTGGCGCGGCCTACTTTGAAGCGCTGGCACTCGCCCTGGTCCCGGCCGACCTGTATGTGAAGCGGGCTGCTTCGCGCATCTTGTTGCAGTACGCCACCCTGGCCCGCGGCGATCAGGGGGTGTCGGACCGGCTGGCCCAGGATCTGTTGTTTTTCTGTTCCCAGGCGGTGCCGGCACGTGCGGCCGATGCGCCCGCGCTGTCTGCGATTCGGCAAGCCTATGGCCTGGAACGGTTCAAGCCGGTGGACTATCAAACCAGCCAGTTCGGTCTGTTCGACCCGGCGCTGCTGGCCCAGGCCCGCAAACGCATCGAGGTGGCCAAGGAAACCTGGTCCGTGCTCTCGGGCGGCGATGCCGGCAGACTCAAGAACGTGGCGGACCAGTTCAATCTGGTGGGGGAGTCGCTGGTCAAGCTGCACCCCGCCAGCGCGCCCATGGCCCAGGCCCTGAGCCGCGCCGTCGATGCCACGCTGCGCTCGGGCAAGCCGCCTGGCACCGAGCTGGCCATGGAGGTCGCCACCTCGGTCCTGTTTCTTGAAGCCGCTTTCGAGGACCTGGACCTGAACGACCCGCAGCTGGGCCTGAGGATGGTGCGCCTGGCGCAGCGGCTCGAGCGTGTGCGCGAGGGCGCCCAGCCCGAGGCCCTGGAGCCCTGGATGGAGGAACTGTACCGCCGTGTCAGTGACCGCCAGACCATGGGAACCGTGGTGGGCGAGTTGCGCACCACGCTGGGCGAGCTCGAAAAATCGCTGGACCAGTTTTTCCGCAATCCCCAAGACAAGGCTGCGCTGGGCGAAGTGCCCGGTCAGCTCTCGCAGATGCGCGGTGTGCTGTCCGTCCTGGGGCTGGAACAGGCCTCGCAGGCCGTGCTGCGCATGCGCGACAGCGTGGAGCAGATCCTCGTGACCGAAGTCCACGAAGAGCGCGCCCGCGCTGCCGGCACCTTTGACAAGCTGGGCAACAACCTGGGCGCCCTGGGCTTTTTGATCGACATGCTGAACTACCAGCCTGCGCTGGCCAAGAAGCTGTTCGTGTATGACGACGTGCAGGGCGAGCTCAGGCCGCTGATGGGGCGCGCCGTCAACGCTACCGACGCCTCGGTCGCAGCCGTCAGCCTGAGCCCTGACCTGCTGTCGCAGCAGCTGCAGGCCGTGGCCCAGGAGGCGGAGCAGGGCCTGCTCGACGCCGGCCTGAGCGCCAGGCTCGATACGCTGGCGGCCCAGGTAGCGCTGGCCGAGCAGCCTGCTCTGGCACAGTCCGTGCGCGAGGCGGCAACCGCGGTGTCCGTGCAAGACGCCAGCGCGGCCGTTGAAGCCCTGACCCAGCTGGCTGCCGCGGTGAGCCCCGCGCCAGCTGCGGCCCCTGCGGCGGGGGTCGAGCCCGAACTTGAAGAGGACGATTTGCGCGACATTTTCCTGGAGGAAGCGCGCGAGGTGGTGCAAAGCGGCTTGGCCGCGCTGGAGGCGCTGGCTGTGGATGCCGCGGATGTGGGTCAGCAGACGACGCTGCGACGCGCTTTCCACACCCTCAAGGGCAGCTCACGCATGGTGGGCCTCAACGAGTTTGGCGAGGCCGCCTGGTCCATGGAGCAACTGCTCAACACCTGGCTGGCCGACCAGAAGCCAGCCAGCGAGGACCTGCGCGGCCTGTCGGGCGAGGCCCTGCAGGCTCTGGCCCGTTGGGTCGAAGACATTGCCGCCAGGAAGGATGGGGCTTGGCAGGCCGCCAGTTTTCGCTTGGCGGCAGACGCCTTGCGCCTGGACAATCGCCGGCTGGGCCTGTCGCTGCCCGAGGACATTGCCTGGGAAACCGCTGTGCCCGCAGCTGCCGTCGACATCGAAGCCGTGGCCGAGCCCATGGCAGACCTTGCCGGCGAGTTGGGGCCCAACGATAGCGGCTTCCTCGTGGCCGAGCCGGCCCTGCCCGAGCTGGATTCGGGTTTTGCGGCGACCCAGGTTCCGGACGAACTCGCGCCGAGTCCTGCGGTGGCCATGACGGAACTGGCTCCGCTGGAAATTGACGACATCGATTTTGACAGCCTGTTTGCCGTGTCAGACGCAGCGCAGGTCCAGGCGCCCGCCAGCCCGGTCGAGGCGCCCGCCGAGCAGGCAACGACGCCTCATGACGGTGCCTGGGTCGAGGCGTTCAGCCTGGACGCGGTGCCGCTTGTGGAACAACCGGCTCCAGATCGGCTGTTGGCCCGTGCGGTCGAGGACGCCACCGAAATGCCGGAAATTCCTCAGGACGGTGGGGGCGAGGTATTCAGTCTGGACACCCTGCCGCTCGCCGAGCCAGCGGCTGCGGACCAGAGGCTGGATTTCACGGTTTCGCTGGAGCCCGTGGCGCAGCCAGTCGCTGAGCCCGTGCTCGACGCTGTCGCTGAACCAGTGCCGCAGCCCGAGCCCCTGCTTGGGCCTGTCCCATCCGCCGCGTCAGAGGAGCTTGGTCTTTCCCCTTCCGGGCTCGAAACCGAAGCCGGCTCATCGTCCGAGTCCGCGTTTGACGATCAGGTCAAGGTCATCGAGTCCCTGCGCATCAGTCTGCCCCTGTACAACGTCTACCTGAACGAAGCCGACGAATGGTCGCGCCGGCTCGCCACGGACCTCGCCGAATGGGCCATGGAGTTGCACAGGCCGGTGTCCGATGCCACGGTGGCCTTGGCGCATTCCCTGGGCGGGAGTTCGGCGACCGTGGGTTTTCAGGCGCTGTCGGACATGGCCCGTGCCCTGGAACACGCCTTGCAGCGTGTGCAGCTGCAGCCTCATGGCGCGCCGGCGCAGGCCAAGCTGTTTGTTGAGGCGGCGGAGGACGTGCGCCGCCTGCTGCACCAGTTCGCGGCCGGGTTCCTGAAGGAGCCCAGTGCGGAGCTCATGCAGGCGCTCAAGGAGGTTCAGGCTGTCACCGCTGTCGCGGAGCCGTCGAACGTGGTCGCGCTGGCCAATCGCGCAGAGCCGCATGTCGCTGCGGCGGCCGTGATGGTGGCCGCTCCCGTCGCGCAGGACGAGGAGGACGACGAGATCGACGTGACCGACATGGTGGACGCCGATCTGTTCCCTGTTTTCGAGGAAGAGGCTGCTGAACTGCTGCCCCAGCTCGGGGCTGCGCTGCGTCAGTGGACCGCCCGTCCCGGCAATCTGGGCGCACGCGCCGAAGTGCTGCGCGCCCTGCACACGCTCAAGGGCAGTGCGCGGTTGGCCGGGGCCTTGCGCCTGGGCGAGATGGCGCACCACATGGAGTCCGAGATCGAGCATCTGGGTTCGGACGAACCGCAGGGCGCCCAGCTGGAGCCCCTGCTTACTCGTTTTGATGGACTCCAGGCGGCTTTCGACAAGCTGCGCAGCGAAGACCTGGAGCTGCAGCCCGAATCGGCCGCGCCGGCGTCCGAGCAGGCGGCCGAGCCTGCAGCTGTCGCGGCGTCCCAACCTGCAGCGGACGCTGGCCAAGGGCAGCCGCGCTCGCTCGTGGCCTTGCCTGCCACGAGCGCGCTCGCACCGCTGCGCCAGGCGTCCAGCCATGCCGTGCGGGTGCGCTCGCAACTGCTGGACCGTCTGGTGAACCAGGCCGGCGAGGTCATGATCACCCGTTCCCGGCTGGAGGCCGAACTGGGCCAGCTGCGCGTTTCGCTGGGCGACCTCACGGGTAACCTGGACCGTTTGCGCCAGCAGCTGCGCGACATCGAGCTGCAGGCCGAGACTCAGATGCAGTCGCGTCTGGCGCAGGCCAAGGATTCGCAGCAGGGCTTTGACCCGCTGGAGTTCGACCGCTTCACCCGGGTGCAGGAGCTCACGCGCATGATGGCCGAATCGGTCAACGACGTGGCGACCGTGCAGCGCAATCTGCAGCGCACCGTGGAGGCAACCGAAGACGATTTGAATGCCCAGGCGCGGCAGACCCGGGAGCTGCAACGAGACCTGCTGCGCACCCGCATGGTCGAGTTCGAAGGCATCTCCGAGCGCCTCTACCGAGTGGTGCGCCAGGCCTCCAAGGACACGGGCAAACAGGTCAAGCTCGACATCGTCGGCGGCTCGATTGAAATGGATCGGGGCGTGCTGGACCGCATGACGCCAGCGTTTGAGCACTTGCTGCGCAACTGCGTGGCGCACGGCATCGAGGATCCCGACGTGCGCCTCAGCGGGGGCAAGGAGGCTGCGGGCACCATCACGATCGGGCTGCACCACGAAGGCAACGACGTCTCGGTCGAATTCAGCGACGATGGCGCCGGCCTGCATCTGGCCCGCATTCGCGACAAGGCGCTGGCGCAAGGCCTGATTGCGCCCGGCCATGAATTGACCGACGCCGAGGCCGCCAATCTGATTTTCATGCCGGGCTTTTCCACGGCCAGCCAGGTCAGCGAACTCGCAGGCCGCGGCATTGGCATGGATGTGGTGCGGGCCGAGGTCAATGCGCTGGGCGGCCGCATCGAGACCTCGTCCGTCTCCGGTCAGGGCGCGCGGTTCAAGCTGGTGCTGCCGTTGACGACGGCGGTGACGCAGGTGGTCATGATGCGCTGCGGCGATCAAACCATCGGCGTGCCCTCCAACGTGGTGGAGCTGGTGCGCCGCGCCAGCGCCAAGGAACTTCAGCAAGCGTACAACAGTGGTGTGTTCGATTTCGGCGGCGAGCCTGTGCCGTTCTTCTGGTCGGGTGCGCTGCTGCAATCGTCGCGGCGCAGCCACGAGGCCCAGGGCAAGACACTGCCGGTCGTGATTTTCAGAAGTGCGTCGCAGCGCGTGGCGGTCCATGTGGATGAAGTGCTGGGCAACCAGGAAGTCGTGGTGAAAAACCTCGGGCCGCAGCTCTCGCGCCTGCCTGGCTTGGCCGGCATGACCGTGCTGGCCTCCGGTGCCGTGGTACTGATTTACAACCCCGTGGCCCTGGCCTCGGTTTATGGCGAGCGGGCCCGCAGCCTGAGCGCCGACCAGGCCCAGCCCGATGTGCTGGAGGCGACGTCCTCCACCGCGGGTCGCGCCGAGCAGCCGGTGATCATGGAGGCTGCGCAAATCCCGCTGGTCCTGGTGGTCGATGACTCGATCACCGTGCGCCGCGTGACTCAGCGCCTGCTGCAGCGCGAGGGCTACCGCGTGTCGCTGGCCGTCGACGGCCTGCAGGCCCTGGAGCGCCTGCAGGAGGAGCGACCGACGGTGGTGCTGTCCGACATCGAGATGCCGCGCATGGACGGCTTCGATCTGGCGCGCAACATTCGCGGCGACAGGCGGCTGCAGGACCTGCCCATCATCATGATCACCTCGCGCATCGCCGGCAAACACCGCGAGCATGCCGAGCAGCTGGGCGTGAACCACTACCTGGGCAAGCCCTATTCGGAAGAGGAACTGCTGAGCCTGGTGCGGCGCTACGCGGCCGCCGAGGTGTCGGCCTGATGCCGCAGCGCCGCTTGTGGTGGCAGCCTGGGGCCTGTTCTGTATCGCCGCTAAAATCGGGGTATGGCTTCTGATTCTGCCCCCATCAACCTGACACACCATTTTCTGATCGCCATGCCAGGGCTGCAGGATGAGGCTTTTGCCAAAAGCGTGGTCTACCTGTGCGAGCACAGCGAGCGCGGCGCGCTGGGCCTGATCATCAACAAGCCCAGCGACATCAATCTCAAGAATTTGTTCGACAAGGTGGAACTGCCCTTGCGCCGCGAAGACCTGAGCAACGCCCCGGTGTTTCAGGGCGGGCCGGTGCAGACCGAGCGCGGTTTCGTGTTGCACGAACCCATGCTGGCGGGCGACGCCAGCTCGAACGAGTCGGTCTACGCCTCGACTCTGACGATTCCCGGTGGGCTGGAGATGACCACCTCCAAAGACGTGCTCGAGGCCATGTCCACCGGTGCCGGGCCGCGCCGTGTGCTGGTCTCGCTGGGCTATTCGGCCTGGGGCGAGGGGCAGCTGGAGTCGGAGCTGGCGGAGAACAGCTGGCTGACGGTCGGGGCCGACCTCTCGGTGATTTTCGACACGCCGGTGGAGCAGCGCTACGACAAGGCGCTGGCCCTGCTCGGGCTGGAAGCCTGGATGCTGTCGGGCGAGGCGGGGCACGCATGACTGCGTTGCCCCTACCCGACGCACCCCCCCATCTGCAAACTTTTCTGGCTTTTGATTTCGGGCTTAAGCGCACCGGCGTGGCCGTGGGCAACCGCCTCATGCGCAACGCCCAGCCGCAGGCCACGATCAAGGCCGAGGGCGATGCGCGCTTCGGGCCCATCGAAGCCCGCATACGCGAATGGCAGCCTGATGCGCTGGTGGTCGGTGTGCCCTTTCACCCCGATGGCGCCAGCCATGAAAATACCGAACGTGCACGCAAATTCGCTCGCCAGCTGCGGGGCCGGTTCAAGCTGCCCGTGTTCGAGGTCGATGAACGCTACAGCACGACGGCGGCGCTGGAGTCCGGCGCCAAGGACGCTGACGCGGCGGCGGCCTGCATCATTCTGGAACAGTTTTTGAGGAATTTGCCATGACCAAGCCCATGAGCGACGCCGGGCCGCCCCAAGGCGCGAAGGCCCCCCCGGGGGGCAGCGCAGCACACGAAGTGGCAAGCGTGGGGGCTGGCCTTGTGCTGGACGCCGAAGCCCTGTACCGCGAGCTGCTGCGCGGCGTGCAGCAGTTGCGCAGCATGCCGCCCGGCGCGGCCCGCCTGGTCGGCGTGACCTCGGGCGGCGCCTGGCTGGCCGCGCGACTGCAAAAAGATCTGGGCCTGGCCGGCGAGCCCGGCGTGATTTCCTCGGCCATGCACCGCGACGACTTTGCCCAGCGCGGCCTCGCGGCCGGCGGGCAGACCACGCTGCCCTTTGACGTGAATGGCGCCGAGATCATCCTGCTCGACGACGTGCTCTACACCGGCCGCACCATCCGGGCCGTGCTCAACGAGCTGTTCGACTACGGCCGACCCGCCAGCGTCCGGCTGGCGGTGCTGGTGGACCGCGGCGGGCGCGAGCTGCCGGTGCAGGCCGACTTTGCCGCCGCCCGCGTGGCCTTGCCGGCATCACAGTCGCTCGCGCTGGCCCGCGACGACGCGGGGGCTTTCAGTTTTCATGTGGAGGGCAGCTGAAGTGCTGTACAAACGCAACCCCCAACTCAACAAGAACGGCGAACTCATCCACCTGCTGTCCATCGAAGGCCTGCCCAAGGACATCGTCACGCATATCCTCGACACGGCGGCCAACTTCGTCAGCGTCAACGACCGCGAGGTCAAGAAGGTGCCGCTGCTGCGCGGCAAGAGCGTGTTCAACCTGTTCTTCGAGAACTCCACGCGCACCCGCACGACCTTCGAGATCGCCGCCAAGCGCCTGAGCGCCGACGTGCTCAACCTGGACATCGCGCGCTCGTCGGCCTCCAAAGGCGAGTCGCTGCTCGACACCATCGCCAACCTGAGCGCCATGGCGGCGGATCTGTTCGTTGTGCGCCACGGCGAGTCCGGCGCGCCCTACCTGATCGCCCAGCATGTGGCGCCCCATGTGCATGTGGTCAACGCCGGCGACGGTCGCCACGCGCATCCCACGCAGGGCCTGCTGGACATGTACACGATCCGGCACTACAAGAAGGACTTCTCCAACCTCACGGTCGCCATCGTGGGCGATGTGCTGCACTCGCGCGTGGCGCGCTCCGACATCCATGCGCTGACCACGCTGGGCTGCGCCGAGGTCCGCGTGGTCGGCCCCAAGACCCTGGTGCCCGGCGACATGGCGCAGATGGGCGTGCGCGTCTGCCACACGCTGGCAGAGGGCATCAAGGGCTGCGACGTGGTCATCATGCTGCGCCTGCAAAACGAGCGCATGAGCGGCGCCCTGCTGCCGTCCAGCCAGGAGTTTTTCAAGAGCTATGGCCTCACGCCCGAGAAGCTGCAGCTGGCCAAGCCCGACGCCATCGTGATGCACCCGGGGCCGATCAACCGCGGCGTGGAAATCGACTCGGCGGTGGTCGACGGCAAGCAAAGCGTGATCCTGCCGCAGGTGACCTTCGGCATCGCGGTGCGCATGGCCGTGATGTCGATCGTGGCGGGCAACGAAGCTTGAGGCCTGCGTGTCGTCCCAGAGAACAACAGCATGAAAATCCTGATCAAGAACGGCCGGGTCATCGATCCGGCCTCCAACTTCGACGAAATTTGCGATCTGGCCCTGGCGGCGGGCCGCATCATTGCTATCAAGAAGATAGCGTCCGATTTTTCGCCGAACAAGGTGATCGATGCCGCGGGCTGCATCGTGGCGCCCGGCCTGGTCGATCTGGCGGTGCGCCTGCGCGAGCCCGGCCATGAGCACGAAGGCATGCTCGAGTCCGAAATGGCGGCCGCCGTGGCCGGCGGCGTGACCAGCCTGGTCTGCCTGCCCGATACCGAGCCCGTGCTCGACGAGCCCGGGCTGGTGGAAATGCTCAAGTTCCGAGCCGAGAAGCTGCACCAGTCGCGCGTGTTTCCGCTGGGCGCACTCACGCGCGGCCTCGCGGGCGAAGTGCTGACCGAGATGGTGGAGCTGACCGAGGCCGGTTGCGTGGGCTTCAGCCAGGCCGAGGTGCCCCTGGTCAACACCCAGGTCCTGCAGCGCGCACTGCAGTATGCCAGCACCTTCGGCTACACGAGCTGGCTGCGCCCGCAGGAGCTCTACCTGGGCAAGGGCGTCGTGGCCAGCGGGCCGCTGGCCACCCGCATGGGCTTGAGCGGCGTGCCGGTGGCGGCCGAAACGATTGCGCTGCACACGATCTTCGAACTGATGAAGGCCACGGGCGCACGCGTCCACCTGTGCCGGCTCAGCAGCGCCGCGGGCCTGGCCCTGGTGCGCCAAGCCAAGGACAGCGGCCTGGACGTCACCTGCGACGTCAGCATCAACTCGCTGCAGCTGACCGATACCGACATCGGTTACTTCGACGGCCGCGCCCGCCTGAACCCGCCGCTGCGTCAGCAGCGCGACCGTGACGCGATTCGCGAGGCCCTGGCCGACGGCACGATCGACGCTCTGGTGTCGGATCACACACCGGTGGACGAGGACGCCAAGACCCTGCCTTTTGCCGAGGCCGAGCCCGGTGCCACCGGGCTGGAACTGCTGCTGAGTCAGTCGCTCAAGTGGGCTCAGGAAAGCGGCGTGGGCCTCACGCGCGCGCTGGCCGTGCTGACCAGCGCGCCGGCCCGCGTACTGGGCTCGTCGCTGGGCACGCTGCAGGCCAGCGTAGGCCAGCTGGTCGAAGGTGGCGTGGCCGATGTCTGCGTGTTCGACCCGCAGGCCGAATGGGTGGTCGAGCCCGGGGCCCTGCGCAGCCAGGGAAAGCACACGCCGTTTTCGGGCTACGCCCTGCCCGGTCGCGTGCGCTGCACCATCGTGGGCGGGCAAGTGGCCTACGAGGCTTGAACGCGATGTCGCGGGTTCTGCGGGTTGAGGGTTCGGCGTTGAGCGTTCAGCGTGAATGGCGCTCGACGCTCGACGCTCCATGCCCAGGCTTGCGTGCTTGCGGCGCTGCCGCCCTGGCGCCATGAATTCCTTGCGCGCCGCCTGGAAACTGCTGAGGGCGCTGCCCCATGTGCTGGCCGGGCTGTGGACCATTGCGACCCTGTTCCCGAGGCTCAGCCCGTCGCAAAAGGAGGCCCGTGTTCAGGCCTGGGCCCGGGAAATGCTGGCAAGGCTGGCGATCCAACTGGTCGTCCGAGGCGAGCCGCCGCACAACGGCCCCGTGCTGCTGGTGGCCAACCACATCTCCTGGCTCGACATTCTGGTCATGCATGCCGCGCGCTACTGCCGCTTTGTCTCCAAGGCCGATGTCAAGCGCTGGCCGCTGATCGGCACCTTGGCGGATGCGGCCGGCACGCTGTACATCGAGCGCGAGTTGCGGCGCGACGCCATGCGCGTGGTGCACCACATGGCCGAGCGCCTGCGCGCCGGCGATGTGCTGGCGGTGTTCCCCGAGGGCACGACCGGCGACGGCGCCGCGCTGCTGCCGTTCCATGCCAACCTGATCCAGGCGGCCATCTCGGCCGGCACGCCGGTCCAGCCGCTGGCCCTGCAGTTTGTCGATGCGGCAACCGGCCAGCGCAGCGCGGCGCCCTGCTACAACGGCGACGACACGCTGCTCGGCTCGCTCTGGCGCACCCTGACGGCGAGCAGCATCGCGGCCGTGGTCACGTTCGGCGAGCCGCAGCAGGCCGACGGCCGCGACCGCCGGACCTGGGCCGCGGACCTGCGGCGCGAGGTCGATGGCCTGCGCCGCTGAGCAATCTGCATGCTATTGAAAATATAGCGACTGACGCCTATGCCGCATGGGCTGCCGGCTCACTTGATCAAGGAATTCCCGCTGGAGCCGCGCTCGAAGGTCACCACATGGTCGACCTGCGGGCGTATGCCTATCCATTCGCCTATCCTGTGGTCGTGGTGGCTGGGCACATGGGCCAGCACGGTTTCGCCGCTGCTCAGGCGCAGCGTGTAGAGAAACTCCGAGCCGCGAAACGCCTTGCGCATGATCTGGGCTTTCACAGGAGCGTCGTCGTCGTGCACGATGTCGTCGGCGCGCAGCAGCACATCGCATTCGCCGTTTTCAAACGCGCCGGGCAGCGGGCATTCGGCCATGTCGGCCAGCTCGCCCAGCGGGGTTTGCACCACCACCGCGTCGCCATGCTGCCGGATCCGGGCCGGGGTGAACACGCCGTGGCCGATGAAATCGGCGACAAAGCGCGTCGCCGGGCGGTGGTACAGCGTATAGGCATCGTCCCACTGGTGCAGCTGGCCGTCGGACATGACGCCGATCGCGTCGCCAATGGCAAAGGCTTCGAGCTGGTCGTGCGTGACGAACAGGGCCGTGGCCTGGGCCGATTTCAGGATCGCGCGCACCTCGTGCGCCAGGCGTTCGCGCAGGTCGACATCGAGGTTGGAAAAAGGCTCGTCGAGCAGCAGCAGCTGCGGGCTCGGGGCCAGCGCGCGGGCCAGCGCCACGCGTTGCTGCTGGCCGCCCGAGAGCTCGTGCGGAAAGTGGCGCTCGATACCGCCCAGCCCGACCAGATCCAGCACCTCGGCCACCCGCGCCGCGCGCTGGCCCCGCTTCAGGTGGTGCAGGCCAAAGCCCACGTTATGCCCCACGTCCAGATGCGGAAACAGTGCGTAGTCCTGGAACACCATGCCGATGCGGCGCGCCTCGGCCGCCACATGCTGGCTGGCGCTGCTGACCACCGCGCCCGAGAGCCGGATCGCACCGGCCGAAGCGCGCTCGAGCCCGGCCACGGCCCGCAGCAGCGTGGTCTTGCCGCAGCCCGAGGGGCCGATCAGCACGCCGATCTCGCCGGCGTGCAGGCCGAACGAGACCTCGTCGACGGCGGGCCGGGAACGCCCTGCGTACTGAACCCTGAGCTGCGAAACCTCTAAGAACATGGTGCAAATTGTAGATGCTTACAATTCTCATTTTCGCTTCACCTGTTTCAACCACCCATGCCGTCTGGCCGGCTCCATCAAATCCTGCTGCTGCTGCTGGCGACCCTGCTGAGCCTGCCGGTGCTGGCCGTGCTCGCGTCCTGGCTGCAATGGGACGCGCCCACCGCGCAAATCCTGCTCGAGATGAGCCGCACCGTGCTGCCGGACTACGCCTGGACCACGCTGCGCCTGTGCGCGATGGTCGCGCTGGGCGTGGTGCTGGTCGGCACCGCCACCGCGGCCGCCGTGACCCTGTTCGACTTTCCGGGCCGTCGCAGCTTCGAGTGGGCCTTGCTGCTGCCGCTGGCGATGCCGGCCTATGTCGTGGCCTATGCCTACACCGACTACCTGCAGTTCAGCGGGCCGCTGCAGAGCTGGCTGCGCGCCAGCTTCGGTCTGCAGGGTCGTGTCCTGCCCGAGGTCCGCAGCGTCGGCGGCGCGGCCTGGGTCTTCACCTTCGCGCTCTACCCCTATGTCTACCTGCTGGCCCGCACGGCTTTGAGCGAGCGCGCGGCCCACCTGATGGAAGCCGCGCGCCTGCTCGGCGCCCCGCTGTCGCGGCGCATCCGCGAGGTCGCGCTGCCGCTGGCGCGGCCGGCTGTCGCCGCCGGCGTGGCCCTGGCCCTGATGGAAACCCTGGCCGACTTCGGCGTTTCCAGCTATTTCGGCATCCAGACCTTCACGGCCGGCATCTACAAGGCCTGGCTGGCCATGGACAACCGAATCGCGGCGGCCCAGCTCGCCACTTTGTTGCTGGTCGTCGTCGTGCTGCTGCTGCGGCTCGAGCACAAGGCTCAGCAGCGCATGCGCTTTGCCTCGGGCCGCGGCGCGCGCTCGGGCTCGGCCGAATCCCAGCCCCTGGCCTTGCAGGGCCGGCGCATCGTGCTGGCCTGGACCGTCTGCGGCCTGCCGGTGCTCATGGGCTTTGTGCTGCCCGTGCTGTTCATGCTGCGCCCGCTGGCGGCCGACTGGTCGGTCCTGCCCTGGGAGCGCTTTGTGCAATGGGCTTTCAACAGCATTCGCCTGGGGGCGCTGAGCGCCGTGCTGGCCGTGGCGCTGGCGCTGGCCCTGGCCTTCAGCCTGCGCCGCACGCCGGACGCCGTCACCCGCGGCGTCGTGCATCTGGCGGGGCTGGGCTACGCGATTCCCGGCGCGGTGATCGTGGTCGGCCTGCTGCTGCCGGTGGGCTGGCTGCAGGCCGCGGCGCCGCAGACCAGCGCCGGTTACTGGGTCACGGCCACGGTGCTGGGCCTGGTCTGGGCCTACCTGGTGCGCTTTTGCGCCGTGGCCCTGCAGTCGGTGCAAAGCGGCTATGCGCGCATTCCCGCGAGCTTTGACGACTCGGCCCGCATGCTGGGCACCGGCGGCCTCGCGCTGCTGGCGCGCGTGCATTGGCCGCTGCTCAAGCGCTCGACGGCCGCGGCCGCGCTGCTGGTGTTCGTCGACGTGATGAAGGAACTGCCCGCCACCCTGGTGCTGCGCCCCTTCGACAGCGACACCCTGGCCGTCGTGGCCTACCAGCTCGCGCGCGACGAGCGCCTGGGCGAAGCGGCGCTGCCCTCGCTGGCGCTGGTGCTGGTCGGCCTGATCCCGGTGCTGCTGCTGAGCCGCACGCTGCGCTCGCCAGCGCGCTGAATTAGCTATAAAAACTGTAGCATGTTGCGCCCGGCTGACGAGGGCTGGGGGCTGATTTTGTTGAGGCCGTGGCGGCGGTGTCCCGGATCTGCCGCCCGAGATGCAAACAAACACGAATATTTTCAAAAAGTTCGTGCGGCCTGTCGATTTCACCAACCTTCGTTCGTCGTGGCATTAGAACGAGGGCTCTGATCCGGTCGAGATCGTCCGCAGGCCCGGTTCCAAACCGAAACCTGAAGGAGTAACGACGATGCGATTCATGATCCTGATCAAGGCCGACAAGAACACCGAGGCGGGCGTCATGCCGAGCGAGCAACTGCTTGCCGACATGGGGAAGTACAACGAAGAGCTGGTGAAAGCCGGCGTGATGCTTGCGGGCGAAGGGCTTCACGCGAGCGCCAAAGGCGCCCGCGTCAGGTTCGACGGCTCGAAGCGCACGCTGATCGACGGCCCCTTCACCGAGGCGAAGGAGCTCGTGGCGGGCTTCTGGATCTGGCAGGTGAAGTCGAAGCAAGAGGCGATCGAGTGGCTCAAGCGAGCGCCGTTCCAGGAGGGTGAGGTCGAGATTCGCCAGGTGTTCGAAACGGCGGACTTCGCTCCCGTCGATCCGACCGGAGAGCTCATGAAGAAGGAAGAGGAGCTCCGGAAGACCATCGAGTCGCGGCAGAGCTAGTGGTCGCGACGGGCGTGCGCAACGAAACGGTTGTGGCGATGGGAGGCCGTCGAGTCCGACGTCCTCCCATGCGCATTTGCGCACGTCTGGCGGGAGATTCCCGGTGACGCTCGATGCGGGGATACGCGCGAAACGTACGCGCAAACCCCATTCGGCCCGCGAACGTTCGAAGGACTCGACAATGGATTCGACTACGGCGCATGGGCCGGGGTAGATGCCGTCGTCTCCCCGGCGTTCAAGGTCAGCCCTTACGTGCTCATCGACCACACCGCCGTGT
>JBOHHM010000045.1:0-28139 GCA_050725495.1 Burkholderiaceae bacterium | reverse complement strand
GCACTGACCAACTCGTCCAGGCCATCCATGCCTTCACCGCCGCCTACAACGAGAACGCCGCGCCCTTCGTTTGGCGCAAGCGTGAAGTCCGCGGGGCACAGCTTCGAAACACTATCGTTAACTTACGCAATTAAACAGTAGCTCGCCTGCCCCTTCCAGCCGCACATGGTTTTGTGATTGCTGAAGGTGATGTAGTCGCGGTTGAGCGCGCTGTCGGGGAAATAGTGGTTGCCTTCGACCACCACGGTGTCGTCGCTTTGGGCAATCACGACGCCGTTCCAGCTTGCTTTCATGGGAGTCCTTTCCAGACGGGGGCCTGCAGCCAATGCAGGCTGAACAGGTGTTGCGGATCGGTCCAGACCGGGCCGGGCCTGAAACCCGCCTGCGCCGCCAACTGGCGCAGGCTGTCAATGGTGAACTTATAGGAATTTTCGGTGTGCAGGGTTTCGCCTTCGGCAAACTCAAAGCATTCGCCACAGACCGAGACGCGTTGCGCGCACCGGCTCACCAGATGCATCTCGATCCGCTGCAAGGGCGCATTGTAGAAGGCGCTGTGGGCAAATTGCGTCAGCTCAAAGTTGGCGTCCAACTCGCGGTTGGCGCGCGCCAGCAGGTTCAGGTTGAAGGCCGCCGTCACGCCCTGTGCGTCGTTGTAGGCGGCATGCAGCATGGCGGGCTCCTTGACCAGATCGACCCCCAGCAGCAAAGCCCCGCCGCGCAGCAGCTGAGCCGCCATTTGCAGGAAGTGCAGCGCCTCCTCGGGGCTGAAGTTGCCAATGGTGGAGCCGGGGAAAAAACCCACGCGTGCTCCCGCACCCATCATCGGCGCGGGCAGCGACAGGCGCTGCGTGTAGTCGGCCGCCACGGGCAGCACATCCAGCATGGGGTAGTCGCGCCGAAGCGCAGCCGCAGCGCGGCTCAAATGATCGCCCGAAATATCCACGGGCAGGTAGCGGGCGGGCTGCTCCATGGCCTGCAGCAACAGCCTGATCTTGCGCATCGACCCGGCACCAAACTCCACGACCTCGGCGCGCGGGCCCATGTGCCCGGCAATGTCGGCCGCGTGGATCGACAGCAATGCCAACTCGGTGCGCGTCGGATAGTACTCGGGCAGCTCACAGATGCGGTCAAACAAGGCGGAGCCGCTGGCGTCGTAGAAATACTTGGGCGAAATGCTGCGCGGTCGCCTCGACAGGGCGGCCAGCAAGTCCTGCGCAAACTGGCTGCGCACAGCCTCGCGGGTCGCAGGCACCTCGTCAGCGTTCAGCAGGCTAGGGTTCAGCATCTGCCATCCTTGGCCAGGCGTATGCCTGAAAACTGCCAGCGCGCGGCGGGCGGAAAGAAATTGCGGTAGCTCGCTCGCGTGTGTCCTTCAGGCGTGGCGCTGCTGCTGCCCCGCAGCACCATTTGCCCCACCATGAACTTGCCGTTGTATTCGCTCACCACGCCCGTGAACGGACGAAAGCCGGAATAAGGGTCGTAGGACGAGCGCGTCCATTGCCAGACATGGCCCGTCATTTGCGGCAGGTCTTGCGTGGCGCAGGCCGCCTCCCATTCGAACTCGGTCGGCAAGCGAGCCCCCGCCCATTCGGCATAGGCAGCGGCTTCGTAATAGCTGACATGGCTTACGGGCGCCGCGGGGTCCAGCGGCCGCACGCCGTTCAGGCCGAACACCTGCCAGTCTTTGCCAGGAGCCCGGGGATCGCCGGGCGCCAGCCAATAGGCGGGAGACTGCCAGCCATTGGCCGGCACGGCGGCCCAGCCGTCCGACAGCCACAGCTCGGGCCGGCTGTAGCCACCGTCCGCGATGAACTGCGCATACTCGCCGCAGCACACCAGCCGGTCGGCCAGCTGGTAGGGCGCCAGCAACACGCTGTGGCGCGGCATTTCGTTGTCAAAGGCAAACCCGCCGCCCTGGCGGCCGACCTGCACGGTGCCCCCACTCATGGCCCGCCAGCCCAGCGGCGGTACCGAACTGGCCAGCCGCAACACCGGCGCATCGGCCGGCTGGTAGGCCGGCAGCAAGGGGTTGCACCACAGCGCATGCAGCATGTCGGTGAGGATCAGTTCCTGGTGCTGCTGCTCGTGGTTCAAGCCCAGCGTGACCAGGGATTGCGCGGCCTGCCAGAGGGGCTCATCGCTGTCGCGGATGAAGTCCTGCATGGCCACGTCCACATGGGCGCGATAGGCATGGACCTCGGCCAGCGTGGGCCGGGTCAACAGCCCGCGCTGCGGCCGCGGATGACGCGGGCCCAGGGCTTCGTAGTAGGAGTTGAAAAGATAAAAAAACCGTTCGTCGAACGGCTGGTAGTCGGGGGCGTGAGGCCGCAGAACCAGGGCTTCGAAGAACCAGCTGGTGTGCGCCAGATGCCATTTGGTAGGGCTGGCATCGGGCATGGACTGGATGCATTGATCCTCGGCCGACAGAGGCGCCGCCAGCGCCAGGCTCTGAGCCCTTATGCCCGCATACTGCTGCACCAAGGCTTCGCGCTGGATCTGGACATGAGCACAAGTCTGAGCGGACGACGGAAACGGGGACATGCGGGAAGCCTCCAGAAACGGCCATTACCCCGACCGCAGCGGCCGGCCGGGGAGCAGCACATGGGTCGCACCAAGTCCTGACGCATTACAGCACAGCAGGCTGACTTGTGGCCTGCCCGGCCGCCTGTCGCCTTGGCTACCGGTGGCGCTGGAGTATGTGGCTACCATGGCCTATTCTTGGCCAACCCCGTCTGCAGGAGACCCCCCATGGACGCCATCACCTCCCTCACCAACCACCAGATCCGCCTGGCCTCGCGGCCGGTGGGCACGCCCACCCGCGCCAACTGGAGCTTCACCACCGAGCCGGTCGCCGAACCGGCCGAGGGCGGCGTGCTGGTCAAAACGCTGGCGCTGTCGCTGGACCCCGCCATGCGCGGCTGGATGAACGAGGGCAAGAGCTACATCCCGCCCGTGGGGATCGGCGAAGTCATGCGCGCCGGCGGCGTGGGCAAGGTCATTGCTTCCAGGAACCCGGATTTTGCCGTCGGCGACTACGTCTCGGCCGGGCTGGGCGTGCAGGAGTACATGCTGATTGCGCAGGACCAGATCAAGCGCAACGGCATGTTCAAGATCGATCTGCGCCGCGGCAGCCTGACCCAGTGGCTCAACGTGCTGGGCATGCCCGGCATGACGGGTTACTTCGGCCTGATCGATGTGGGCCAGCCCAAACCGGGCGAGACCGTCGTGGTGTCGGGCGCGGCCGGCGCCGTGGGCCAGACTGTGGGCCAGATCGCCAAGATCAAGGGCTGCCGCGTGGTCGGTATCGCCGGCGGGCGGGCCAAGTGCGACTGGGTCGTCAACGAGCTGGGCTTTGACGCCTGCATCGACTACAAGGCCGGCGATGTGAAGGCCGGCCTGAAGGAACATTGCCCCAAGGGCGTAGACATTTATTTCGACAACGTCGGTGGCGAGATTCTGGATGCGGTGCTGACTCGCATCGCGCGTGGCGCCCGCATCGTGATCTGCGGCGCCATCAGCCAGTACAACAACACCGAGCCTGTTCAGGGGCCCAAGAACTACCTGTCCCTGCTGGTCAACCGCGCTCGCATGGAAGGCATGGTCGTGTTCGACTACGCCGACCGCTACCACCTCGCCGTGGCCGAAATGGCCGCCTACCTCAAGGACGGCCGCATGAAAAGCAGGGAGGACATGGTCAAGGGCCTGGACAACTTCCCAGAGGCGCTGATCAAGCTCTTCACCGGCGAGAATTTCGGCAAGCTGGTGCTGCAGGTCGCCGAAGCCTAAGCTCAGTCGTCGTGGCCGTGCTTGCCATGGCCCTTGTGTTTGTGCTTATGCTTGTGATCGCCGTCATGGTGCCGCTCGTCCACCTTCACGAAATAGACCGGTCGGCCGCAGGCGTTGTAGCTCGCACAATGCTTGGACCATTTCTTGGCGTGTCCTGGCGGCACGTACAGGTACAGGGGCTCCTGATGGACCAGCACCGCCGGGCGCTGGATGATCACGGGCTGCGGGTAGAGCACCGGTGGCGGCGGTGCGTTGCCAAAATCGATGCGGCCGTACACGCCGGGCGACAGCACGCCCCCCACGGTCGCGTTGACGTAGGTGTCACCGGCCTGAGCCGCCGACAGGCCCATCAAGGACAGGCAAGCCGCCAGCGTCCAGTTTCTTGTTGCGAGTTTCATGGGTTTCCTTTGAGCTTACAGAGAAGAATGGCCTGAGCTCATGGATTGTGCCGCCGACTGGCTCACCGGCGCCAGTCGTACGGTGTTGCGCTCCACCAACACCGGCGAACCCGCCGCCAGCGCCGTGGCCTGCTCCACCGTGCGCACCGAGCCGTCGCGCATGCGGACGCGCATCTGGTAGCTGGTCTGCGTCTTCATGTTTTTCTCGATGGCGTTGCCGGCAAAACCACCACCGACCGCCCCCAGCACCGTCATGGCGGCGCGGCCGTTGCCACCACCAACCTGGTTGCCGAGCAAGGCACCGGCGACCCCGCCGGCCACGGCGCCCACGCCGCTGGTCGGAGCCGAGCGCTGCACAGGCGTGACCGACTCGACCGTGCCGCAGTTGCGGCAGACCGGTGCTCGGGCGACATGAGCCACAGGGGCTGGCTGACGCTGGAGCTGGGCGTGCGCAGGCTGGGCCGCGCTGGGCGCCGTCGCCTGAGGGTACTGCGACCCCTGGGCGTATGGCGCCGCCTGTGCGTATTGCGCTGCCTGAGCCATCGGCTGGCCACCTTGCGCGTACGGCCCGCCCTGAACCATGGGCTGGGGCCCTCCGGGCTGGGCCTCGGAGCGATGGGTCACCAGAGCCGCAGCGAGCGCGAGTACGGTCACGCCCATCACCGCCATCGTGGGCAGCAGCGCCTTGCTGTGGCGCAGGCGCTCGGAAAACGCAGGTTGAGGGGCTAAGCGATCGAGTCCTTGTTGATTCGTATCCGTCACGGGGATTCCTTTTGCGATGCCCTGTTTGTAACAAGCAAGACGGATACATCGCGTAGACGGATGTGAAATGTGTAAGCAAGTAGTGCGGCCGCCTGCGCATCGGCACCGACAGCATCAATCCAGCACCACCACATGCCCCTTGAGCGGATCGATGCGCCCGGCATGCAGGTCGGCGATCAGGGCCTGGGCCGCTTCAAAGCCGCAGTGCTCGGCCACCTGCATCCACGGCGCCTGCGCGTCGCTGACGCGCCGGATGAAAGCGAGCTGCGCCTCGTTGAAGCGCTGGTTGACCACCGCATGACCCCAGTCGGCATTGCGCTTGCGGATTTGCACCGGTGCGAAATAGAACTTGGGCTCGGGGCCGGGCAGCCCGGTGTCGCGCAGAAACTGCGTGTTCTGCGCTGAACCGGCAAAGCAGTCGTACACCAGCGAATCGCCGAAATGGTGGTGGATCGAAGCGCGCAAGGCTTCGTCGCCCGAGAAGTCCACATACAGCGTGCGCTCGCCAGGGGCTATGGAGCCCAGCGCTTCGTAGCTCACGCTGCGCTGGTAGCAGCCCAGGCGTTCGACAAAGCCCTGGTTGCGCTGCGAAGTCAGCGCGATCAGCTCGACGCTCCGGCTCTCCTGCAGGCAGAACGCCGTGCCGTAGGCTGTCTTGCTCGACGCGCTGGAAATCACGAGCCGCGTCGCCCCGAAGAAAGCGTTGTCCTGCAGGAAGTCCGCCAGCATGAACGAGGTGATGAACAGCGGGCGCACCAGCATCTGGTAGCTCTCGTCGGCCGCGCGGTACGCGGGGTCGGCGCTGCATCGCGTGTACTGGTTGTAGGCCGAGGTCAGGCTGCGGCGATGCTCGGCGCCGTCGTAAAAGCCGCGCGGCGTGACGCGTTCGGGCTGCATGCGCAAATGGCTGGCGATCGGGAAATAGCCGTAGAAGCGCTCACCGACTTCCACCCCAGGCACGGTGGACGCCACCACATCGGCAAAACCCCAGACCGGCATATGGCCCCAATCGGCCTCTGGCGTGGGAAAGAAGTTCCAATACTGCATGGCTTCGCCAAACGCGGCGTAGGTGATGTTGTTGGTGGTGAGGGCCACGCGGTTGATTTTGAGCAGGGCTTCGCCCTCGCTCGGCGGCGCTTGCGGGCCGGTTTCGATGCGGCTGTGATTCAATGCGTTCTTGCGGGTCAACAGCCGCGTAAGCGGGGCTGAAGTGTTCATGTTTTGCTGCTCCATGGGTTGTCGATTCGGGGTGAATTGAATGTATTGCGGTCGCGTGTCGAGCGGGTTCGGAAAGCCGGTGCGATGAGTTCCTCATCGGGCAAGCGCGCAGCCAAGCCGCTGAAGCGGCCGTCCCAGGCGCGCGCCAAATTCACGGTGCAGGCCATTTACGACGCCTTTGTTCGGATTTGGCAGCGCGATGGCTGGGACGGTGTGACGACCCGCGCCGTGGCGCTGGAAACCGGCATCTCGGTCGGCACGCTGTACGACTATTTCCCCAACAAGCTGGCACTGCTCTCGGGTTATGTGCGGCACTGCATCGATGCGCTGCTCAACGCCATCGAACAACAGGCCGTGCAGCCCATGGGCCTCACATGGCAGCAACGGGTACACCAGCTGGTGCGGCTGAGCTGCGGTGTCGATGCGCCCGAGCTGCCCTGGTTTCATCCCGACATGCTGGTGCTGGAGGGCCAGATCGCCGAGCCCAAGCACCATCGTCGCGTTCATGAAGAACTGGGCGCGGCCTGGATCCGGGTGTTCACGGCCTGTGATGATCTGCCGCACCGCCCTGCGGACGACATGCTCAAGGCACTGCAGCTCGCGGTCTGGGGCGGCCGTCGCTACGGGCTGCTGGTGGCCTTAAGCGCGCAGGAGGCCGGCCGCTGGGCTGCAGACATGGAGCGCATGTGCTGCGCTGTCGTGCGAGCCGGCAGCGACTAGGCCAGCGGATCAGTCCAGCGCTGCATACACCAGATCGCGGAACAGCGGGCGGAAGTAGTCTCGCTGGCCCGGGGCCTGAATCATCATCAGCGCGAACAGCTCTTCCTTCGGATCGACGAAGAACGTGGTGCCGGCAATGCCGCCCCAGTAGTACAGGCCCACCGAGCCCGGCACCCCCGCAAGGCCGGCATGGGTGCGCACGGCGTAGCCCAGGCCGAAGCCATGGCCAGGCGACAGCAGATCGCAGACGCGGGGTGTGTCGCCCAGATGGTCGGCCGTCATCAGCTCCACGGTCTTGCGGCCCAGCAGGCGCACGCCATCGATCGTGCCACCGCCCAGCATCAGCTGCAGAAAGCGCGCGTAGTCCATCGCCGTGGACACCAGGCCGCCGCCGCCGGACTCGAAGCGCGGCGACTGGCGGACCTCAAGCAGCTTGACATGGGCGCCGCTATCCGGGTCTCGGTCAAAGGCTTCGGCGATGCGGTGCTGCTGCTCGGGCGGCACGGAGAACGCCGTGTCCTTCATGCCCAGCGGACCCAGAATGCGCTGCTGCAAGAAGGCGCCCAGGGTCTGGCCGCTGAGGGCCTCGATCAGCACACCCAGCACATCGGTGGCGCGGCTGTAGTCCCAGACACTGCCGGGCTGGTAGGCCAGCGGGATGGCGGCCAACTCCCTCGCGAACTCCGCATTGCTGCGTTGGCGCGAGGCGATGTTGATCTGGGAATATTGCTGCTGCACCGCGCTGTCGCCGAGAAACTCGTAAGTCAGGCCCGCCGTGTGGCGCAGCAGGTCCTGCACTGTGGCTTCGCGCTGGGCGGGCTCGAGTGCCAGCCGTCCATCGCGCAAGACCGCGACCTTCTGCCCGGCGAACTCGCTCAGGTGCTTAGCGACCGGATCACTGAGCAGCAGCTTGCCTTCTTCCATCAGCATCAGCACGGCTGCCGACACGATGGGCTTGGTCATCGAATAGATGCGGAAGATCGAGTCCTTGGCCATGGTGGTCTCGGCCTGCGGGCTCTGGCTCTCGGCCTGCGGGCTCTGGCGGCCCAGGCTTTCGAACAGGGCAAGCCTGCCGCGCCGCGCGATCAGCGCCACCGCGCCAGGCACACGCTGGCGGTCAATCTCGGACTGCAAAACGCCAAGCAGCCGCTTCAGGCCCTGGGGGCAGAAGCCGGCCTCAGCGGGCGCGGCCGGTTCCAGGCTGTAGGGGGCATTCATCGCGTGAATTCCTGAATCAGAATGGTTTGGTGCTCATTGGCATTGTCTCAGGACAGCCCGAACTCGCTGGCCAGCAGCTGGTACGAACGACGGCGCACGGCCGGATCATGGGCCCAGGTGATGATGACCAGCTCGTCGAGCTCCAGGCTGGAGGCCAGGGCGCGCAGCCTGGCGCCCACCTGCGCCGCGCTGCCGACCAGCGCATGTCGCCGCAAGCCCTCCAGCTGCAGCTGCTCCTCAGCGCTGTAGTCGCGCGCAGCCTGCTCGGGAGGCAACAGCGGCCCGAGCTGCCCCCTATGGCGGTCCATGCGCCAGCGCTCGCGGCTCTTGAACAGATGCCGGGCCTCCTGATCGCTGTCCGCCGCCAGCGCCCAGACGCAGGCCGTGGCCTGCGGCCGCTCATGCAGCGCGCTGGGCCGGAAAGCCTGGCGGTAGAGTTCGAGCGCCTGGGCCGCGCCCCGGCCGTCGGTGATGAAGTAGGCAAACGCGTAAGGCAGACCATAGTGGGCCGCCAGTTGCGCGCCGTAGTCGGAGCTGCCCAGCATCCACAGATCCGGCGCCGTGGGGCCACTGGGAAAGGCGTGAATGCCGTGGCCGGGATGGCCGGGCGGAAGGCCTGCACCACCCATGCTTTCATTGATCCAGGCCTGCAGTTCCAGCACCTGCTGAGCAAAGCGCTCGGCGGCACGGCGGTCCGGGTTGAGCAGCTGCGCGGTGCGCGAGTCGCTGCCCGGTGCACGGCCCACGCCGAGGTCGACGCGCCCGGGCGCCAGCGCCTCGAGCACGCGGAACTGCTCGGCCACCTTCAGCGGCGCGTAGTGCGGCAGCATCACACCGGCGCTGCCGATACGGATGCGCTGCGTGCGCGCTGCAATTGCGGCCATCAGCACCTCGGGCGCCGTGCCTACGATGCTGGGGTGGCTGTGGTGCTCGCTGAGCCAGAAGCGGTGGTAGCCCAGGGCCTCGCAGTGTTCGGCCAGGGCCAGGGTTTCGCGGATCGAGGCGTCCTGGCTGCGGCCGGCCAGGGCCACGGATTGATCGAGAACGGACAGGCGCAGGTCTGAAGTCATGGGCGCGAGCTTCGCACATCGGCCGGCCGCGCGCGGGCCGCTGCGCATAATGCCCCCATGACAGCACCTGCGGCCAGACCCCAGATCGTGATCATCGGCTGCGGCTTTGGCGGCCTCGAAGCCGCCCGGGCCCTGCGCGGCTCGGCCGTCGATGTAACGCTGATCGACAAGACCAACCACCACCTGTTCCAGCCCCTGCTCTACCAGGTCGCCACGGCCGGACTGTCGGCGCCGGCCATTGCCGCGCCGATCCGCCATCTGTTTCGCCATCAGCGCAATGTGACCACGCTGCTGGGCGAAGCGGTGGCCATCGACGCGGCGGCGCGGCAGGTCAGGCTTAAGGACGGCGTCAGCCTCGTCTACGACCATTTGATCGTGGCCGCCGGCGCCACCCACAGCTATTTTGGCCGCGACGACTGGGCGCCGTTCGCGCCCGGCCTCAAGACCCTGGACGACGCCTTTGCCGTGCGCCGCCGCATCCTGCTGGCCTTTGAGGCAGCCGAGAAAGAAGCCGACCCCGTCAAGCGCGCCGCCTGGCTGAACTTCGTGGTCATAGGCGCCGGGCCGACCGGCGTCGAAATGGCCGGCACGCTGGCCGAGATCGCCCGCCACACCCTGCCCGGCGAGTTCCGCCGCATCGACCCCGCGAGCGCGCGCGTGCTGCTGCTCGAAGGCGGACCGCGCGTACTGCAGGCCATGCCCGAGGCGCTCAGCCAACGGGCCCGCGAGCAACTGGAGAAGCTGGGCGTGGAAGTGCGCCTGAACGCGCGCGTGAGTACCATCGACGCCGCGGGCTTGCACGTCGAATCGACATCCAGCCCAGATGACAAGGGCGCAACAAGCTATCGAATTGATAGCAGATGCATGGTCTGGGCGGCCGGCGTGGCGGCCTCGCCGCTGGGCCGGCTGCTGGCGCAGGCCACCGGTTGTGAAACCGACCGGGCCCACCGCGTGCGCGTGCTGCCCGACCTGAGCCTGCCCCAGCACCCCGAGATCAGCGTGATCGGCGACCTGGCTGCCGCCCAAAGCCATGCGCCGGGCCGCGAGCCGACCCCGGTGCCGGGCGTGTCACCGGCGGCCAAGCAGATGGGGCGGGCCGCAGCCGCCAACATCCTGCGCCGCCTGAGCGGGCAGGCGACCAAGCCGTTCCGCTACCGCGACTACGGCAACCTGGCCACCATCGGTCGCAACTCGGCCGTGGTCGACCTCGCCTCGCCGCTGGGGCCGCTGCGCTTTGGCGGCTACTTCGCCTGGCTGTTCTGGCTGTTCGCCCATGTCTACTTCCTGATCGGCTTTCGCAACCGGCTGGTGGTGCTGCTGGACTGGGCCTGGGCCTACTGGAGCTTTCAGCGCTATGCGCGCGTGGTGACGGGAATTGAGACGGACGCCAAGGATCGTCCCGCCTGAGCATCAAATCCCGAGAATCTTCTTCGCTTCCCCAAGCGACTTCATCGAATCGTCATGCTTGCCGGCCTTGTGCTGGGCTTCGCCGTCGGCGCGCAGCTTGGTCACCTTGGCAGCGTTCTCCGCGGACAGCATGGGCTTGGTCGCGAGTTTGGCGTCAATGGCCTTCATCTCGTTGGGGCAGTTGTGGGCGAGCGCCGCGCCGGCAGCGCCGAACAGGACCAGTGAAGCGATAGCGGAAATTGAAGTGCGCATGTCGAACTCCTTCAGGCTGAAGATAAGAGAAGCAGAATAGCGCAATCGACGGCGTTGCGCCAAAGAACCTCCGAGGGCCCATGCCAGAATCAATCGCATGAAGCACTCGCCCTCCCTCCCCCTCTGGTCCATTATCTCGCCCGTCGTGGGCTGGCTGCTGCTGGGTGGCGTGGCTCTCGGCTTTGGTAACGCTTATGTCATGCTGCTGGTGCCGGGCCTGCTGGCCTGCGTGCTGGCAGCCGTGCACCATGCCGAGCTGGTGGCGCACCGCGTGGGCGAACCCTACGGCACGCTGGTGCTGGCGGTGGCCATCACCGTCATCGAGGTGGCGCTGATCGTGTCGCTGATGCTGGCCGGCGGGCCGGCCACCGCGGCGCTGGCGCGCGACACGGTGTTTGCCGCCGTCATGATCATCCTCAATGGCATGGTCGGCCTGTGCCTGCTGGCCGGCGGCACCCGCCACCGCGAACAGAGCTTCGGGCTGTACGGCGTGAGCGCCTCGCTGGCCACGCTGGCGGCCATCGTGGTGCTGACCCTGGTGCTGCCCAACTACACGCAGACCCTGCCGGGCCCGGTCTACAGCCCGAGCCAGCTGGGCTTCATCGCCGTGGTGTCGCTGGTGCTGTACGCCACCTTTGTGCTCGTGCAGGCGGTGCGCCACCGCGACTATTTCCTGCCCGCCGGCGCCATGGCCAACGAAGAAGCGCACGCGGCGCCGCCGACGGTGAAGGCGGCCTCGCTGAGCGCGGCGCTGCTGCTGGTGTGCCTGGTGGCCGTGGTGCTGCTGGCCAAGGCGCTGGCCCCGGCCGTCGAGACCGCGGTGGACAGCGTGGGCGCGCCCAAGGCGCTGGTGGGCATCATCATCGCGGCCGTGGTGCTGCTGCCCGAGGGACTGGCGGCCCTGCGCGCGGCCCGCGCCAACCGGCTGCAGACCAGCCTGAACCTGGCGCTGGGCTCGGCGCTGGCCAGCATCGGGCTGACCATACCGGCCGTGGCCATCGTCTCGCTGGCCACGGGCTGGACGCTGACGCTGGGCATCGACATCCGATCGACCGTGCTGTTGCTGCTGTCGCTGATCGTCGCCACGCTGTCGCTGGGCACCGGCCGCACCACCGTGCTGCAGGGCATGGTGCATCTGGTGATTTTCGCGGTCTACCTGTTCACCACCGTCGTGCCCTGAAGCAGCTCGGGCCGCGCCACGGCCCATCTGATCACATCAGGCGTTTTCGGCCTCCTGCAGCGCGCGCCACATCACCTTGCCGCTGCCGCTCTTGGGCAGGGCGTCGACAAACTGAACGATGCGCGGCGCCTTGTAGACCGCCATGTTCTCGCGGCACCAGTCGATGATGTCCTGCTCGCTGACCTGGCCCCGGTGACTGGGTCGCAGCACGACCACGGCCTTCACCGTCTCGCCGCGGTAGCTGTCCTTGGCCGAGATGATGCAGGCCTCCTGGACCGCCGGGTGCTTGAACATCAAGGCCTCGACCTCGGCCGGCCAGACCTTGAAGCCCGAGGCGTTGATCATGCGCTTGAGGCGGTCGGTGAGGAAGAAATAGCCGTCCTCGTCCACCCGCCCCAGGTCGCCCGAGCGGAAGAAGCGCTTGCCTTCGAATTCGATGAAGGCGCTGGCCGTGGCATCGGGCCGCTTCCAGTAGCCCTGGAACACCTCGGGGCCATGGATGATGATCTCGCCTTGCTCGCCCACCGGCACTTCCTTGAGCGTTTCCGGATCGACGACGCGCGCGTCGGTACTCATGAACGGGATGCCCAGGCACTGCTGCTTGGGCGCGTCGGGCGGGTTGGTGTGCGAGGGCGCGGCCGTCTCCGTGAGGCCATAGCCCTCGCAATAGCGCAGGCCATACTGCTCGTACAGCCGCTGCGCCACGGCCTGCGGCATGGCCGCGCCGCCACCGCCGATGTAGATCAGGCTGGAGAGGTCGTACTGTTCGAAGTTCGGGCTGGCCAGCAGGTCGATCACCATGGTCGGGATGTTGGTCCAGTGCGTGACGCGCCACTTGGAGATCAGGCGCCCGGCCAGGTCGCGGTCCCAGCGCGGCATGACGATCAGCGTGGCGCCGCAATAGATGCTGGTGTGCATCAGGCTGACCATGCCCGTGATGTGGAACATGGGCACGACGGCCAGCGTGATGTTCTCGGCCGTGCCATTGCCCCAGATGCCGCTGGCCACGGCGTTGTGCATGATGCTGGCGTGGCTGTGGATGCAGCCCTTGGGCAGGCCGGTGGTGCCGCTGGTGTAGGGCAGCAGGGCCAGGTCGGCCGGGCCCACCGTGAGCTGCGGCGGCTCGGCGTTTGCTGCCACGGCCCCCAGCGCATCAGCCCAGGCATGGACCTGGCCGTCGTGCAGCGCCGGCAAGGCGTGGCGCGTGAGCAGCCAGTCCCTCCAGGCCGGTGGCGGCGCATCGTCGCCCGCCACGTCCGCGTCAAAGGCATCGGTGAACTGCGTGACGATCAGGTGGGCCAGCTGGTCTTGCGGCTCCAGGGCATTGCTGGCCTGCACCAGCTCGGGCGCCAGATCGCCGGTGGTGAGGGCGACGCGCACATCGGGGTCGGTGATGTAGTGCTTGAGCTCCTCGGCGCGGTTCATCGGGTTGACCGGCACCACCACCGCGTTGGCGCGCAGGATGGCGAAATGCGCAATCACCAGCTGCGGGCAGTTCTGCATGCACAGCAGCACCCGGTCGCCCTGGCGGATGCCCATGTGGTGAAGGCTGGCGGCCAGCCGTTCGGCCTGGCGCACGACCTCAGCGTAGCTGTAGACGCGGCCAAAAAACACCAGGGCCGCCTTGTCCGGGTAACGCCGGGCGCTGGTGGCAAGGTTGTCCCACAGCGAGGTCGCGGGCGGGGTAATGGCATGGGGCAGCCGCTTGGGCCAGAATTTGTAGTGCGATCGCATGGCTTGAGGTCTCCTGGATGCGCCAGCGTAATGGGCCCCTCGCCGCGCCGCATCCGGGATGCCCCCAACGCGGCGTCACCTGCGCGACGCCCGATCGTGCCATTTAGTATTGGCCGGTGTTGCGAAGGACCTTCCCATGAAATTGATTGCCTCCCTGCTGGCCGCCCTGCTGCTGGTCACCAGCGCCGGCGTGTTAGCGGCCTTCCCCGACAAGCCGGTCAAGCTCGTCATCGGCTTTCCGGCCGGCGGCCCGCTGGACCAGCATGCGCGGCTGCTGAGCGACAAGCTGCAAGCCGTGCTGGGCCAGCCCGTGATCATCGACTACAAGCCGGGCGCGGGCGGATCGGTGGGCGCCGATGCGGTGGCCAAGAGCCCGGCCGACGGCTACACCCTCATGCTGGCCAACACCGGCGTGATGGTGATCAACGGCGCGCTCTACAGCAAGCTGCCCTACGACACGCTCAAGGACTTCACGCCGATCGCGCGCACCACCATGCAGCCGCTGGCCCTGCTGGTCAACAACAACATGCCGGCCCGCACGCTCAAGGAGTTCATCGACTACAGCCGCAAGAACCCCGGTAAGGTCAACTACGGCTCGGCCGGCAATGGCGGCATTTCGCACCTGGTGCCCGAGATGTTCAGGGCGGCGACCGGTGTGTTCATGGTCCACATTCCCTACCGCGGCAGTGCCCCGGCCTTCACCGACCTGATGGGCGGGCAGGTCCAGTTCATGGCCGAGTCGATCCCGCAGGCCGCCAACTACCACAGGCAGGGCAAGGTGCGCGCCCTGGCCGTGACCAGCCGCGAGCGCAACCCGGCCCTGCCCGAGATCCCGACCGCCATCGAAGCGGGGCTCAGGGGCTTCGAGGTCGTGGGCTTTTACGGCTTTCTGGCGCCCACCGGCACGCCCAAGGAGGTGGTGGCCAAACTGAGCGATGCGTTCAAGCAGGTGCTGGCCAACCCCGAGCTGCGCAGCCGCATGGTCACGCAGGGCGCGGACCCGGCCTTCCTCGGCAGCGAGGAGTTCGGCCAATTTCTCGCGGCCGAAACGCCGCGCTGGGCCAAGGCGGTCAAGGCCTCCGGCGCCAAGCTCGACTGAGGGCGGGCACTATGCCCCCGCTTCGACGCAGCTCGGCGCCGCGCGCTATATGCTCCTTTTTTAATAGTAGCTCACGCTCATGGCGCGAGGGCTGGACGGCATTTTTTGCCTTGAGCGCGGCGTTCCAGGCCAGCGCCCTGCCCCAAGGGCTGGAAAACTGATGCCGCCGATTCTGTACCTGTTTGCCCTGAGCAACCTGGTCATAGGCACGGGCGCCTTTGTGCTGTCGGGCATTCTGCGGCCGCTGAGCGTATCGCTGGGCGTGAGCGTGGCCGCCGCCGGCCAGGCCATGACGGCCTATGCCCTGGCCTCGGCCTCGCTCGCGCCGCTGCTGATCGTGGCCAGCGGCCGCTGGCCGCGCAAGCGCGCACTGCTGCTGGCCTTGGCACTGTTCGCACTGGGCTGCGTGCTGTCGGCGCTGTCGGGCTCGCTGGCCCAGCTGCTGGCGGGCCGCGTGCTGATGGGCGCAGGCTCGATGTTTTCCGCGCTGGCCGCCGGCCTCGTGGTCGCGCTGGTGGCGCCAGCCCAGCGCGGCCGCGCCCTGTCCCTGAGCTTTCTGGGCATCAGCCTGAGCTATGCGATCGGCCTGCCGCTGGGCACCTGGCTGGGTTTTGGCTACGGCTGGCAGGCGCCGCTCTGGTTGGTCTGCGCCTGCTGCCTCGCCATGCTGGTCCTGCTGTTCAAGACCGTGCCGGCGCAAATCAACGCACCAGGCGCCAGCTTCACGGGCCTGGGCGCGGCGGCGCGGCAATGGCCCGTGCTGCGCATCTGGCTGCGCACGCTGCTGTACTTCATTGCGATCTTCAGCGTGTTTGCCTATGTGGGGCCGGTGCTGCAGGCGCTCAACCCGCTGACGCCGCTGCAGCTCTCGCTCACGCTGGTGATATTCGGCCTCTCGGGCATGGTGGGCACGATCAGCGGCGGCTGGGCGGCCGACCGCTTCGGCCCCCTTCCCACGCTGCGCGTGCAGCTCGGCGTGCTGGCCGCGATGATGGGCCTGGTGCCGCTGACTCAGGGCAGTTATGCGCTGTGCGTGCTGGTGTTCGTGGTCTGGGGCATCGCCGGCTTTGGCCTGATGGCGCCGCAGCAAAGCCTGCTCGCCCACCTGGCGCCGCAGCAGGCGCCGCTGCTGCTGAGCCTCGACGGCTCCATGCTCTATGTGGGCACTGCGCTCGGCGCCGTCGTCAGCGGCAGCTTTATCGATACGCTGGGCTTTGCCCGGCTCGCGTGGGTGGGGCTGCCGTTTGCGCTGGCCGCGATGGCAACGCTGTGGTTTGATAGGCATTCCAAACACTGAATCCCATGGAACCACTTCAATCCTTGCAAACCCTGCAATTGGCCCTTGAGCAACTGCGCAGCGGCCGGCTCGGCGTTCACGCCTTCAGCGCCGAGGCCCGCGGCCATGAAGCGCTGCTGCAGGCGCTGCCCGGGCGCTACCGCGAGGTGCTGCTGCAACTGCTGGACCGGCTGGAATCGAGCGCGCTGTTCAGCGAAGAGAGCTGCTCGTTCAGCCAGAGCGGCCTGCTGGACAACCTGCAGCTGTGGCTCGAGAAGGCGCGCGCTCAGCTCGATAAAGCCTGAGCCTCAGACATGGCGCTTGGCCGCGGCGCCGCGCCTTGTGGCCAGCGGCTGCGCATCGGCGCGCTCGTGCAAGGCCTCGATGATGTGGCAGCGCGCGTCCTGCCCGTCGCAACGGTTGCGCAGCGCCAGCAGGTCTTTTTCCAGCGCCTTCAACTCGGCCAGCCGGGCCCGCACATGGCCCAGGTGCTCGTCCAGCGCCTCGCTCGCCTTCGCGCAATCGGCCTTCTTGCGCAGATCCAGCCCCAGCAGCGTGCGCACCTCGTCGAGCGACATGTCCATGGCCCGGCACAGGCGGATGAAGCGCAGTTGGTGGACATCCGAGTCGCTATAAAAACGATAGCTGTTCTCGCCCCGGTCACGGGGACTGAGCAGCTTTTCCTTCTCGTAATAGCGGATGTTGGCGGCGCTCACGCCGCTCAGGACGGCGGCCTGGCCGATGCGGTGTGCGGCCGATTCAGTGGGGCGGGCTTGCGTGCTCATGCTGGTGGTGGGCATCGGGAAAATGCGCGTGGCTGTGGGTCAGGGGTTCATGGCGGTGCCAATGGCTGTGCCGCAGCGGCACGGTCGCGCCATCGGCTTGGCCATGCTCATGCTGGTGGTGTTCGTCGTGCTCATGTTCATGCTCATGTTCGAGCAGCGCATGGTGGTGTTCATGGCTGTGGTGCTCACTCAGGTGCAGCCAGACGCCCAGCGCCATCAGGGCGCCGGCGGCCAGCAGCGGCCAGGTCAGCGGCTCGTCCAGCAGCAGCAACGCCGTCAGCGCGCCGGCAAACGGGGCCAGCGAGAAATAGGCGCCGGTGCGCGCCGTGCCCAAATGGCGCAGGCCCAACACGAACAGGGCCAGGCTCAGGCCATAGGCGAAGCAGCCGACGAGCATGGCCGCAGCCGCCTGCGCCAGCGCAGGCCAGGCAGCGCCCAAGGCCAGGGCCAGCGCCAGATTGACGCTGCCGGCCGCCAGCCCCTTGACCGAGGCGATCCAGGCCGCATCGGCCAGCGACACCTTGCGTGTGAGGTTGTTGTCCAGCGCCCAGGCCGCGCAGGCGCCCAGAATCCACAGGCCCGGCGCCAGCGAGGACAGCAGCGGCGCCCCCGAGGGCGGCCAGCTGAGGATGACCGCACCCGCCACGATGGCCAGCATGCCCACCGCAATGCGCCGGTCAAAATTTTCCCTGAACACGAACCAGGCCAGCAGCGCCGTGAACACCGCTTCGGCATTGAGCAGCAGCGAGGCGCTGGACGCTGGCGTGGCGGCCAGGCCCAGCATCAACAGCACAGGCGCCAGGCCGCCGCCGAGCGCCACGGCGGCCAGCAGCCAGGGCCATTCATGGCCGGTCAGCCGGGGCGCAGGCGAGCCCTGCCACCAGCGGTACGCGCTCAGCCCCAGGCCCGAGCCCAGGTACAGCAGGCCCGCCAGCAGCCAGGGATCGAGCCGCCCCAGCAGCGCCTTGGCCAGCGGCGTGCCCACGCCAAACAGCAGGGCCGCCCAGAGCGCCGACGCCACGCCGGGCCGGCGCAGGCCGGTGGTGATACGACTTGTCATGACAAAGTGGATGCGGCCTTGACCTTGAAGTGACTTCAAGCTTTCCAATCATGGCACAGAAGCTAAAAAGGATAAACCGATGTCGCAGCACTGCACCGACGACTGCCACGACCCCAGCGCGAATGCCATCGCCAGCGCCACCCCGCGCTGGCGGCGCGCGCTGTGGATTGCCCTGGTGGTGAACGCCGCCATGTTTGCCGTCGAGCTGGGCGCCGGCTTGCACGCCGGCTCGGTCTCGCTGCTGGCGGACGCGGTGGACTTTGCGGGCGATGCGGCCAATTACGGTCTGTCGCTCGCAGTGCTGGGCATGGCGGCGTTCTGGCGCAGCCGGGCGGCGCTGATCAAGGGCGGTTCGATGCTGCTGTATGGCCTGTTCGTGCTGGGCAAGGCCGCACTCGTGCTGCGCAGCGGCGCCGTGCCCGAAGCCCTGACCATGGGCGTGGTCGGCGCCCTGGCCCTGCTGGTCAACGCCGGCGTGGCGCTGCTGCTGTATGCGTTTCGCACCGGCGACGCCAACATGCGCAGCGTCTGGCTGTGCTCGCGCAACGACGCGATCGGCAACCTGGCCGTGATGGGAGCCGCGCTCGGCGTGTTCGGCTCTGGCTCGGCCTGGCCCGATCTGGCCGTGGCCGGCGTGATGGCGGCGCTGGCGATGACCGGCGGCTGGGCCGTCGTGTGGCAGGCGCTCAGGGAACTGAAGAAGGTCCGCCTGGCATGACCGCGACGCCCGGACGCGCCAACTGCACCGACGGGCAAGCTATATCGCCATACGAGCAGAACACACAGCAGTCCCCCGGCCTGGGCCGCAGCACCTGATGGCAGGCCACGCAGTCGTAGAAAAACTGGCATGCGTCCAATGGCATGGTCTCCAACTTGGCGTAACCACATCGCGGGCAGGTCAGTACCGACTGCAGGATCATGTTGCAAGCCCCGGTCGTTCAGTAAAACAGTGGCGCATATTGCGGAAATGACAACAGCGCCACAATGGCGGCGCCGATGACCCAGAACATCATTCTTCGCCGGCCTCGCACCTCTTTGGCGGCGCAGGACTCTGCCAGTTCGCAGGTCCGCGGTGTGCGGTACAACCGCCAGCCGGCCAGGCCCAGCAAAGCGAGTGTCACGATCACAAGAGGCGGTCGCAGGGGTTCCAGCACCGCCAGGGTGGAGAGCCAGGCCCCGCCCAAGCCCACGCCCAAAGCGACCAGCACCAAGGGCAGGACGCAACAGGCGGACGCCCCGAGGGCTGTCAAGGTGCTGGTCACAAGCGCATGTCGTGTTTTCATGGGAACCTCATCAAAGTCGCCGCAATCCATATCATCAGGTACGTAGCCAGGTACGGAGTCAAGCCCGATGACCGAAATTTTTACTATCGGCCAGCTCGCCCACAGGGCGGGCGTCAACGTCGAGACCATCCGCTTCTATCAGCGCAAGGGCTTGCTCGAAGAACCCCCACGCCCTGCGGGCGGCGGCTACAGAAGCTATGGCAGCGATGATGCAGCACGGCTGCACTTCATCAAGGCGGCCCAGCGCATGGGTTTCACGCTCGACCAAATTGGGCAGCTGCTGCAACTGGAAAAAGGCCTGGGCTGCAGCGAGGCGCGCGGCATCGCCGAGCGGCGGCTGAGCGATGTTCATGCGCGACTGCTCGAGTTGCAGCGCATGGAAGCGCTGCTGATGGGCGTGGTCGCCGATTGCGGCCGGATCAAAGGCCGCATCGCCTGCCCGCTGATCACCAGGCTGCAAACATGAGCCCGCCCTGGGGCAGGGGACGGAACTTTCGCAAGCCTGGTTTATCATTGATCGATGCGCCGGATTCTTCTCGTTCTCATCATCGCCCTGCTGCCCTTGCGCGCCTGGGTCGGTGATGTGATGGCGATGGAGATGACGGCCCTGCCCTTGGGTGCTATGCAAACCATAGCAGCTGGCGACGCTCAGACGAGGGCCAAGCCCGGTTTTGAACAAGAAGCAACGGCTGGATCGTCCCACGATTGCCCCGGTCACAGCGCCAGCGCCGATGATCCCGCAGCAGGCTCTCAAGACGTGTCAATCGACACCCATTGCGGCAGCTGCACGTCCTGTCAGGCTTGCCATTCAACTGCCTTCGTCAACCCGCCGGCCCTGAGCCCCGCGATCCACTCACCCCACGTCCTGCCCATCCCTGGCAGCGTCCATTTCGCCAGTGCCGACCCGCTGGCCGGCCTCAAGCCACCCAAAGCCTGATCTCCCTACCCGTAGTGCGTCCGCAATCACCGGTTGATGCCGGTTGATCGCGAGATTCGTCATCCACGTTGGAGATCAAGGTGAAACCCATTTCATTTCTGGCAGCAGTTGCAGCCTTCGCCAGCATGAGCGCGGCGCTGCAGGCCCAGGCAGCCGACCCTGCCGACCCGAACGCGCCTGTGCCTCGCGTGCTGCAAGCGCAGCCCCCATCGCAAACAACCACGCAGCGGCTTGACCCCTCAAGCCCAGACGCAGCCGTACCGGCTGCGCAATATCGCTCCAGTTTTTCCGGCTACCGCCCGCTGCGTGATGAGCCGCTCGGGTCGTGGAAAGAGACCAACGATCAGGTAGGCCGCATCGGCGGGTGGCGGGTCTATGCCCGCGAGGCGCGCCAACCGGGTGCTGTTCCCGCGACCAACTCGCCGAACTCTGCACCGGCTAAACCCGCCTCCGCAACGCCGTCCGAACAGGGAGGCGGCCACGAGCCGCACCACGGAGGCAAGCCATGACGACGGCCTGCCTCCCATCGCAAAAGGGCGGGCGGCGCCTATTGCGCCGCATGGGTCTGGCCTCTACGGCGCTTGCCATGCTCGTTCTGGCTGGCTGCGCTTCGTTCAGCCCAGACGGGGGTTTTTCCACCGTGGCCTCCACCGCCCGCGAACGTCTGGGCAAAGACCTGACCTGGGCCAAGTCTGACGCCGACCAGGACGTCATCGCAAAGCGGGTGGCCGAGCTATTGGCAAAACCTGTGTCGGTGGACGACGCGGTGCAAATAGCGCTTCTGAACAACCGGGGGCTGCAAGCCTCGTTTGCAGAACTCAGCATCAGCGAGGCCGACCTTGTCCAAGCCGGGCGACTTCCCAACCCCACATTTGCGATGTTGCGCGCCAGCAAGCCGGAGGGTGGCGGCCGCGAATACAAGATCGAGCAGGCATTGACCTTCAACATCTTCGCCCTGGTGACGATGCCGCAAGCCACTGCCATTGAGCGTCGCCGCTTCGAGCAGACGCAACGCTCGGTGAGCCTGGAGATGCTGCGGCTGGCCTCCGAGACGCGCAAGGCTTACTACACCGCCGTGGCCGCCGACGAATCCGTGCGCTACATGCGGCAAGTACGCCAGGCTGCCGATGCCAGCGCCGAGCTGGCCCGACGCCTTGCCCAAACCGGCAACTGGAACAAGTTGCAGCAAGCCCGCGAACAAGGTTTCTACGCCGATGCCGCACTCAACCTGGCCCGTGCCGAGCAGGCTTCTGTTTCGACGCGAGAGCGGCTGACACGCCTGCTTGGCCTGTGGGGACAACAGACCCAGTTCACCCTGCCCGAACGCCTGCCCGACCTGCCGCAAGCACCGAATGAACTGCCGAATGTGGAGCAGATGGCCATTGCGCAGCGACTGGATTTGCAGGCCGTGCGCTTGCAAACCGAGGCGCTGGCCAAGAACCTCGGGCTGACCAAGACGACGCGCTTCATCAATGTGCTGGAGTTTGGCCCGGCACGGGTGCTCGAAGGTGCGCGGGACAGCGGCTACAAGACAGGCTACGAAGTCTCGTTCGAGCTGCCCTTGTTCGATTGGGGTGGTGCGAAGGTCGCCAAGGCCGAGGCGATCTACATGCAGGCTGTCGACGTCGCGGCCCAGACGGCCATCAATGCCCGCTCGGAGGTGCGCGAAGCCTATCAGGGCTATCGCTCCAGCCATGACATCGCGCGTCATTACCGCGACGAGATGGTCCCGATCAGGAAGCGCATCAGCGAAGAGAACCTGCTTCGCTACAACGGCATGCTGATCGGCGTGTTCGACCTTCTGGCCGACGCCCGTTCGCAAATCAGCAGCGTGAACAGCTACATCGAGTCCTTGCGCGACTTCTGGATCGCGCAGGCCGACCTTGAGATGGCCCTGATTGGAAAACCGGACCTCTCGGGCGCGCCCAAGGCCGGGATGAAGTCGGCCGACGAATCCCCCGGACACTGAGACAGGAACCTGACCATGAATTCAAGAAGAGACTTTCTGCGGGGCGCGGGCGCGGTAACGGCAGCGGTGACCGCTGCCACGGTCAGCAAAGTGGCGATGGCCGCCCTGCCCGAACCCGTCATCCAGACCAAGCCCGACACGATGGCGCCGTTGGTGCCCAACACGGGACGCCCCTACAACCCGGTGGTCACGCTCAACGGCTGGACTTTGCCCTGGCGTATGAACCAGGGCGTCAAGGAATTCCACCTGGTCGCCGAGCCTGTGGTGCGCGAGATGTCGGCGGGCTTCAAGGCGCACCTCTGGGGCTATAACGGCCAGAGCCCCGGCCCGACCATCGAGGTGGTCGAAGGCGACCGGGTCCGCATCTTCGTCACCAACAAGCTGCCCGAGCATACCACCATCCACTGGCATGGCCAACGCCTGCCCAACGGCATGGACGGCGTCACCGGTCTCACCCAGAAGGCCATTCAGCCGGGCAAAACCTACGTCTACGAGTTCGTCGCACGCCGGCCCGGCACCTTCATGTACCACCCGCATGCGGACGAGATGACGCAAATGGCCATGGGCATGATGGGCTCCTGGATCACGCATCCAAAGGCCAAGCACCCGCTGATCGATGAGGTCGACCGCGACTTCGTGTTCCTGCTCAATGCCTACGACATTGATCCGGGCGCCTACACCCCCAAGATCATGACCATGCTCGACTTCAACCTGTGGAGCTGGAACAGCCGCATCTTCCCTGGCATCGATCCGCTGGTCGTCCGCAAGAACGACAAGGTGCGCATCCGGATGGGCAACCTGACGATGACCAACCATCCGATGCACCTGCACGGCCACGAGTTCCTCGTGACCGGCACCGATGGCGGCCCGACCCCCAAGTCGACCCGATGGTATGAAGTCACGACCGATGTGGCGGTCGGACAGATGCGGCAGATCGAGTTTCTGGCGGACGAAGAAGGCGACTGGGCATTTCATTGCCACAAGAGCCACCACACGATGAACGCCATGGGCCACGACGTACCCACGCTGATCGGCGTCGATCATCGCGGCATAGCCAAGCAGATCACCAACCTGATCCCCGACTACATGGTCATGGGTGAACGCGGCATGGCTGACATGGCCGAAATGGAGATGCCGCTGCCGGACAACACCGAACGCATGATGACCGGCGAAGGTCCGTTCGGATCGGTCGAAATGGGCGGCATGTTCTCGATAGTCAAGGTGCGCAAGGACCAAAAACCCGGCGACTACAAGGATCCCGGCTGGTACAAGCATCCCCCCGGCGCGGTGGCCTTCGAGTGGACGGGTTCGCTTCCCAACCCGGCGCGTTTCGCGGCGCAAGGCGGTCAATCCATGCCGGCCAACAACATGCCTGCGAACAACATCGAAGTCAAGGTCCGCAAACCCTCCGGCCACTCCGGGCACTGAGTGGCCTCTCTCATCAACCCAAGAAAGGAAATTCTCATGAAACTCATCCATCGCTCTGTCGCCTCTGCGATGCTGGTCGCGCTCCTGGGCGCGTCTTCTGTTGCGTTTGCGCACGGCAATGAAGACCACGGCAAAAAGTCCGGGCCTGTCAAGAAGGAACAGAAAGACTGGGGCATTGCGGGCGACGCCAAGGCCGTCCGCCGCACCATCGAAGTCAAGATGGGGGACAACATGCGCTTCTCGCCCGACCGCATTGAAGTCAAGCAGGGAGAAACCATCCGTTTCATCCACCGCAATGACGGCAAGATCATGCACGAGTTCGTGATCGGCACCAAGAAAGAACTCGATGAGCACGCGGCCTTGATGGCGAAGTTCCCCAACATGGAGCACGATGAGCCCTATATGGCCCATGTGGCCCCCGGCAAGAAGGGTGAAATGATCTGGACCTTCAACCAGCCCGGCGAGTTTGACTTCGCCTGCCTGATGGCGGGCCACTACGAGGCCGGCATGGTCGGCAAGGTCAAGGTCGCAGCTGCTGCAAGTGCCACCGGCAACGCCGCCACTTCTTCGGGCAAGGGCGATGGACACAAGCGCTGAGCTCCTGCGGCGTCGCAGCGCTCTGGGATTACTGGTCGCAGCAGTGGCAATACCGATGGCGACTCGGGCAGCCAGTGGCAAGCCGCGCGTTGAGGTCTGGAAAAGCCCGACCTGCGGCTGCTGCAAAGACTGGGTGGCCCACCTTGAAGCCAACGGGTTTGAGGTACAGGTCCACGATACGGGCAACAACGCGGCCCGTGCCCGGCTTGGCATGCCCGCGAAACTGGGATCCTGCCATACCGCATGGGTAGCCGACTATGTGATTGAAGGCCATGTTCCGGCTCGGGAGATTCACAGCTTGCTCAAGCGCAGACCCAGCGCGCTGGGCTTGGCCGTGCCGGGCATGCCCGTGGGGTCGCCCGGCATGGATGGGCCCGAGTACGGTTCACACGAGGACCGCTTCGATGTGCTGCTCGTCGCCAGCGACGGCAGCACGAAAGTTTATCAACGCTATTGAAACAAACCATCATGAAAACCATCACAACCGTCGCCATTGCAACGCTTTCGCTCGCCGCGCTGTTCACCGCCGCCGGCGTGCAGGCCCAGACCACCATGGACCCCGGCAAGACAGGCGCCATGGGCACGGCCGAAGCCAAAAAGGACGCGGCCGGCGCCACCGACATGACCGAGGGCGAGATTCGCAAAGTCGACAAGGACGCCAAGAAAATCACCATCAAGCATGGTGAGATCAAGAACCTTGAGATGCCTGCGATGACCATGGTCTTTCAGGTCAAAGACCCTGCCGTGCTGGACAAGGTGAAAGCTGGCGACAAGGTGCGTTTCAAGGTGGAGAAAACCGGTACCGCCTTCGTGGTCACCGACATTCAATCCGTCAAATAAGGCGCAGGGCCCGGGACCACTCGCACAGGACCTGGGCCTCCTTCTACCGCTACACGCAAGCAGAAAAAGCAGGGCCGCACCCGCGACACGCGCCAGCGCCGCTCCCGGAAGAAGCGACGATGACGGGCATTGCGTGCCCCAAAAGTAAACCAAGGAAGAAAACGCCATGGAAAAGCACGGTCATCACGGCCAGCCCGAGCAGGCAGGCACGAGTGGATTGATGGACCCGGTGTGCGGCATGGCAGTCACCGAGCAGTCGCCCCATCGTCTCGACCATGAGGGAAGGCCGTATTACTTCTGCAGTGCCCACTGTCAAGGCAAGTTCAGCGCGAATCCAGGCAAATACCTCGCCGAGCAGCAGCTCGTTGTTGACTCGACCCTCCCGGCCCACACGCCCGGCACGACCTACACCTGCCCGATGCACCCGGAAATCCGGCAGGACCATCCCGGCAACTGCCCCAAATGCGGCATGTCGCTGGAACCCGTCATGCCCGGCCCGGACGATGACGACAATCCCGAGCTGGCTGATTTCACCCGGCGCTTCTGGGGGACACTGCCGCTCACCGCCGTTGTGACCCTATTGGCCATGTTCGGCCACCGGCTGGGCTGGCTCAACATGTCGGCGCAAAGCTGGATCGAGCTAATGCTGACGCTACCGATCGTGTTGTGGGCGGGTTGGCCGTTTTTTGTGCGAGGCTGGCAATCGGCGGTCAATCGCAGCCCGAACATGTGGACCCTGATCGGACTGGGCACCTCAGCCGCCTTCGCCTACAGCGTGGTGGCCACCGTCGCGCCGGGAGTTTTTCCGTCAGCCTTTGTTTCCATGGGGCGCGTGGCGGTTTACTTTGAGGCCGCCGCCGTCATCATCTCGCTGACGCTGCTGGGCCAAATGCTGGAGCTCAAGGCCCGCTCACAGACCTCGGCGGCCATCAAATCCTTGCTGGGCCTGACTCCAAAGACCGCCAGGCGCATTCGGGCCGATGGTGTGGAAGAAGACGTGCCGCTGGCCCATGTACACACGGGCGACATGCTGCGCGTGCGGCCTGGCGAAAAAGTACCCGCTGACGGCGTGGTGGTGGAAGGCGGGAGTGCCGTCGATGAATCCATGCTGACCGGCGAGCCCTTGCCGGTCAGCAAACGCCCGGGCGACAAGCTGATTGGAGCCACCCTCAACACCTCGGGCGCACTGGTTATGCGCTCCGAGAAGGTGGGTTCGGCCACCGTGCTCGCCCAGATCGTCCAGTTGGTGGCCCAGGCCCAACGCTCTCGCGCCCCCATGCAACGCATGGCAGACTATGTGGCGGGATATTTTGTGATGGCAGTCGTCGGCATTGCTGTGCTCACCCTGGGAATCTGGGGCGTGTTCGGACCGCAGCCAAGCTGGGTGTACGGCTTGATCAATGCAGTGGCGGTACTCATCATCGCCTGCCCCTGCGCGCTCGGCTTGGCCACCCCCATGTCGATCATGGTGGCCACCGGGCGCGGCGCCACCCAGGGTGTTCTGTTTCGGGATGCGGCGGCGATCGAGAATTTCCGCAAGATCGACACCTTGATCGTTGACAAGACAGGTACTCTGACGGAGGGTCGCCCGGCATTCGAGCGAGCCATTGCGGCGACGGGCAGAACGCCGGACGAGGTGCTGCAGCTGGCCGCCAGCCTCGATCAAGGCAGCGAGCACCCGCTGGCCGAGGCCATCGTGCGTGCCGCCCGGGAGCGTGGCCTTGCGCTTGGCAAGGTGGAATCGTTCGAATCAGATACCGGTATCGGGGTTCGCGGGATGGTGGATGGCCAGGCCTTGGCCCTGGGTAACACAGCGCTGATGCAGCAGTTCAAGGTGGACGTCGCGAGCCTGCAGGAGGCTGGGGAAGCCCTGCGCACGCAGGGCGCGAGCGTCATGTATCTTGCTGTGGCGGGTCGATTGGCCGGGTTGCTGGCGGTATCGGATCCCGTCAAAGGCAGCACTCTGGAAGCTCTCAGTTCCCTCAAGGCGGCGGGCATCACAGTCATCATGGCCACAGGCGACGGCTTGACCACGGCCCGGGCGGTCGCTCTGCGGCTGGGCATTGACGAGGTACATGGCGAAGTCAAGCCTGCCGACAAGCTCGCCCTGGTCGAGCGGCTGCAGGCACAGGGACGGGTGGTGGGGATGGCCGGTGACGGCATCAATGACGCCCCAGCATTGGCCAAGGCCAATGTCGGAATCGCGATGGGCACGGGTACCGATGTAGCCATGAAGAGTGCGCAGGTGACCCTGGTCAAAGGTGATCTGCGAGGTATCTCCACCGCCCGGCACCTGTCAGAGTCCACGATTGCCAACATGAAGCAGAACCTGGGCTTCGCGTTCGTTTACAACGCGCTCAGCGTGCCGCTGGCTGCCGGCTTGCTCTTCCAATTCACCGGATGGCTGCTGTCGCCGATGATCGCCGCCTTGGCGATGAGCCTGAGCTCCGCATCGGTCATTGCCAATGCGTTGCGCCTGAGGTGAGCTTGCTCAGGGGACCGGCCGCTCCGGTTTCACTTGCGCTTCATCATTTCGCGGCACGCTTGCATATCGATGGCACTCATCCCCTGCATCTGCGCCATGTCATGTCCTTGCATTCCCGGCATGGCATGGCCTGCCGTGCGGCCACCACGCCCGGACTTCGCCTGCGACGCAATGGGCTGCACGGACGTGATCACCGGCCCGTCGGACGTGAGTGTGAAGTTGAAGTCGATCAACTGGCCAACTGTCAACGAGGCGGGAGCGACCGCCTCGCGCAAGAGGAACTCCATGGTCATCGTCGGCATGCCCATGCTGGCAATCGCCTGGTGGTCGATCATGACGGTCCGCTGGTTGGCGTCGATACGCTTGACCGTTCCGACCGCCAAATGCGTCATCGGCGCGGCAGCCGGCGATTTCGCCTGGTCGGGCGCGGAAGGCGTTTGTCGAGGGTCGGCCGGGATTCCTGAAAATCTCGCAGGACCGCCACTAATCTTACTGTGTCATTTAATTGGCTTGCAAAAGGCGTCGGGTCCATACATGCACCGAAAGCACGATTACCCCGGGTAGGGGAACTTCAGGCTAGAACATCGCGCTCAGCCCTACGCCGATGGTTATCTGATTTCGCACCGACTGGAATG
>JBOHHM010000044.1:0-29466 GCA_050725495.1 Burkholderiaceae bacterium | reverse complement strand
ATTTCGAGCTGCGCGCCGAGGTGCTGCGCCTGGGCTCGCGCGTCGCGTCCACGCGCATGGAGTTCCTGGGCGCCGACGGCCGGCTGCTGTCGAGCGGGGCGGGCGCCTACATCGTGTCTTGACGCGGCAGGCCCGTACCGGCTGCAGTCATTGCGGCGCCCCCATGAGCCTCTCGGGCCTGCCCCGGAGCCCGGTCGCTGCTGGCGATCTCAGAGCCGGCGTCAGTGCGCACCCGTGACGACGACCGGGATTTCGGTCGCCGGCGGCGTGTTGCGGCTGCGGCCGCAGCGCACGATGCCGTCGATCATCACCATGCCCACGCCCGGAATGTCGCCGGCCTGCACGCTCTCCAGCAGGGTGCGCCCGGCCGTGTGCTGGGCCCGGTCCATGAAGACAAAATCGGCGGCGCGGCCGACCTCGATCAGGCCGCAGTTCAGTTTGCGCATGCGTGCGGTATTGCCCGTGGCAAAGCAAAACACCAGCTCGGCCGGGATGCCGCCCAGGCTGGACAGCAAGGCGATCATGCGCAGCATGCCCAGGGGCTGGACGCCCGAGCCGGCCGGGCCGTCGGTGCCGAGGATGACGCGGTGCGGGCATTTGAGCTGCAGCGCCGCCTGGGCCGCGGCGATCGCGACCTTTTCGTTGCCGTTGTGCACGATCTCGATGGCGCGCGACGATTTCTCGCACAGCTCGCAGACATGGGCCTCGGGCAGCGAGGTGTGGCCGCCGTTGATGTGGCCGATCACATCGGCATCGGCCTCGAGCACGACGTCCTTGTCGATCAAGCCAGAGCCGGGAATCGACGGGCCGCCGGTGTGGATCGTGCTCTGGATGCCGTACTTGCGGGCCCAGGCCACCATTTGCTGGGCTTCGTAGCCGGCCTTGACCGAGCCCAGACCGACCTCGCCGAGCAGCTTGACGCCGGCGTCCGCGAGATCCTTGAAGTCCTGCTCCACCATGCCCTTCTCGATCACCGGGGCGCCGGCAATCACCTTGACACCGCCGGGGCGGAAGTTGTCGAAGGCCCGCTGCGCGGTGATCGCGAGCGCCTTGAGTCCAACGATGTCCTTGGGGCGGCCGGGCAGGTGTACCTCGCCGGCCGAAATCATGGTCGTGACGCCGCCATGCATGGTCGAGTCGATCCAGCCGAGCTGGTTCTGGCGCGGTGTCCAGTCGCCGAAGACCGGGTGCACGTGGCTGTCGATCAGGCCCGGGGCGACGCAGGTCTTGCGCGCATCGATCAGCAGGTCAGGCTCGCCCGTGTCGCAGTCGGCCTCCTTGCCGACGGCGACGATCAGGCCGTCCCGCACCACGAGGGTGTCGGCATCGAGAACGGGTTGGTCGATGTCGCCGGACAGCAGCAGGCCGATGTTCCTGATGACGACTTTGCCGGACGTGGCGTTGTTGGCGGCTTCTGCCATGGTGTCTTCCTCCGTTGAACTGGCGCAACCGCGGCACATGCTGCGTGCCAGCGGCGCATGGTGGCTTAGGTGAGAACTAGATGCGGTGTAGTGGCCGGGCCAGGCGTGGGCCAGGTGTCAATGCCGCTGCCCATGACCGCCGCCGGTGCCACGGCACGCAGCACGGCATCGGCGATAAAGGCCTCCCAGTGCGACAGCGCCGCAGGCGCTTCGAGGTCTTCGCCGAGGAAGGCCGAGAGCGTGTAGCGGTTGGAGAGGTAGAAATAGCCCAGCGAGGCGATCATCAGGTAGACGTCGCGTGCGGCCACATCGTGACGGAACATGCCCTTGGTGGTGCCGGCGCGCAGCAGCTGCTCCAGGATGGAGATGGCCGGGGACGAATACTCCCTGGCGCGCAGCGACTTGGAGATGTGCTTGCCGCGGTGCAGGTTTTCGCTGTTGAGCAGGGTGATGAATTCCGGGTGCTTCAAGTAGTAGCTCCAGATGAACCGGATCACGGCCTTGAGCGATTCGACCGGGTGCTCCATGCTGAGCTCGAGCTCGGATTCGGCCTCGTTGAAGCGGCGGTAGATTTCCTCCAGGGCCGCGATGAACAGGTCTTCCTTGCTGCCGAAGTAGTAGTAAATCATTCGGTCGTAGGACTTGGCCGCCTTGGAGATCTGCTCGACGCGGCCCCCTGCGAAGCCGGACTTGGCAAATACCTTGATGGCCGCTTTGAGGATGCTGTCGCGGGTGGCCTGCGCGGCCAGTTCGCGCACGCCGGGCCGGCGGCCAATCGCTGTCTTGGCAGTGGCGCCGCGGCGAGGGGTTGGGGTGGCCATGTGAAGTGTTGATCGTAGGGAGGGGCCGCTCACTGTTCGGCGAACGCGCGCTCGATGACGAAATCACCCGGCGTCGAGGTGTTGCCTTCCTTGAGCCCGCGGTGCTCCAACATATGCTTGAGGTCCCGCAGCATGCCGGGACTGCCGCAGATCATCACGCGGTCTTCGTCCCGATTGAGCGCGGGCACGCCAAGTTCGGCGAACAGTTTGCCGCTTTCGATCAGCTCGGGAATGCGGCCCGTGTTGCGAAAGTCCTCGCGCGTCACCGTCGGGTAGTACAGCATCTGGCTCGACACCATGTCGCCCAGGAACTCGTGTGACGGCAGGTGCTCGACCAGCAGATCGTGGTAGGCCAGCTCGTCAACAATGCGCACGCCGTGGACCAGGATGATCTGCTCGAACTTCTCGTAGGTGGCCGGGTCGCGCACGATGCTCATGAAAGGGGCGAGGCCGGTGCCGGTGGCCAGCAGATACAGCCGCTTGCCCGGCAGCAGATAGTCCGTCACCAGGGTGCCGGTGGGCTTGCGGCCGACGATGACGGTGTCGCCGACCTGGATGTGCTGCAGCCGCGAGGTCAGCGGTCCGTCCTCCACCTTGATGCTGAGGAATTCCAGGTGCTCCTCGTAGTTGGCGCTGGCGATGCTGTAGGCGCGCAGCAACGGCTTGTCGTTGACGCGCAGGCCGATCATCGTGAAGTGGCCATTGTTGAATCGCAGCGCCTGGTCGCGGGTGGTCGTGAAGCTGAACAGCCGGTCGGTCCAGTGATGAACACTCAGGACCTGCTCCTCGTGGAATGCGCTCATGATGGGTTTCTCCGCAAGATGGGGTGGGTCAAAAGGGTCAGCGCTCGAGGTGCGCGAGCTTGCCGGCCTGGTCTTTCCAGTCGTCGGCGTCGGGCAGCGGCCCCTTGCGCTTGCTGATGGTGGGCCACTGCAGTGCCAGTTCGGCGTTCAGGGCCTTGAACGACTGGAGCTCGACGGGCAGGTCGTCCTCGGCGTAGATGGCGCCGACCGGGCACTCGGGGATGCACACGGCGCAGTCAATGCATTCGTCCGGATCGATGACGAGGAAATTGCCGCCTTCCTTGAAGCAGTCGACCGGGCAGACATCCACGCAATCGGTGTACTTGCACCGAATGCATGTTTCAGTGACGACGTGGGTCATTTCAGTTCCTTTTTCCGTCTGATGGCGGGGTTAGGGAAAACACGTTGCGAAGCGGGGACATTTGCGCTAAACTGAATTTTAATGTAGTGTTCGCAACATCAAAGTTAAGTGAATGCTACATGAAATTTTTGGAAGTGGCAAATTTCCGCCTCGATCGAAAAAGGTACATGCGATGACTGAGCACACCAAGACTGACGGACTGCCCGAAGCAGGGCTCACTCCCCAGGTGCTGGAGCGGGCGAAGCCGCGCAATGAGCGCATGTCCGGCGACAAGATCGAATGCAACGCCTGCCCGGTGCTGTGCCAGATTTCGGTCGGTCGCAGCGGGGCCTGTGACCGCTATGCCAACGTGGACGGCAACTTGGTGCGCGTCGACCCGGTGGTGCTGTTGCGCCGCACGCTCGCGTGCGATGACAGCGCGGTTGTCTCCTTTGCGGCAAGCGAGTCGCAAGCGGGTCAGGGCGCGGCCGAGGCCGCTGCGGGCGGCGCCGCGGACGCAGCCGGGGCCTGGAGCGGCGACCTGCTGCGCAGCAACGAGGTGTTCGTGACCGGCGTGGGCTCGTCGACCACCTATCCCGACTACAAGCCGGCCCCCTTCATCGTCTCTTCACAGCTTGAAGGGGTCGACATGGTGACCGTCGTGACCGAGGGCATCTTCAGTTACTGCAGCTTCAAGGTGAAGATCGACACCGACCGCTACCTGGGCCCGGAGCAGGCCAATGTGCGGTGCCAGGGCGAGGTGGTGGGCCATGTGACCACGGCGGAGTACGGATCGCAGATGCTTTCGCTCGGCGGCGTGCACCACCTCACGGGTGGCAGCAAGAAGGAGGGGCGCGTCACGGCCGAGCTGATGCAGCAGCTGGGCAACAAGCAGGCGGTGGAGCTCACCATCGATGGCGGCTCGCAGCTGGTCATCCAAGCCGGTCGCGCGCCCCTGGTCAATGGCGTGCAGGAGCAGCGCATGCGGGTGGGCTGCGGCTCGGCCACGATCGGCATTTTTGCCAAACAGCTGTTCGGCCACGCCGATGAAGTCGTGGTGGTGGACGACCACATCACCGGTGTGCTGACCGAGCACCAGGCGGGCCGCTGCCTGGACATCCGGCCGGCGGGCCTGAAGATCCGCGGTCGCAAGTCAACGCCCGGGCGCTATTTCCAAGTGGCCAATCCCGGCACGGGCTGGGGTGGCACCGACATCCTGGACCCGTTGAGCATCATCGAGGGCTGGGATCCGGAGCTGGCCTGGCCGGGCTTGCGCCTGTTGATGACCTCCACCACCGGCGAGCATGCCGCCTGGTACGAGCTCGACGAAAGCCTCACGCCACGTGAGAAGCCTATGCCCGAGGAGGTGGCCAGGGTGGTGGCGCGCATCGGCGAAAACTGCGAGCCTTCGCTGGCCAGCGTGCTGTTCCTCGGCGGCGCCGGCGGCAGTCTGCGCGCCGGCGTGACCGAGAACCCGGTGCTGCTCACGCGTTCCATCAAGCAGGCCCTGGTCAATGTGACCTGCGGCGGTGCGCCGGCCTATGTGTGGCCCGGCGGCGGCATCACGGTGATGACCGACGTGATGCGCATGCCCGACAACAGCTTCGGAACCGTGCCCACGCCTGCGATCGTGGCGCCGATCGAATTCAGCATGCGGCTCGATGACTACCGCGCGCTCGGCGGACACATGGACTATGTGCGCCCGCTCGAGCAGGTGCTGCGCGCCGGCGCCTGGCACAACGAGGGTGCTCCGATGGGGCGGCGCTGGACACGCAATGCGCTGCCCAACCCCTGGCCGCTGGGCCAGGGGCCCATGCTGGGCTGAAAGGCGAACGAGCATGAGGCCCCAGCGCGCTCTCTTGTCCGGCCATCGGCAGCACTTCGCGCACGGCCCCATCGATCTGGTGATCGGGGCCGAGGGCGAGGCCTGTGCCGTGGCCGCGGCGCACGAAGCCGCCTGGCAGCGCTTCGCCACGGTCCTCGATGAGCTGGTGGCCGAGTTGCCGGCGCTGCGGCGCGCCGTGGCGGGGTCGTGCCCGCTGCAAGGTCGCATCGCCCGGCGCATGTGGCAGGCCTGCAGCCCGTTTCGCGGGCGCTTCATCACGCCGATGGCGGCGGTCGCCGGTGCCGTGGCTCAGGAACTGATTGCCGCCTACGAGCGCGAGGGCATCGACCGCGCATGGGTCAACAATGGCGGGGACATCGCCCTGCACCTGGCGAGCGGCCGCTCGCTGCGCGTCGGCCTGCTGGCCGACCTGGCCCGTACGGGCGAGCTGCTGCAGCGCGGCGCGCCAGGGCTGGACGCTCACTTCACCGTGACCAGCGACCTGCCCGTGCGCGGCATCGCGACCAGCGGCTGGCGCGGGCGCAGCTTTTCACTGGGCATCGCCGACAGCGTAACGGTGCTGGCGCGCTCGGCATCCGAGGCCGATGCAGCGGCCACGATGGTCGCCAATGCGGTCGACGTCGACGATGCCCGCATCGTGCGGCGACCCGCGTGCGAGCTCAAGGACGACAGCGATCTCGGCGACATCCCCGTCACCGTCGATGTGCCTGTGCTCGCTCGCGAAACCGTTGAGCGTGCACTCGGTGCGGGTCTCCTGCTGGCACGCGAGTTGCAGTCAGCAGGCTTGATCTGGTCGTGCGTACTCGTCTGCCAAGGCGGGGTGGCGAGCACCGATGGCGCCGGGCCGGCCGCACTATCCACAGCAGCGAGGTCGCCCACAGCGGCAGCCCTCGCGCTTTGATTGCATGTAAAGGAACTACAAATGATCGAGATTCGACGCATTCACACCTACGTGGAAGACATCCACCACGAGTTCGGGCCGGTGGCCGCCGTTCCCCTGCGGCGAGGCGCGATCGCCGCCGTGCTCACGAATCCGTTTGCCGGGCGTTACGAGCGCGACATCCTGCCGATGATGGACGCGCTCGGCGCGGTCGGTCTGGACATGGCGCAACGGCTGCGCGCCGCGATGGATGTACCCGTCGAGCGCGTCGAGACCTACGGCAAGGGCGCCATCGTCGGTGCGGCCGGTGAGCTCGAACATGGTGCGCTGTGGCATGTGCCGGGCGGCTATGCGATGCGCGAGCTGCTCGGATGGAAGGGCGACCGCAACGCCTATGCGAAGGGCCAGGCCGATCAGAAGACGGGGCAGCCCGGCAACGCACTGGCCATCGTGCCCTCGACCAAGAAGGTCGGCGGGCCTGGCTCGACGCTCGACGTGCCGCTCACCCACATCAACGCGAGCTATGTGCGCAGCCACTTCGACGCCATCGAGGTGTGCGTGCCCGGTGCCCCGCTGGCCGACGAGATCGTCTTCATCCTGGCCATGAGCACGGGGCCGCGCGTGCATGCCCGTGTCGGTGGCTTGAAGGCTGGCGAGATCTCCCAATGGGACGGGCTGCGCTGAGCATCCGCGCCTGAACGTTCGCACACCACCACCTTTTATCGATCCAGGAGCCAACCATGTCAGCCCGAATTCGCAAACTGATCGTTCAGCTCGACGAGACCCGCATCGAGATGGGGCGGGCCGTCGAGCCGCCGGTGCGCAAGGCGCTCGCGATGGCCGTCATCGACAACCCTTGCGCGGGCCGCTACGTCGAGAACCTCGACGAGCTCGTTGCCATCGGCGAGGAGCTGGGCGGCTTGCTCGGCCAAAAGTGCGTGCAGGCGCTGGGCATCGAGCCGGGCCGGGCGCACAGCTATGGCAAGGCGGCGATCGTCGGCGAGGCAGGGGAGATCGAGCACGCCGCCGCCATTCTGCACCCCAAACTGGGCGCGCCCTTGCGCAAGGCCGTTGAGAAGGGCGCGGCGCTCGTGCCCTCGAGCAAGAAGCGCGGCGGCCTCGGCACCGCCATTGACGTGCCGCTCGGTCACAAGGACGCCGCCTATGTGCGCAGCCACTTCGACGCCATGGAAGCTCGCGTGAGCGATGCGCCGAGGGCCAACGAGATCGTGGTGGCGGTCGTCGTTACCGACAGCGGCCGTCCGCTGCCACGCATCGGGGGCCTGCAGGCCCACGAAATCAAGGGTGAAGACGGCTTGCGCTAAGTCGTCGAGCCACGCAGCACCTCCCCCCACTTGGAACTACCAGGAGTCAACGATGACAATGCGACCCTTCCGGCAAGCGGTGAACGCTGCCCTTCTCGGCGCCGCCGTGGCGGCCTGCGCGATCCCTGCGTATGCGCAGGGTGTGATCAAGATCGGCGAGATCAACAGCTACAAGGCGCAGCCCGCCTTCCTCGAGCCCTACAAGAAGGGCATGGAGCTCGCGGTCGATGAGATCAACGCGGCCGGCGGCATCCATGGCCGCAAGATCGAACTGATCACGCGCGACGACAACGCCAACCCTGGCGACGCCGTGCGCGTGGCTGAAGAGCTCGTGTCGCGCGAGAAGGTGGATGTGCTGACCGGCACCTTCCTGTCGCATATCGGCCTGGCGCTGACCGACTTTGCCAAGCAAAAGAAGGTCTTCTTCCTGGCCGGAGAGCCGCTGACGGACAAGATCGTCTGGCAAAACGGCAACCGCTACACCTTCCGGCTGCGGCCCTCGACCTACATGCAGGTGGCCATGCTCGTACCGGACGCGGCCGCGATGAAGAAAAAGCGCTGGGCCCTGGTCTATCCCAATTACGAATACGGCCAGTCGGCCGCGGCCACCTTCAAGCAGCTGCTCAAGGCCGCGCAGCCCGATGTGGAGTTCGTTGCCGAGCAGGCGCCGCCGCTGGGCAAGGTGGACTCGGGCAGCGTGGTGCAGGCGCTGGCCGATGCCAAGCCTGATGCGATTTTCAACGTGCTGTTCGGCGCCGACCTCTCGAAGTTCGTGCGCGAAGGCAATACGCGCGCCCTGTTCCAGGGCCGCGAGGTCGTGAGCCTGCTCACCGGCGAGCCCGAGTACCTCGACCCGCTCAAGGACGAGGCACCGAACGGCTGGCTGGTCACGGGCTACCCCTGGTACGGCATCCAGACCCCCGAGCACAAGGCCTTCCTGGCGGCCTATCAGCGCAAATTCAACGACTACCCGCGGCTGGGCACCATCGTGGGTTACAGCGCGATCTGGTCGCTGGCCGAGGGCATGAAGAAGGCCAAGTCCAGCGAGACCGAGAAGCTGATCGCGGCCTTCAAGGGACTGCAGGTCAACACGCCATTGGGCAAGATCACCTACCGTGCGGAAGACCACCAGTCCACCATGGGCAGCTATGTGGGCCGCACCAAGAACGAGGGCGGCAAGGGCGTGATGGTGGACTACCGTTATCTCGACGGCGCCAAGTACCTGCCTTCCGCCGAGGAAGTCAGAAAGCTGCGCGCGCTCGATTGAGCCAGATCATGTCGCTCACTGCCCCGAGCCTTCGGACCCTCGCACAGAGGAAGGTTGTTTGATGGACTTCTCTAGCTTTGTTGCTCAGCTGCTCAACGGTCTGGCCGGTGCCTCGTCGCTGTTCCTGGTCGCCGCGGGGCTGTCGCTGATCTTCGGTGTCACGCGCATCGTCAACTTCGCGCACGGCTCGTTCTACATGGTGGGCGTGTACGTTGCCTACTCCCTGGTCGCGCGCATGGGCGCCGGCATGGGTTTCTGGGCCGCGCTGGTGCTGGCGGCGCTGGTCGTGGGCACGCTCGGCGCCCTGGTCGAGGTCCTGCTGTTGCGCCGCATCTACCGTGCGCCCGAGCTGTTCCAGTTGCTGGCTACGTTTGCACTGGTGCTCGTGATCAAGGACGCCGTGCTGCGGTTCTGGGGGCCGGACGAACTGCTGGGGCCTCGCGCGCCGGGGCTGTCGGGTGCGGTGACGCTGCTGGGGCGGCAGTTCCCTGCCTACGACCTGTTCCTGATCGTCGTCGGGCCGGTGGTGCTGGGGCTGCTGTGGCTGCTGCTCACGCGCACACGCTGGGGCACGCTGGTGCGTGCCGCGACGCAGGACCGCGAGATGGTCGGCGCGCTGGGAGTGAACCAGGCCTGGCTGTTCACGGCCGTGTTCGCGCTGGGCGCGATGCTCGCGGGCCTGGGCGGTGCGCTGCAGCTGCCGCGCGAGCCGGCGAACCTGGAGATGGACCTGCACACCATAGGCGCGGCCTTCGTGGTCGTGGTGGTGGGCGGCATGGGATCGATCCCCGGCGCCTTCGTCGCGGCGCTGCTGATCGCGGAGCTCAAGGCCATTTGCATCTGGCTCGGGCTGGTTGAGCTGTTCGGTTTCAGCATCTCGTTTTCCAAACTGACGCTGGTGGTCGAGTTCGTCGTGATGGCCGTGGTGCTGGTGGTGCGCCCCTGGGGCCTGATGGGCCGGGCCCAAGCGCCGAGCCGCCATCTTGGCGCGACCGAGGCGCCGCTGCGGCCCGCCGACAAGCTTTTCAAGGCGGCAGCCGCTGCCCTGGCACTGGTGCTGGTGGCACTGCCGGCGCTGACGCAGCAGTCGCCCTACGTGACCGTGCTGGTGATCGACCTGCTGATCGCCGCGCTGTTCGCCACCAGCTTGCACTTCATCATGGGTCCGGCCGGGATGCATTCCTTCGGCCATGCCGCCTACTTCGGGCTCGGCGCCTATGCCGCGGCGCTGCTGGTGCGCTCGCTGCAGCTGCCGATGGAGCTGACCCTCGTTGCCGCGCCGCTGATCGCTGCGGTCGGCGCGCTGGTCGTGGGCTGGTTCAGCGTACGTCTGTCCGGGGTGTACCTCGCGATGCTGACGCTGGCCTTCGCGCAAATCGCCTGGGCCATCGTCTATCAATGGGACAACTTCACCGGCGGCAGCAACGGCTTGACCGGGGTGTGGCCGTCCGCGTGGCTGTCCGACAAGCGCAGCTACTACTACCTCACGCTCATGCTGGTGGTCGGCGCGGTGCTGCTGCTGCGGCGCGCTCTGTTCTCCCCATTTGGCTATGCGATGCGGGCGGGGCGCGATTCGGCGCTGCGCGCGGACGCGATCGGCATCGATGTGAAGCGCGTGCAATGGACGGCCTTCGTCGTCGCCGGCCTCTTCGCCGGCCTGGCCGGCGCGCTGTTCGCGTTCTCCAAGGGCAGCATCTCGCCCGAGAGCCTGCACGTGAGCAAGTCGGTCGACGGTCTCGTCATGGTCCTGCTCGGCGGACTTCAAACGCTGGCCGGGCCGGCGGTGGGCGCCGTGACCTTCACCTGGCTGCACGACACGGTCGCCCGCAACACCGAGTACTGGCGCGCCATGCTCGGCGCCATCATCCTGATCCTGGTGCTGCTGTTCCCGCAAGGCATCGCCGGCTTCGTGCGCCAGGTCGTCTACAACAAGCGTGAATCGAAGGAGGCGCAGTCATGAGCCTTTTGCAGGTCAGCGGCCTGGGCAAGTCCTTCGGCGGTGTGAGGGCGGTCGACGGCATCGATTTCGAGCTGAATTCGGGCGAGCTGCTCGCGCTGATCGGTCCCAACGGGGCCGGCAAGTCCACCACCTTCAACATGGTCAATGGACAGCTGCGCGCCGATGTCGGGTCGATCCGGCTCGACGGGGTCGAACTGGTCGGCCTCAAGCCCCGCCAGATCTGGCACCTGGGCGTTGGCCGCACCTTCCAGATCGCCGAGACCTTTGCCTCGCTCACGGTGGTCGAGAACGTGCAGATGGCACTGCTGTCGGCCGACAGCAAGCTGTTCTCGATGTGGCGCCGCGCGGCCGATCACAAGCGCAGCGAGGCGCTGGCCTTGCTCGACCAGGTCGGCATGGCCGCCCAGGCCGACCGGCCGTGCAGCGTGCTCGCCTACGGCGACGTCAAGCGCGTCGAGCTGGCGATCGCGATGGCCAACCGCCCGAAGCTGCTGCTGATGGACGAGCCCACTGCGGGCATGGCGCCCAAGGAGCGCAACGAACTGATGGCGCTGACCAAGCAGCTCGTGGTCGAGCGCGGCATGGCGGTGCTGTTCACCGAGCACAGCATGGACGTGGTGTTCGCCTATGCCGACCGCATGATCGTGCTGGCCCGCGGGCGGTTGATCGCCGAAGGCAAGCCGCACGCGATCCGCGACCACCCGAAGGTCCAGGAGGTCTATTTCGGCAGTGGCAAGACCTTCGAGAAGGAAGTGCTGACGAAGGAGGTGGCGTGATGAGCGCACACGACAAGACCGGCGCCGAGCTGCTGCTCGACGTGCGCGCCCTGGCCGCCTGGTATGGCGCCGCTCAGATCCTGTTCGACGTCAATCTGCAGGTGGGGCGCGGCGAGGTCGTGGCCCTGATGGGCCGCAACGGCGCGGGCAAGTCCACCACGCTCAAGGCGGTGATGGGCATGCTCGACAAGCGCCGCGGCACGCTGTCGTTCATGGGACGCGACATCTCGGACAGCGAGCCGCACGAGGTGGCCGCCCATGGCCTGGGCTTCGTGCCCGAGGACCGCCGCATCTTCACCGACCTGACGGTCAGCGAGAACCTCGAGGTCGGCCGCCAGCCGCCGCGCCGCTGGCCCGACGGCGCCTCCGCGCCGCATTGGACGCCGCAGCGCCTGTTCAAGCTCTTTCCCAACCTCGGCGAGATGCCCGACCGCCCGGGCGGCCGCATGAGCGGCGGCGAGCAGCAGATGCTGACGGTGGCGCGCACGCTGATGGGCAACCCCTACCTGGTGCTGCTCGACGAGCCGTCCGAGGGCGTGGCCCCGGTCATCGTGGAGCAGATGGCGCACATGATCCTGGAGCTCAAGGCGCAGGGCGTGAGCATCTTGCTGTCGGAGCAGAACATGCACTTTGCCGAACTGGTGTCCGACCGCGCCTATGTGCTGGAGAAGGGCCAGATTCGCTACAGCGGCTCGATGGACGAACTGGCCGCCAACGAGAAAGTGCGGCGCGCCTACCTGAGCGTCTGAGCCCCTGGCATTGCCTTCCAGTTTCCCCAACCATGGAGCCCACCATGTCCACCTCATCCTCAAGCGACTACAAGTTCTCGGAACAAATCGGCCACCTGCTGCGCCGGGCCTACCAGCGCCACACGGCCATCTTCCAGGAGGTCGTTTCGGACTCGCAATTGACCGCGGCGCAGTTCGTGGTCCTGTGCTGCGTGCGCGACAACGGGTCCTGCCAGGTCGGCGAGATCGTGCGCGCGACGGCGATCGATGAGGCCTCGGTGCGCGGGATCGTCGAGCGCCTGAAGTGGCGCGAGCTGCTCGCGGTGGCCCACCAGCCGGGCGACACCCGCCACATGCTCGTGAGCCTGACGCCTGCGGGCCGGGACATGATCGAGCAGACCGTGCCCTTCGCGCGGCAGATCTCCGAGCGCACCTTCGGCGAGCTCGACGCCGCCGAGCGCGAAGCCATCGTCAGCCTGCTGCGCAAGATCAGCGGTATCGACGCCAACCCCGCAAGCTGATCGACGACCGATGCCCGCGATGGCTGCGAAAGCCCGTCCGATCACGCTCAGCATCAATGGCGTGCCGCATATCCTGGCCGTGGCGCCCGAGGCGCCGTTGCTCGGCGTGCTACGCAACGACCTGGGCCTCAACGGCCCGAAGTACGGCTGCGGCCTCGGCCAGTGCGGCGCCTGCACGGTACTCGTCGATGGCGTCGCCGCGCGCGCCTGTGTGATCCCTGTGGGCGGGGTCGCGGGCCGGCGCATCACCACGCTCGAAGGCCTGGGCGATGCCCGGTCGCCGCACCCGGTGCAGCAGGCCTTCATCGACGAGCAGGCCGCGCAGTGCGGCTACTGCCTCAACGGCATGATCATGACGACGGCTGCCTTGCTGGCTGAAACGCCGCGACCGAGCGAGACGCAGGTCCGGCAGGCGCTCGCCGGCAATCTGTGCCGCTGCGGCACGCATGTGGAGATCGTGTGCGCCGTGATGCGGGCAGCCGAGTTGCTGGCGGCATCGCGTCGCGCCGGGCTGGAAAAATCGTGACCCAGGGCGCACGATCGACAGGCCTGCGCACGCGGCGCGACTTCCTGCAGGCCGAAGGTGTGCTGGTCGTCACGCGCGAGCCGCCGCCGCCCCCGCCGCCCGCGCCGGGCCAGCCGCCGGTCGTTGCGGGCAACCCGGCCGAGGGGGTCGAAGTGCTGCTGTCGGTGTGGGACGACGGCCAGGTCATCGCGCTGAACGGACATGTGGACCTGGGCACGGGTATCCGCACGGCGCTGGCCCAGATCGTGGCCGAGGAACTCGACGTCGCGATGGCGCAGGTCGCGATGGTGCTCGGCGATACGGCCCGGGCACCGAACCAGGGCCCGACCATCGCGAGCGCGTCGATCCAGATCCATGCCGTGCCGCTGCGCCAGGCGGCCGCCCAGGCGCGGGCCTTGCTGGTCGAACGCGCCGCCAGCCGGCTGGGCGTGCCGGCTGGCCAACTCGTGGTCAACGGGGGCGTCGTGCACCTGCGCGACGACGCCGGCACGCGCGTGAGCTACGGCGAGCTGCTGCGGGGCCAGCGCATCGAGCTGCGCCTCGATGGTGACGTGCCGCTCAAGCCGGTGGCCGAGTACCGCGTCGTGGGGCAGGCCCAGCCGCGGGTCGACATACCGGCCAAGGCGTTTGGCGAGCTCAGCTTTGTGCACGACATGCGCGTGCCCGGCATGCTGCACGGCCGGGTCGTGCGCCCGCCGTACGCCGGGGCCGACCACGGCGACTTCATTGGCAACACGTTCGAGTCGGTCGACGAGTCGTCGATCGCCCATATTCCGGGCGTGCGCGCGGTGGTGGTGATCCGCGATTTCGTTGGCGTCGTGGCCGAACGCGAGGAGCACGCCGAGCAGGCGGCGGCCGAGTTGCGTGTGCGCTGGAAGGCCTGGCCCGGTCTGCCAGCGCTCGACGATCTGGGCCAGGCCCTGCGTGCCAACCCCGCCACGCCGCGTCGGCTGGTCGATGAAGGCGATGTCGACGCCGCGCTGGCCGGCGCGGCGCAAGCCATGCCGCGCACCTACATCTGGCCCTACCAGATGCACGCCTCGATCGGGCCCTCGTGCGCGCTGGCCGACTGGCGCGGCGAGGACGCCAGGCCCCACGCGCTGACGGTCTACGCCGGCACGCAGAACCCGCATGTGCTGCGCGCCGATCTCGCGCGCCTGCTGGGCCTGGCCGACATGGCCATCGAGGTCGTGCGCATGGAGGCTGCCGGTTGCTATGGGCGCAACTGCGCCGACGACGTGGCGGCCGACGCGGCGCTGCTGTCGCGCGCTGTCGGCGCTCCGGTACGCGTGCAGCTCAGCCGCGAACAGGAGCATCTGTGGGAGCCCAAGGGGGCGGCGCAATGGATGCAGGTGCGCGGCGGCCTGGATGGCGACGGCTCGATCGCGGCCTATGACTTCTCGACCTCCTACCCTTCCAACGGCGCGCCGACGCTGGCCCTGCTGCTGACGCGCACCATCGAGCCGGCCGCGCAGGTCTTCGAGATGGGTGACCGCACGGCGCGGCCGCCCTACGAGATCGACAACCTGCGCGTCACGGTCAACGACATGGCGCCGATCCTGCGCGCTTCATGGCTGCGCGGCGTGTCGGCGCTGCCGAACTCCTTTGCCCACGAGTCCTATGTCGACGAGCTGGCCACGGCGGCCGGCGCGGACCCGGTGGCGTTCCGGCTGAGCCACCTCCAAGACCCGCGCGCCCACGAATTACTTCAGGCCACCGCCGAGCGCGCCGGATGGCTGCCGCACACGCGGCCCCAGCAGCAGGGCGCCACCGGCGACTGGCTGCATGGCCAGGGCGTAGCCTATGCGCGCTACGTGCACAGCCAATGGCCGGGCTTCGGCGCAGCGTGGGCGGCCTGGGTCGCCGACGTCGATGTCAACCGGGTCACCGGCGAGGTGCATGTCAAGCGCGTCGTCGTCGGCCACGACGCCGGCCTGATGATCAACCCGGCGGGTGTGCGCCACCAGATCCACGGCAACGTGGTGCAGACGACGAGCCGGGCGCTCAAGGAGCGCGTGCGGGTCGACCCGCTCAGCAACGTGGTGGCCAGCCGCGAGTGGGGCAGCTACCCAATCCTCAGTTTCCGCGAGGTGCCGGTGATCGAGGTGATGAGCATGCCTCGTCCCGACCAGCCCCCGCTCGGTGCCGGTGAATCCTCGTCGGTGCCGGGCACGGCTGCGATCGCCAATGCCATCTTCGACGCCACGGGTGTGCGCTTTCGCCAGCCGCCGTTCACGCCCGAGGTCGTGCGCGCCGCGCTCCATCCGCTGGCGGCGCCGGCCGCTTCGACCGCTGCCCAGCGGCCCGGGCCTGCGGACCACGTCGCCCCGGTCGACATCCGCTGGCCGCCGGCACGTCGCTGGTGGGCCCGCGCGGGGGCGCTCGTGGTCGGTGCCATCGGACTCGGTGCCGCCGTGCTGGGCTGGCGCTCGGCCATCGCACCGGTAACGCGGCCCGACGCGTCGATTTACACCGCGGCCACGATCGAGCGCGGGCGGCTGCTGGCGGCGGCCGGCAACTGCGTCACCTGCCACACCGCGGCGGGCGGCGCGCCCAATGCCGGCGGCCGCGCGATGGAAACCCCCTTCGGCACCGTCTATGCCACCAACCTGACGCCCGACGTGGAGACCGGGATCGGCGCCTGGTCGTTCAGCGCCTTCCAACGCGCCATGCGTGAAGGCATCTCGCGCGACGGACACAGGCTGTATCCCGCTTTTCCCTATACCGCCTACACGCAGGTCACCGACGACGACCTCACCGCCCTCTACGCCTACCTGATGGCGCAGCCGGCGGTGCGCTCGGAGGTGCCGCAGTCGCGGCTGGCGTTTCCCTTCGGCTTTCGGCCTCTGCTGGCGATGTGGAACGCGCTGTTCCTCACGCCCGGCGCGCTCGCGCAGGCCGATCCCCAGCGATCGGCGCAATGGAACCGCGGGGCCTACCTGGTCAACGGGCTGGGCCATTGCGGCGCCTGCCACACCGAGCGCAATGCGTTCGGCGCGGAGCGCGGCGGCAAGGCCTTTCTGGGCGGCGCATTGATCAAGGGCTGGGAGGCGCCGGCCCTGACCTCGGCCACCCGCGCCCCGGTTCCCTGGACCGAGGCCGAGCTCTACCGCTACCTGCGCTTGGGCCACAGCGCGCAGCACGGCGTCGCTTCCGGCCCGATGGCGCCGGTGGTCAAGGAGCTCGGCGCCCTGCCCGACGAGGATGTGCGCGCGATGGCGCACTACCTGGCTTCATTCAATCCGAAGCTGAGCGAGGCCGAGGCGGCGGCCGCCGCGCAGGCCGCGATCGCAAGAGGACAGGCCGCCGCCGGTGCGCTCGCCGGCCCGGCGCAGCGCATGTTCGAGCAGGCCTGCGGCGCCTGCCATCATGATGGCGACGGTCCCCGTCTGCTGGGTGTCAACATCCCGCTGGCGCTCAACAGCAACCTGCACAGCGAGCGGCCGGACAACCTGCTGCGCGCCATCCTCGAGGGCGTTCGCGAGCCCGCCACGCGCGACATCGGTTTCATGCCGGCCTTCAAGGACGCGCTCGACGACCGACAGATCGCCGAGCTGGCGCGCTACATGCGCCAGCGCTTCGCGCCCGACAAGCCGCCCTGGCGCGACCTTGAGGCCGTGGCCGAACGCGTGCGCCGCAGTCCGTCCGGTCACTGACGCGGCATGCCGGGCATTGCCCGGGCCGCCTACCTCGTGTCCTGACGCGGCAGCCTCACTGTTCGGCGAAGGCGCGCTCGATGACGAAATCGCCCGGCCTCGAGGTATTGCCTTCCTTGAAGCCGCGGTGTTCCAGCATGTGCTTGAGGTCGCGCAGCATGCCGGGGCTGCCGCAGATCATCACGCGGTCGTTCGCGGCGTCCAGAGCGGGCAGGCCCAGGTCTTCGAACAGCTTGCCGCTCTCGATCAGCGCGGTCACGCGGCCCATGTTGCGGTAGGGTTCGCGGGTGACCGTGGGGTAGTAGCGCAGCTTGCTCGTGACCAGCTCGCCGAGGAACTCGTGATTGGGCAAATGCTCGACCAGCAGGTCGTGGTAGGCGAGTTCGTCGACCTGGCGCACGCCGTGCACAAGGACGATCTGGTCGAATTTTTCGTAGGTCTCGGGGTCCCGGATCACGCTCATGAACGGCGCCAGGCCGGTGCCGGTGGACAGCAGGTACAGGTGCTTGCCGGGCAGCAGGTAGTCGGTGACCAGGGTGCCGGTCGGCTTGCGGCCCACGATGATGCTGTCGCCGACCTGGATGTGCTGCAGGCGCGAGGTCAGCGGACCGTCGGGCACCTTGATGCTGAGGAATTCGAGATGGTCCTCGTAGTTCGCACTGACGATGCTGTAGGCGCGCAGCAGCGGCTTGCCATTGACCCGCAGGCCTATCATGGTGAAGTGGCCGTTGGAAAAACGCAGCGACTGGTCGCGGGTGGTCGTGAAGGTGAACAGTCGGTCGGTCCAGTGGTGAACACTGAGGACCTGCTCCTCGTTGAATGCGCTCATGATGGGATGTTACGAAGGGTGGGCTCGGTCAAAGGGAGCTGCGGCCCTTTGCGCTGAACCCGCAATTGTCCACTGAAACGCAAATACGGCATTTTCGGGGGACTTTGCGCAGCTGCGCGCCGTCCGCCCTCAGCCTGCTGCGGCGCTGCCATGCTGCGCCGCCTCGGCCGCGATCCACTCGCGAAACGCGACCAGGGCCGGATTGCCGGCCTGGTGTTCGGGGTAAATGAGGTAGTAAGCCCGGTCGCTCATGAACTGATGGTCGATCAGCGGTATCAGCTGGCCGCTGGCCAGTTCGTCCTCGATCAGAAAGGGCGGGATCAGCGCGGCCCCCAGCCCATGGATGGCGGCTGCGGTCAGCATGGAAAACAGCTCCATGCGCGGGCCGGCCATGTCGTGGGCCACCGCCAGGCCCAGCGACTCGAACCATTGCCGCCAGGCGTAGGGCCGGGTGCTGAGCTGCAGCAGCGGCAGCGAGGCCAGCTCGGCGGGCTTGCAGCGCCGGCGCGGGGCGATCAGCGCCGGGCTGGCGACGGCCAGCAGCGGTTCACGCATCAGCAGCCGCGCCCGGGTGCCGGGCCAGTCACCATCGCCGGCGTGGATGGCCGCGTCGAGCCCGGCTTCCTTGAACAGAAAAGGGCGGGTGCGCGGTGTCAGGTGCACGGTCACGCCGGGGCAGGCACGCTGGAAACGGGCCAGGCGCGGCAGCAGCCAGCGCGTGGCAAAGGTCGGCACCACGCCCAGCTCGAGCGAGCCGCCGGCGCCGCCCCGGGTCATCAGCTCCAGTGTGTCGCGCTCGACCTCGTCGAGTCGCGCGCGCACGCTGCGGCTGTAGTTCTCGCCGGCTTCGGTCAGCACCACGCCGCGCGCGGAACGGCGAAACAGCTTGACGCCGAGGAACTCTTCGAGGCCGGCGATCTGCCGGCACACGGCACTCTGGGTCAGGGCCAGTTCGCTGGCGGCCAGCGTGAAGCTCTGGTGCCGGGCGGCCGATTCAAGCGCGGCCAGGGCTGCGGTGGAGGGGATTTTGCGACGCATTGCGGTCTTTCAGCGGCCTGGGGGAGTATTCGGAGCGGAGTTCCATTTTCGCACTCATACGTGCCAAAAAGTCGTTTGCGTGCCTTCGCCGAAGGTTTTAAATTCCACTCTGAGTCCGTATTTTTGCAGCGAGCATCGAGGGAAAGCCGGTTTCCCCAGCGCTGGACCCTAAGGAGTTAGTCATGAGTTTTTCGAACGTGAAAGCCAGTTTTCATTGGGACGACGCCCTGCTGCTCGAGCAGCAGCTCAGCGCCGAAGAGCGCATGGTCCGCGACAGCGCGCGCGCCTACTGCCAGGAGCGCCTGGCGCCGCGGGTGCTCGAAGCCTTCCGCCACGAGAAGACCGACCCCGCGATCTTCCGCGAAATGGGCGAGCTCGGCCTGCTGGGCCCGACCATCCCCGAGGCCTACGGCGGCGCCGGCCTCAACTATGTGAGCTACGGCCTGGTCGCGCGCGAAGTCGAGCGAGTCGACTCGGGCTATCGCTCCATGATGAGCGTGCAAAGCTCGCTGGTCATGGTGCCGATCCACGCATTCGGCAACGAGGCGACCCGCCAGAAATACCTGCCCAAGCTCGCCAGCGGCCAATCGATAGGCTGCTTTGGCCTGACGGAGCCCGACCATGGTTCCGACCCGGGCAGCATGGTGACCCGGGCGCGCAAGGTCGAGGGCGGCTATTGCCTCTCGGGCGCCAAGATGTGGATCACCAACAGCCCGATCGCCGACGTGTTCGTGGTTTGGGCCAAGGACGACGAGGGCGCGATTCGCGGCTTTGTGCTCGAAAAAGGCTGGAAGGGCCTGAGCGCTCCCGCGGTGCACGGCAAGGTGGGTCTGCGCGCCTCGATCACCGGTGAAATCGTGATGGACAACGTGTTCTGCCCCGAAGAAAACGCCTTCCCCGAAGTGCGCGGCTTGAAGGGGCCGTTCACCTGCCTCAACAGCGCGCGCTACGGCATTGCCTGGGGTGCGCTGGGCGCGGCCGAAGACTGCTTCCACCGGGCCCGCCAGTACGTGCTCGATCGCAAGCAGTTCGGCCGGCCGCTCGCCGCCAATCAGCTGATCCAGAAAAAGCTCGCGGACATGCAAACCGAAATCACCCTCGGACTGCAGGGCTGCCTGCGCCTGGGGCGCATGAAGGACGAAGGCACGGCGGCGGTCGAGATCACATCGATCATGAAGCGCAACAGCTGCGGCAAGAGCCTGGAGATCGCCCGCATGGCGCGCGACATGATGGGCGGCAACGGCATTTCCGACGAGTTCGGCGTGGCGCGCCACCTGGTGAACCTCGAGGTGGTCAACACCTACGAGGGCACGCACGACGTCCATGCCCTGATCCTGGGCCGCGCCATTACCGGCATCGCGGCGTTCGCGAACTGAGCCGATGAGCGCCGCTGCGACCCGAGCCGCGCCGCTGAGCGGCGTGCGTGTGCTCGACCTCTCGCGCGTGCTGGCCGGGCCCTGGGCCGGCCAGCTGCTGGCCGACCTGGGCGCCGATGTCGTGAAGGTCGAGCGCCCCGGCGCCGGCGACGACACGCGCTCCTGGGGCCCGCCCTATCTGAAGGACGAGGCCGGCCGCGACACCACGGAGGCGGCCTATTTCCTGTGCGCCAACCGCAACAAGCGTTCGGTCACCATCGACATGGCGCAACCGCAAGGCCAGGCCTTGATTCGGCAGCTGGCCCAGCAGGCCGATGTGCTGCTGGAGAACTTCAAGCTCGACGGCCTGAAGCAGTATGGCCTGGACTATGAGAGCCTCTCGGCCCTCAACCCCCGGCTGGTCTACTGTTCGATCACCGGCTTCGGCCAGACCGGTCCCTATGCGCCGCGCGCCGGCTACGACTTCCTGATCCAGGGCATGGGCGGCCTGATGAGCGTGACAGGCCGTGCCGACGGCGAAGAAGGTGCCGGCCCGCAGAAGGTCGGCGTGGCGCTGACCGACATCATGACCGGCCTGTACGCCACGATTGCCGTACAGGCGGCGCTGGCCGAACGTGCGCGCTCGGGCCGCGGCCAGCAGATCGACCTGGCCCTGCTCGATGTGCAGATTGCCTGCCTGGCCAACCAGGCCTCGAACTTCCTGGCCGGCGGCGTGGTGCCGCGGCGCATGGGCAATGCGCACCCGAACATCGTGCCCTACCAGGACTTTCCGACCGCCGACGGCGACATGATCCTGGCGATCGGCAACGACGGCCAGTTCGCCAAGTTCTGCAAGGTCGCGGGCCACCCCGAATGGGCCGAGGATCCGCGGTTCGCCACCAACCCGCAGCGCGTGGCGCACCGCGCGGTGCTGATCCCGCTGCTGCGCCAGGCGACCGTGCAGCGCACCACGCGCGACTGGGTGGCGGCACTGGAAGCGGCCGGCGTGCCCTGCGGCCCGATCAACCGGATCGACGAAGTCTTTGCCGACCCGCAGGTGCAGGCCCGCGGCCTGCGCATCGAGCTGCCGCATCCCGCTGCGGGCACGGTGCCGCTGGTGGCCAACCCGATTCGGCTGTCCGATACGCCGGTGCGCTACCGGCTGGCCCCGCCGCAGCTGGGCCAGCACACCGGCGAGGTGCTCGCCGACTGGCTGGCCGTCGACGCTGCGGCGCTTGACGCGCTGCGGCGCGATGCCATCATTTGACAGGCCCCGCCAGCTCAGGCAGGGGCCCCACCAGGAAACACCATGAAGCTCAATTACATCGCCGGACAGTGGACAGCGGGCGCCGATATGCGCCGCAACATCAACCCGTCGGACCTCGACGACCTGGTCGGCGAATACGCCCACGCCGACGCCGCACAGACCGAAGCGGCAATCGTCGCGGCCCGCACGGCCTTCCCGGCCTGGGCACGCGGGGCGCTGCAGGCGCGCGCCGACGCGCTGGAGCGGATCGCGGCGGAGATCCTGGCGCGCAAGGACGAGCTCGGTGACCTGCTGGCGCGCGAAGAGGGCAAGACCCTGCCCGAGGCGACCGCCGAAGTCGCGCGCGCCGGCCAGATCTTTCGCTTCTTCGCGGGGGAAGTCGTGCGTGGCGGTGGCGAGCACCTGCCCTCGGTGCGCCCGGGCGTGGAGGTCGACATCACACGCGAGCCGCTCGGCGTGGTCGGCATCATCACGCCATGGAACTTTCCGTTCGCGATTCCGGCCTGGAAGATCGCGCCGGCGCTGGCCTTCGGCAACTGCGTCGTGTTCAAGCCGGCCGACCTGGTGCCCGGTTCGGCCTGGGCGCTGGCCGACATCATCAGCCGTTCGGGACTGCCCGCGGGCGTGTTCAACCTGGTGATGGGGCCTGGCAGCCGCGTCGGCCAGACCCTGCTCGGTCACCAGGACGTCGCTGCGATCAGCTTCACCGGCTCGGTGAGCACCGGCCGGCGCGTGCTGGCCGCCGCGGCCCAGCGCTTTGCCAAGGTCCAGCTCGAAATGGGCGGCAAGAACCCGCTGGTCGTGCTCGACGATGCCGACCTCGCGACGGCCGTGAACTGCGCGGTCCAGGGTGGCTACTACTCCACCGGCCAGCGCTGCACCGCGTCGAGCCGCTTCATCGTGCAAAAAGGCATCCTGCCGCGCTTCGTCGAGGGCGTCACCGAGCGGCTGCGCCAGCTGCAGGTCGGCGATGCGCGCGCGGCAGGCACCGACATCGGCCCGGTCGTCGACGAAGCCCAGCTGCAGCAGGACCTGTCCTATCTCGAGATCGGCCGCGGCGAGGGCGCGACGCTGGCCTTCGGCGGCCGCCTGCTCGAGCGCCGCACACGCGGTCATTACCTCGAGCCGGCCCTGTTCGTCGATGCCGACGCCGGCATGCGCATTGCGCGCGAGGAGATCTTTGGCCCGGTGGCCTGCGTGATCGCCGCCGACGATTTCGAGCACGCGCTGGCGCTGGCCAACGACACCGAGTTCGGCCTGTCGGCTGGCGTGTGCACCAGCTCGCTCAAGTACGCGACGCAGTTCAAGCGCGAGGCCCAGGCTGGCATGGTGATGGTCAATGTGCCCACAGCCGGCGTCGACTACCACGTGCCCTTCGGAGGCCGCAAGGGCTCGAGCTACGGCTCACGCGAGCAGGGGCGCTACGCGGCGGAGTTCTACACCACGGTCAAGACCGCCTACACGGCGGCCTGAGGCTTGGTATTCGAGGATTGAGCGGACCATGGGGCGGCGAGCAATCCGCGTCGACCGCTGACAGCAGGAGGATGCGGATGGAACACATCGACGTGAAGGTGCTGCGCACCTAGCGCGACTGGCGGGTGGTGGGCCAGCACGCCTTGCTGGCCACGGTGGCCCGCACCTGGGGCGCGTCGCCGCGGCCCGTGGGCTCGATCATGGCCCTGGGCGAAGGAGGCGCGGTGGTCGGGTCGGTGTCCGGCGGCTGCATTGAAGACGACCTCATTGATCGCTACGCGCCGCGTTGCCAGCGTGGCGCCATGCCGGGCGGCGCGCCGCGTCTCGTCAAGTATGGCGTCACCGCCGACGAGGCGCACCGGTTCGGCTTGCCTTGTGGCGGCACGCTCGAGCTGTTGCTGGAATACGACCCGGCGCCGGCGGCCTTGGAGGAGCTGGTCCGGGCGTGGCGGCCGGCCGTCTGATGCGCCGCACTGTGCGGCTGTGCGACGACGCGGTGAGCGTTTCGGCCGCCGCCTCGCATGCGGCGCTGGAGATGGACGAGACATCCCTGTCCGCGACCTTCGGGCCCGCCTACCGCATGCTCGTGATCGGCGCCGGCCCCCTGACCGAGTACCTCGCCGCCATGGCGCTCTCCTGCGGCTTTGCCGTCACCGTGTGCGACCCGCCGCAGGAGCATCGCGCAGCATGGTCCCTGCCCGGTGTCACCGTGGTGTCCGATATGCCGGACGACGTCGTGACGGCATTCAAGCCCGATCGGCGCAGCTGCGTGGTCGCACTGACGCACGACCCCAAGCTGGATGACCTCGCCTTGCTGGAGGCGCTCGAAAGCGAGGCCTTCTACGTGGGGGCCATAGGCTCGCGCCGCAACAACGAGGATGATGGCGCATTTCGGGCACACGGAAAGCTCGCTGGCCCGCCTGCGGGGACCGATAGGCATCCACCTCGGCAGCAGCACCCCGCCCGAGATCGCCGTGAGCGCGATGGCCGAAATACTCGCGGTGAAGAACGGGGTCGAGCTGCCGCAGGGGGCAAGCGTCGCACAGGCGAAACGCGGGCGGGAGGGTCTCCCCGGCGAGTGTCGGCAGGCTTCGTCGATGGGCCCGAATCTCGAGTCCCAACTGAGCGCAAGTCCTTGATCCTGCCGGCTTGGTTCAGCAGGCGGCTGCCGCCTGTCCGGCCGGCACCTGCGCAGCCGCCTTGCGGGCGGGCTCGTCACATCTCTGCCAGCCGCCGGCCGACCTCGCGCGTCGACCTCACGCGTCTGCCAGTACCCGCGGCGGACTCCTCATCTCGCGCAAGATTTTGTGCGATGGCAAGCAGCACTTTGCGCGTGATCGCCACCTCTTGCGCCGTCACATCCTGCACGCTGATCTCATTGACCTCCTCTGCCAGCGGCACGAGCTTGCGCTTCAGCGCCTTGCCCGATTTGGTCAGAAAGACATGCACTTTCTTGTTGTTGCCGGGAAGATGGGTGCGTTCTATGTAGCCCAACGCTTCCAGGGTCTTCACCGCGGTCAGCGTGGTGGACTCCGTCACCCCGGCGCGCTCGCTGAGTTCGCGCTGCGACAGGCCATCGTGCCTCCAGAGGACCCGCAGGATCGTCCAGTGGCCATAAGACGCGGGGGTGTGCTCGGCCAAGCGCATCTCCAATGCTCTGATGAAAGCCCGGGCCGCATTCTTCACCAGGTGCGCCAGCCGTTCCTGAGCCAGGTCATCCGGACTCTGGTCTTGGGAGCCCCTCTCGGTCGTCGTCATAGCAATAAAGGAAGCATTGATCGGAAATGTGCATCACCCACGAAAGCCAGGCCGGATTGGCCGTGCCGCAGGGACAAGTGCTGTGTGCCACAGGATACATGAACGACGGGGCCTTCCAGGATACACATCCTGGTCATGGCTCACATCTCGAAAATAATTAGATATCAAAGATTTATTGACAAGAAGCTGTCCGTCGCTAGAATGAACCATATTCTTCGATATCTAAGTTTTTTGCGCGATATCCGAAGTCAGCGTCTACCAGCAACCTGAACCTTGGAGTGAACCATGTACGACCCATTCGCCACGGACAAACTGATCGACCTCTGGCTGACCGAAGACATTGGTGCCTGCGACCTGACCGTCCAGACCATGATCGAGCCGGAGGAAGTCGGAGAGTTCTACATGAACGCGCGCGAGCCCATGCGGGTCGCCGGCGTCGATGTCGCCGCGCGTGTCTTCTCTCGCTATGACCCGTCACTTCGCATCGATGTGCGCGTGCGCGACGGCGACAAGGTCGAGAAGGGCGCCATCCTGATCGGCGTGCGTGGCTCGGCACGCAGCGTGCTGACCGCCGAGCGCACAGCGCTGAACATCATGCAGCGACTGTGTGGCATCGCCAACGAGACCGCACGCTATGTCCAGGCCATCGCCGGTACGAAGGCGCGTCTGATCGACAGCCGCAAGACCACCCCAGGCCTGCGTATGCTCGAGAAGCACGCCGTCGTGTGCGGCGGCGGATTGAACCACCGTCTGGGCCTCGACAACGGCGTCATGATCAAGGACAACCACATCGCCGTGTGCGGCAGCATCGCTTCCGCGGTGCAGCGCGCCCGCAGGAAGCTGCCTGTCCTCACTAAGCTCGAAGTGGAATGTGACCACCTCGCCCAGGTGCGCGAAGCCCTTGATGCGGGCGTCGACGTGATCATGCTGGACAACATGTCCGTGCCGGACATGCGCGAAGCGGTCGAAATGGTCAACGGTCGTACCAAGATCGAGGCCTCCGGCGGCATCCGCCTCGAAACCATCCGGCCTGTCGCAGAAACTGGCGTCGATTACATATCGACCAGCAAGATCACTCAGTCCGCCCCCGCCGTCGACATCGGCCTGGACGAGGCCGTGTGAGGCGCAGGGCATGCGACCCGGCATCTTCTTTCTCGTCGTGGGGCCCAGCGGTGTCGGCAAGGACACCCTGATCGATGGCGCCCGTGCCGTGCTGGGCTCGGACCCTCGGTACGTGTTCGCCACGCGGGTCATCACGCGGGCGGCCGACGCCGGTGGCGAGCGCCACGCCGCGGCGAGAGAGCAGGAGTTTGCCGAGCGCGACCAGGCGGGCGAATTCCTGATCACCTGGTCCGCCCACGGCCTTCGGTACGGATTGCCCGTGGGGCTGCTGGCGGACCTGAAGGCGGGCCGCCATGTCGTCGCAAACGGCTCCCGCGGCACCATCGCCAGGATGGCGGCGCTCGTGCCGCGCCTGGTGCTCGTGTCGATCAGCGCCGGCCGCGCCGCGCTGGCGCAGCGCATTGCCGCGCGTGGGCGCGAAAGCGGCGGCGAGATCACGCTCCGCCTCGACCGCCAGGTGGACCTCGGTTCGTCCGACCATGTCGAGGTGCTGAGTGTGGCCAACGACGGCTCGATCGACGAAGGCGTCGAGCGCTTCGTTGCCGCGCTCGCCGGCGCCAGCAAGCGCCTGCATGTCGTGCCCTACCCGATCGACACCTGGCGCCACCCTATCGCCTACCTGCCGCCGAACAGCCTGGTCGGCGCGGCGGACTACCTCGGCCCCGAACGCATCGACATCGTCGGCGGCACGCGCAGCATACGCGCCAACGTTCACGTGGTCGGCGCCGGCCAGGGGCTCGCCGAGGACGAGATCGGCCTGTCGCGGCAGGCCTTCGAGGATCTGGCCCTGCCTGCCGGAGCGGCCGTCACCATCCACCGCACCCCGGCGCCCGAAAGCCGGGCCGCGCTGCGCGCGAAGATCCGCGGCGAGGAGTTGCGCGAGGACCAGTACGCCGAGCTGCTGCGCGACATCATGCAGGGGCGCTACCCCGACAGCGAGGTGGGCGCCTTCCTGGTGGCCGCGACGCGCAGCTTGAGCGATGCCGAGGTGGTGTCGCTGGCCCGCGTGCGCGCCAGTTTCACGCCGCGCATGGACTGGAACGAGCCCATCGTGGTCGACAAGCACTCGATGGGCGGCATTCCCGGCAGCCGCATCACCCTGATCGTCATTCCCATTGTCGCGGCGCACGGCCTGGCGATTCCGAAAACCTCGTCGCGCGCGATCACCTCGGCCGCCGGCACGGCTGACGCGATGGACGTCGTGGCGCGCGTCGACCTGACCGCGCTGCAACTGCTCGACACGGTGCGGCGCACGCGTGGCTGCATCGCCTGGAACGGCCGGCTTAACCACTCGGCCCTGGACGACGTGATGAACAGCATCACGCGGCCGCTGGGCGTCGACTCCAACCGCTGGTCGGTCGCGTCGATTCTGTCCAAGAAGCTGACGGCCGGCTCCAGCCATGTGATCGTCGACCTGCCGTTCGGACCGCAGGCCAAGCTGAAGACGCGCCAGGAGGCGGCCGAGCTGGCCCGCCTGTTCGAGACGGTCGGCAATGCCCTGGGCCTGACGGTCGAGGCGCACGCGACCGACGGATCCGAGCCGATCGGCCGCGGCATTGGCCCGGCGCTGGAAGTGCGCGACGTACTGCAGGTGCTCGACAACGCGGCCGGCGCGCCCGGTGATCTGCGCGAAAAAGCCCTGTTTTTCGCCAGCCGCATCCTGGCCTGGGACACGGGCCTGGGCGGTCCGGCGCAGGCGCGCGCGCGCGCGGAGCATCTGCTGGCGACGGGCCAGGCGCGCGCCAAGTTCGATGCCATCGTCGACGCTCAGGGACGCCGCTCGCCACCGATCGCCCCCGGCCTGCTGACCCACGTCGTGCGCGCCCGCAACGACGCCCGCGTCGGCGCGGTCAACTTCGCCCAGATCACCGAGGTGGCACGCCGCGCCGGCGCGCCGCAGGACCGGGGCGCAGGCGTCGACCTGCTGTGCCGCCAGGCCGATGTGGTCAAGGCAGGCGATGCGCTCTACGTCATCCATTCGAGCGCCGCGGCCGACCTAGAGAGCGCAGTGGCCGTGGCGTCCAGGGACTGCGGCATCGACCTGCAGTACGCTCATTCCCACAGCACCGCGGCCAATGCGGTCGCCCATTCATGAGGAGCCGTTTTATGCACAAGAGTCTGATCCGATGGGGGCGTGCCGGTTGCGCCGCGCTTCTGGGCATCGCCGGTCTTGCCGGCCAGGCGCACGCGGTCGATCCGGCCTCCTTCCCCGACAAGCCGATGCGACTGATCGTCACCTTTCCGCCGGGCGGTGGCACGGACGCGCTGGCGCGCTTGATCGCCACCGAGCTGAGCCAGAGCGTGGGGCAGCCCGTGATCGTCGACAACCGCCCCGGTGCGAGCGGCAACATCGGCGCCGAGGCGGTCGCCAAGAGCCCGGCGGACGGGCTGACGCTGCTGGTCGTTAACAGCAGCTACGCCATCAATCCGGCGATCTTCCGCAAGCTGCCGTTCGATGCGCGAAACGATCTCAAGGGCGTGATCCTGATCGCGTCGACGCCTTCGGTGATCGCGGTCCCCACCAGCTCCAAGGTCCGCACGCTGGGGGAACTGATCGAGAGCGCGAAAGCCGCCAAGCCGGTCAGCTACGCCTCGTGCGGAAACGGCACGCCCCAGCACTTCGCGGGCGAGCTGCTGAGGATGTCGACCAACATCCATTTCGTCCACGTCCCCTACAAGGGCTGCGCGCCGGCCTTGACCGACGTTCTAGGCGGCCAGGTCGAGGTCAGCATCAACACCCTGGCCAACACCGTGCCGCACCTCAAGAGCAGCAAGCTGCGCGCCCTGGCCGTCACGTCCAAGGCGCGCGTGTCGCTGCTGCCGGAGGTGCCGTCGGTGCAGGATCTGGGCGTGAGCGGCTACGACGTGGACCAGTGGTTCGGTTTCCTGGTCCCGGCCAAGACGCCGCCTGCGATCGTCGACAAGCTCAATGCCGAGATCGGCAAGATCGTGGCGCGAGCCGACATCAAGCAAAAGCTGGCCGATCGCGGTTTCGCCGCGGCCACCAGCACCCCGGACGAGTTCCAGCGCATCATCCGTGGCGATATCGACCGGTTCGAACAGGCGGCGCGGCAGATCGGCCTCACGGCGGACTGACCGGATCGCCGGGCAGACCGTGGTGCGCGAACCGGCATCGCTTTCGGGCTGACAATACGCGCTTGGGGTGCGGAGGGTTCAGCCGATCGTGGGGTGGCGCATGGAGGTTATTCGTCTGTCGCAGTGGGCCGAGTTCGTGGCCCACACCGAGTCCAAGCCCGGCTGGGCCTTCCGCGGCGAGACATCGGCGCAGTGGCCGCTGGTGAGCTCGCTGACCAGGCGGCTTGAGACCTATTGCGCGGATCGCTCGCTATGGCCGCTGCGCGAGGCGCGCGCGCTGCGCGTGTTCCGCCGCAAGGCGCACATCTACCTGTCCGACCGCGCGGCGCTCGAAGACGATCTGCGCTGCCTGGCCCTGATGCAGCACCACGGTGCGCCGACGCGGCTGCTCGACTTCACGAAGTCGCCCTATGTCGCGGCGTTCTTCGCCCTCGAGGACGCGGTCACCGATGCCGCGGTGTACGCGCTGAACACGCCCGCGCTGTGGTCGGCCGCACCCTCGTTCGATCGCACGCTGACGCGCGAGCGCATCGACCCTCGCGTGCCCGGAAATTTCGAGCGCTACTTCTTGGGCAACCGGGCGCCCGTCATCTGGTTTGGCGAGCCGTCGGAGATGGACCGGCGGCTGGTCGCGCAGTCGGGCCTGTTCGTGCTGCCC
>JBOHHM010000043.1:0-6693 GCA_050725495.1 Burkholderiaceae bacterium | reverse complement strand
TGACTTCTCCCTGGCGGGCGGGCCTGCAGCCGGCGCCATGCGGCCGCGGCTTGCGCGGCCTGCCCTGAGCGTGGAAACGCTGGCGCTGCTGTGCGCCCTGTTCCTGATCCTGACTGGCAATGGCCCGCTCTGGCGTGCCGCACTGGCCGGCAGGGACTGGCATGCGCCCGGCACCTGGAGCTTTGCCGCAGCTCTGCTGGTCGCGCTCAGCGCGCTGCATTTCGTGCTGTTGGGTCTGGTGGCAAGCCGCCACACGGTCAAGCCGCTGCTGAGCGTGCTGGTGCTGTGCACGGCGTTCGCGTCCTACTACATGGAGCGCTACAGCATTTTCCTGGACCGCACCATGCTGCGCAATGTGCTGGCCACGGATTACAAGGAGGCGCGCGAGCTGCTGGCCTGGGGCATGGTTCCCCATCTCGTCGTGTCTGGCGCCTTTCCCCTCGCGCTGCTGTGGTGGCCGCGCCTGAAGCAAGTCAGGCTCAGGTCCGCTCTGGTGAAGCGCCTGCTCTGGCTGGGGGCGGCGCTGGTCATTGCGGTGGCCAGCCTGTTGGCCGTATTTGCCGACTTTGCGTCGCTGATGCGCAATCAACCGGCGCTGCGCTACCTGATCACGCCCGGCAATGGGGTGGTGGCGCTGGCGCGCAATGCCTTGGGTCGCGCACAAGCTCCGGCCCAGGCCAGGACGCGGGTGGGCGAAGACGCCAAGCTGGGCGCGGCGTGGGCGGGGCGCCAGCGGCCCGCGCTGTTTGTGCTGGTGGTGGGCGAGACCGCCCGGGCGGCCAATTTTTCTCTCAATGGATACGCGCGCGAAACCAACCCCCTGCTGGCCCGGCGCGATGTGGTGAGCTTTTCGGCCGTGACCGCCTGTGGCACCTCCACCGAAGTTTCGCTGCCCTGCATGTTTTCGCCTTTTGGCCGTGCCGACTATGACGAAGACCGGATTCAGAGCCATGAATCCCTGCTGCATGTGCTGGCCCGGGCGGGCTTCCAGGTGCTGTGGCGCGACAACCAGTCGGGCTGCAAGGGGGTGTGCGAAGGTCTGTCAGCCCAGCAGCTCGACCATGCACAGGTGCCGGCGTTGTGCTTCGAAGGCCAATGCCTGGACGAGGTGCTGCTGCATGGCATGGAAGGCGTCGCGCGCGACGCGGCGGGCAACTTGTTTGTGGTGATGCACCAGCTCGGCAGCCATGGCCCGGCGTACTACCGGCGCTATCCCGGCGTCTTCAAGCGTTTTGTCCCGGCCTGCGAGAGCGACGACCTGCGGCATTGCTCGCAGCAGGAAATCGTGAATGCCTATGACAACTCGCTGCTCTATACCGACTATTTCCTGTCGCGCGTCGTGGATCTTCTGGACCGCTCGCAGTCGCATGACGACACGGCCATGATCTATGTGTCCGACCACGGCGAGTCGCTCGGTGAAAACGGCCTGTACCTGCATGGCATGCCCTATTCGGTCGCACCGGCGGTGCAGAAGCAGGTGCCCATGCTCGTGTGGCTCTCGCCGGCGTTGCGTCGCAGCTTTGGCGTCGACGGCGAATGCCTCAGGGCGCATGCCAAGGCCCCGGCAAGTCACGACAACCTTTTTCATTCGGTGCTGGGCCTGCTGGACGTGCAGACCGTCGTCTACCGCCGCCCGCTCGATGTATTTGCTCCCTGCCGCGTCGCCAGCGGCTAAGACTCGGGCGAGGGAAACAGCACGGTCACGCACAGGCCGCCGCTGGCGGCGTCGTCCAGGCTGAGCTGCGCCGCATGCCGCTCGGCCACCGCCTTGACGATGGCCAAGCCCAGACCGCTGCCATGAACCTCGTGGCCGCCTGAACCGGCCGCCGGGCTGCGGTAGAAGCGGTCGAACACCCGATGCCGTTCGGCCGCAGCGATGCCCGGCCCGGTGTCCGTCACCTTCACGCCAGGATGTCCATTGAACAGGCCCGCCGTCACGTCCACCCTGCCGCCGGCAGGGGTATGGCGGACCGCGTTGTCGATCAGGTTGTTGAGCAAAATCGCGAGCTGTTGCGCATCTCCCGCGATGGGCACGGGGCCTTGGGCGCTCGCGCCCAGGTCGACGCACTTGGCGTCGGCGCGAGCGCTGAAGTGGCTCACAGCAGCGCGTGAGAGGCCGGCAAGATCGACCGGTCCGCGGCGCAGCGCGGGGGTTTCGGGCGCCAGACGCGACAGCTGCAGCAACTGCTCGACCAGATGCTGCGCGCGCTCGACCCCGGTGCGCAGCTCGACCAGCGCTGCGTCGCGCTGGGTGGCGTCGGACGCCCGCTCCAGCAACTGCAGTTGCAGCTTGAGCGCCGATCGGCGTGCGCAGCTCGTGGGCTGCATCGGCGAGGAAATCGCGCTGCAGGGCCAGCGCGCTGCCCAAGCGCTGCATCAGCTCGTTGATGGCACCGATCAGCAGGTGTAGCTCCAGCGGTTGCCCGGACATGGGTATGGGCTCCAGCGAGTCCATACTGCGCGCTGCAACATCGGTGGCCGCCTGCGACAGGGGTGCGAGCCCGCGCCTGAGCGCGAGGACGAGCAAGGCGGCAATCACGGCGGTCAGCAGCAGGGCTGGCAGGATCAGCTTGGACGAGGTGTCCACCGCCAGCGCCTTGCGTTCTCGGGCGCGTTGGGCCGCCTGCACGACGCGGTCCTCCAGCACGACGGTGTAGAGGTACCAGTCTTCGCCGCCTGTCCTGACCAGGCTCAGGCCGCTGCGCGACACAAAGGGCAGGGCGACAGCTTCGTCCGATGTTTGCAGGCGCGTGCCCTCGCGCGTCCAGATGGCCGTCACGAACTCGAAGGCGCCGTACTCTTCGTAAATCGGCGGCAGCCGCTGCGCCAGCCGGGGCTGCGTGCCGCCCGGGCCCTGGTGGTGGACCACGGCCAGTGCCACCTGCTTGAGGTTGTCCTCGAACACCTCGTTCATTTCATCGAACAGCACCTGGTAAGACGCGGCGATCAGCAGACTGGCACCGATGCCAAGCGCGCCCAGCACCCAGGCCAGCAGTTCACGGTGGATGGACCGGATCATGATGCCACCACCTTGTAGCCGACGCCGCGAACGTTGCGAATGGTATCGGCGCCGAGTTTGCGGCGCAGGTTGTGCAGATGGACCTCGATCGCGTTGCTGCCGACCTCCTCGCTCCAGCCGTAGATCGACTCCTCGAGCTGCTCGCGCGACAGCACGGCACCGGGGCGCTGCATCAGGGCCTCCAGCAGCGCGAATTCCCTGGCCGACAGGTGAACCGGTTCGCCGTTCGCCGCCACCTCCTTGCGCACAGGGTCGAGCGTGAGCGCGCCACACTGCAGGATGGGCGAGCCGCCGCCGGCATGGCGGCGCAGCAAGGCTCGGATGCGCGCGATCAGCTCGTCCAGGTCGAAGGGCTTGAGCACGTAGTCGTCGGCGCCCGCGTTGAGCCCGGCGATGCGTTGGGCGACGGCGTCGCGGACCGTGACGATCAGCACCGGCGTGGCGTCGCCGCGCGCGCGCAGGCTCTGCAGCACGGCCATGCCGTCCTTGCCGGGAAGGCCCAGGTCCAGCAGTGCGAGCTGGTACACGCCGTTACCCAGCGCCAGTTCGGCCGCGCGGCCGTCCTGCACCCAGTCGACCGCGAAGCCGGCGTTGCTCAGGCCCTGGCGCACGGCGCGTCCGATCATGGTGTCGTCTTCAACCAGCAGCAGTCTCATGGGGTCGATGATGTTGCCGGACAAAGCGCAGGAGTTGGGTCGCGAGATCGGCCTGGGCCTGCAGCCGCCGCGCCGCTGCATGCGCGCAGCCAGCCCAGTTCACGCCGTCGAGCGTCGGCAGTCCCATCGTTTCGATGCCATTCCAGACCTCGTGGAAGCGCCTCAGCGAAGGCGGCGCCTGCAACCAGTCCAGGAACGCCCGCAGCTTGGCATGGTGGGCATTGTCGTGCTGGGGGTAGAGCTGCCAGACGAAGGGTTTGGCCGCCCAGAGCGCGCGCACCAGCGAGTCCTCGCCGCGTACGAAGTTGAGGTCGCAGGCCCACAGCAGGTGGTCGAAGCCGGTTTGGTCCAGCAGCGCAAGATATGAAATCGATAGTGTGTTGCGCACATTCCACAAGGGCTGCAGCCTGTTTTTCTCCTCAACGGCGGCGGCAACGGCGGCCGCAGCCCGTCCCGCCGTGACCAGCAGCCGCGTCGGCTGCGCGTTTTGCGCCAGTTCGCCCAGAAGCTCGCCGAGCGCGGACGGCTCGTAGCAAAACAGCGAAATCAGCCGTTCATCGTTGCGCTCAATGCCCCATTGCCGCAGCCAAGCGGCCCGGTCAAACCGTGCCTGACGCTGCGCCAGATCCGGCTCGCGCAACAGCCCGCCCGTGGCCGGGGTGAAACCGGGATAGAAGAACCACTTGGTCCAGCCGGCCGCCGGCCCGCTGCCGATCGGCGAGGGCAGGCCATGGCTGCGCTCCACATAGGCTTCGGCCGACAGGTATTCGAGGTTGATCCATGCGGGTTTTCGTGCTCCAGCCCTTGTATTCTGTACGCGAGTCGCTATGAATTCGGGAGCAATTTCGCAGCCGAAAGCCTCTACCAGCACATCCGCCGGTGGCAGGCCGGCCAGCAGCGGCTCGGGCAGGGGCTGCGTCCACCGCAGCACCTGGACGCCGGGGTGCTTTCCGTCGAGGGCGCCCGGTGCCATCCACTGCAGCGCCGAGGCATCGTCCACCCACAGGCGCACCCTTTGCCCGCGCGCGGCCAGGTCGGCCGCCAGCCGCCAGCACACGCCAAGGTCGCCATGGTTGTCGATGACTTGGCAGAACAGGTCCCACAGCAGGGAGGTGGCGCGCACGACACTCATACGGGGATTGTCCACAAACGCCGTGGCAGGACGCAAAAGTTGTTGTTCTGGTCTTGTCGTCCTATATTGACTTGGCCTGTTTTCTTGTTTCAGGCAGCTATTCCGCCTTGTCTGAGGAGATCACCATGAGCACGCTGTTGAGCGAAGAAGGCCGGGACCTGCTGTTTCGCAAGGCCCGCACCCACAACGAATGGCTGGCCAAGCCAGTGAGCGACGAGACCTTGCGCCAGCTCTACGATTTGATGAAATGGGGGCCGACCAGCGCCAATTGCTGTCCCGCGCGCATCCTTTTCTTGCGCACGCCCGAGGCGAAGAAGCGCCTGCTGCCTGCGCTGGCGCCGGGCAACGTGGACAAGACCATGGCGGCGCCGGCCACCGCCATCATCGGCTACGACATCAAGTTCTACGAGCTGCTGCCCAAACTGTTTCCGCATGCGGACGCGCGCGCCTGGTTTGTCGACAAACCGGAACTCGCCGAGGTCACGGCGCGTCGCAACAGTTCGCTGCAGGGGGCGTATTTCATGATCGCGGCGCGCGCCCTGGGGCTGGACTGCGGGCCCATGTCCGGCTTCGACAATGCCAAGGTCGATCACGAGTTCTTCCCCGCCAGTGCAGGGCAGGAGGAGTTCCAGCTGGAGTATTTCCCCGACAGCCACGTGAAGTCGAACTTCCTGTGCAATCTGGGCTACGGCGACCCGACCAAGCTGTTTCCCCGCAGTCCGCGCCTGGATTTCGATGAGGCGTGCAAACTGCTTTGATCAGGAGCGGAGAACACCTCTCGAGCCATGGACACAAAAAGCGATTCGTGGATTGAAGCATCGGATGTCATCTCGATGTTTCCCACCCTGGTCTGGAAAATTCAGATCAAGCCGCAGCTGCACGACACGCTGGACGCGAAGATTCTGGCGATGCTTGAAAGCATGAGGCGCAACCTGCCCCCGTCCAGGCCCGGCCAGGGCTGGCAGTCTGGGCGGACCTTGCACGAGAGGGAGGAGTTGCAGGAGCTCATGGCTTGCGTCGACAAGGCGGCCAAGAGCGTTCTGCGGTTCTTGCGAATCGGCTATGACGCCATTGAGATCACCGGCTGCTGGGCGACGGTGCTGACCCAGGGTGCGATGCACAGGGCCCATTCCCATCCCAACAACTACCTGAGCGGCGTCTACTACCTTCAAACCCACCCAGGCGCAGACACCATCAACTTCCATGACCCGAGGACCCAGGCCAGTGTGATCAGGCCGCCTGTCGTGGAGCTCACATCCCAGAATACCGACCAGGTCGTGGTCCGGGTGAGCAACGGCACCCTCTTGCTGTTCCCCTCCTATCTGGAACACTCGGTCGATGCCAGCACGAGCGAGGCAGAGCGAATCAGCATCAGCTTCAACATCATGTTCTCGTCGTTCACTGAGCACTTGAGCAAGCCTTTATGGTGAAAAGCTCCGGCCTGCGCGCCAATGCACGGGCGCGGTGTGATCGCTCTACTTGTCCTTGATGAAGCCGTACTTGATCAGCCGCAGGTCCTCGTCCCTGACGAGCCCAATCCCTGGAGCGTGATACTTGTACTCTTCTGCCAAAATCTCGATCGCCGAGCCTTCCTTGACTTTCAAGCATCCGGGGAACGTACCCGCCGGTGTCTTGCACGTTTCATCGAGACTGACGATCTCCGCGCGGTCCATCGCCACACCGGGCGCGATCTGCTGGTAGTACCTCATCGCCAATTGCGGCGTTCCGGGCATCATCAGACCGGCCCTGTTGCCGTTCCTGCCCGCGAGCCACGAGCCGTCGTGCTTGACCACCTTGCCGTTTCTGTAGAAATCGACGTTCTCACCGAAATAGAAGACATCCTTGGTTTGCTCGCAGATTGCGAAGTAGTTTCTCGAGACTTCGTA
>JBOHHM010000042.1:0-12107 GCA_050725495.1 Burkholderiaceae bacterium | reverse complement strand
AGTGCGCTATTCAATTTGTAGCATCGATAACGAAACAGGAGAGAATCATGAGCCAGAAAGTCGCCTACGTCACCGGTGGCATGGGTGGTATCGGTACCGCCATCTGCCAGCGTCTGCACAAAGAGGGTTTCAAGGTTATTGCGGGCTGCGGCCCCACGCGTGACCACGCCAAATGGCTGGGTGAGCAGCAAGCCCTGGGCTACAGCTTCCATGCCTCGGTAGGCAACGTGGGTGACTGGGACTCCACGGTGGAAGCCTTCGCCAAGACCAAGGCCGAGCACGGCCCGATCGACGTGCTGGTCAACAACGCCGGCATCACGCGCGACCGCATGTTCTTGAAAATGAGCCGCGAAGAGTGGGACGCAGTGATCGAAACCAACCTCAACAGCATGTTCAACGTCACCAAGCAGGTGGTGGGCGACATGGTGGACAAGGGCTGGGGCCGCATCGTCAACATCTCCTCCGTCAACGGCGAGAAGGGCCAGGCCGGCCAGACCAACTACTCCGCCGCCAAGGCCGGCATGCACGGCTTCACCATGGCGCTGGCGCAGGAGCTGGCCACCAAGGGCGTGACGGTCAACACCGTGAGCCCCGGCTACATCGGCACCGACATGGTCAGGGCCATCCGGCCCGACGTGCTGGAGAAGATCGTCGCCACCGTGCCCGTCAAGCGCCTGGGCGAGCCCAGCGAAATCGCCTCCATCGTTGCCTGGCTGGCTTCGGAGGATGGCGGCTACTCCACCGGGGCGGACTTCTCGGTCAATGGCGGCTTGCACATGGGCTGATCCTGCAGCCGCAGGGCTTCGCAGCAACTCGAAAAACCCGCCGCCGGCGGGTTTTTTGTTGACGGTAGCCCGCAGCGGCTGCGGCCGAGATGGTACGCAGCGCCGGTTCCGGGCATCCCTGCCGGCCGGTGTGGACGCGCCGGGCCGAGTCCCGTAGACTGATTCGCGTCGAGTGGCCAAATTCTTCTTTCAGTCGGTGGTTCGGTACGCAACATGACCACCGGCTCAGCTTGGCGGAGGGACCGACATATGACGCGCCTGCCCGAATCACGGACTCCTGCATTCATGTGCCTGTTGGCGACATTGGCGGGCCCTTGTGCCGGCGCCGATCCTGGCCTGGTTGCGCCGTCCAGTGTCTTTGCTCAATTGGGCGGAAATGGGCATGCCGCGGCCGCCACCGGTGGCCTTACATGGGATTGGGCCCTGAGCCAAGAGACTCGGTGGGGGCGGCTGGCGGGTTACTGGGAAGCAGCCTTCGGACGCTGGCGTGCCGAGCGCGCCAACGGAGCCGACGCCGCCTGGGTCCTGCAGCTTGGTGTCACGCCGGTATTGCGCCTGGAACCGCAGAGTGGGGAGGGGCGCTGGTTTGTCGAGGGCGGGATCGGTCTGAACTACCTGACCCCGCTCTATCAGGAGGGCGACAAGCGCTTCACCACGAGATTGAACTTTGGCAGCCATTTGGCAGTCGGGCGGCGCTTTGGCGAGGTGCCTGAGCATCATGAGGTCGCGCTTCGCGTGCAGCACTTCTCGAACGCCGGCATTCGCCACCCCAACCCCGGATCCAATTTTCTGCAACTGCGCTATTCGCGTCGATTCTGAGCGCAGAGGCGCCCGGCCTGGCGCCATAACCCTCTGGCAGGCGCCTAAAGCAGCTCCTCGGGTACCAGGGGGTTCAGGATGAGGGTTTGCAAGCGCGTCCAGAAGGAGGACTCGGGCTCGGCGGTAAGCACGGTCTCCTGTTCTTCGTCCATGGTCAACCATTCCAGCGCCTGGCCGTCGGCCGCCAGCCGCACGCGGTAGGCGCTTTGCAGTTTGCCGATGTTGACGACGCGCAGCATTTCCCGGGCCAGTTGCGGGTTGTCTGCGACGATGCCCAGCTCGGTGTTTTTGCTGGCCGAACGTGGGTCGAGGTTCATCGAGCCGATAAATACGGTGTTGCGGTCTATGACCAGGGTCTTGGTGTGCAGCCGTCCGACCGACGAGGCGCTGAGCAGCCTCAAACCCAGGCGCTTGTTGCGCACCGTGCGGGCGGGGCTGAGTTCGTACAGGTCCACGCCTTCGCGCAGCATGTCGCTGCGGTAGCGGGCATAGCCGATGTGCACCAGTGGACTGTCGGTGGCGGCCAGCGAGTTGGTGAGGATGGTCAGCTTGACCTGGTTGCGTTTCAGGTTGCGGATGACGTCCATGCCGTCGGGTCCGGGAATCAGGTAGGGGGAGGTCACCACGACCTCGGTTTTCGCGGCCCGCACCAGATCCATCACATTCATCGTGACGCTGGTGGCAAGGGCGTCTCGCGGGTCGTCTTTCATGACTTTGGAAGGAGGGTCGGCATAGGCATAGGCCGTGCCCCAGACCAGTCCTATGCGGCCGGCGTCCAGGTCCTCACTGATCGGGCCGTAGCCCAGCATGTCCACGGGCGGCAGGTCGAGCGGCTCGGGCGGATCCATCCCGACCAGATCGTCAAACTGCTGGTTCAGCTGCTGCGGGATTGCTGCAGCCGGGACCAGGGCTTCGACCGGGTAGGCCGGTTCGCTGTTCCAGTAACGGTCGAAGATCTCCCCGAGTTGCGACACGACGCTGCCGATGACGAAGGCGTCCATGTCCACGAAGTTCTGCTGCGGATTGCGGGTGAAGTACTCGTCGGCAATGTTGCGCCCCCCGGCGATCGCCATCACGCCGTCGGCCAGGAACAGTTTGTTGTGCATGCGGTGGTTGAGCCGGCCCAGGTCGGTCAGCGAGGCGACAAACCGGGTGAGCAGATGGCCGCGCGCGCAGCAAAACGGATTGAACAGCCGCACCTGGACGTTGGGCTCGGCCGCCAGCGCGCGCAGCATGTGCTCGGTGTTGGCGGTGAAAAGATCGTCCACCAGCAGGCGCACGCGCACGCCACGCCGGGCCGCGTCGCGCAGGCTGCGCAGCAGCATCCGGCCGCTCGCGTCATTCTCGATCACGTAGTACTGCAGGTCCAGCGAGTGCTCGGCCCGCTCGATGAGGTACATGCGCGCGTCGAGCGAATACACGCCCAGCGGGATCAGCCTGAAACCTGACTGTTCCGGCGAGGGCGTCGAGTCCTTGGCCATTCGCACCAGAGTGCCTTCGCTTGCTGGAGGCAACGCATAAGAGTCGGATTTGTTGACTTGAGCGGGCAGGGCGCCGCAGCCCGCCAGCAGCACGATGACCAATAGCACCAGGATTCGGGCGAGGAACCCGATGTCCAACCCGGGAGTCCAGGCCTCATGGTGGTGCGTTGCAATGCCCCGGCTAGCATGCTGGCTAGCCGCTGGCGGGCACAATGGCGTCACTGGACCGGGTTTGAAGGAGCTAGACATGAAGCGTGCGATGGCTTTGGTTTTGATGCTGCTGTCCCTCTCCTGGTCCGCGCAAGCGGCCCTGGATGTCGGAGAACCTGCGCCGAACTTCGCTGTGCCGGCGGCCCTGGACGGCAAGGTGTTCAGGTATTCGCTGTCCGATGCGCTCTCCAAGGGGCCCGTCGTTCTTTACTTTTTTCCCGCGGCGTTTTCCGTCGGCTGCTCGATCGAAGCCCGTGCCTTTGCTGAGGCGATTGACAAGTTTTCGGCGCTGGGCGCGACGGTGATCGGCGTTTCCGGTGATGACATCGACACCTTGTCCCGTTTTTCCGCCCAGGCCTGTCAGGGCAGGTTTCCGGTGGCGTCCGACGAAGCGCGCTCGGTCATGAAGTCCTACGACGCACAGATGACGACTCGTCCGGAGTACGCCAATCGCATCACCTACATCGTGGCGCCCAATGGCACGGTGGTCTATCAATATGCCAGCCTGAATCCGCTGCGCCATGTCGACAAGACGCTGGCCGCGCTGCGCGACTGGGCTCAGCAGAAGAAATAGCGGCAGGCCAAGCCACCCGTGCCGCGATGCTGCGCACGCCGGGGGGCGGCGGTCATGGCCCGGGCGCATGGCAGTCAGCCTGCAGGGCCGGCTTATGCCATGTCCTCGATCACGAGGTGTCGGTATTTCTCGGCGTAGGAAAAGGGCAGGCCATGAACCACATCCATCACCTTCTGGGTTTCCTTTTCGGAGGGCGCATGGATCATCACGGCGCAATGGCCCTGGAGGGCGAATTCCTCGTACTTGTGCACGGTGGCCGCTTCCGTGCCCACCGAGGGCAGTGGGCTGTCGGTGTTGCGAACGGTTTTGCTGATCTGCTCAAGAATGGTCTCGGGCGTCAGCAGCATGGGCTCTTTGCCGCTGTAGCCGCTGGCGCGCAGGTCGTGATCGAGCTTTTCGGCGTCTTCGATCGTGGGGAGCATCACAAACAGATAGCCTGTAGGGTAAAACACCCCGCGCAGGGTCAGCATGCTGGATTCCAGTGAGAAGGGTTTCATGATTTCTCCTCTGAATGGCGCTTCACGATCACAGACACAACCCTTTCAATGTAGATGTTGCGTCCGAAGGTGCCAATAATCACACTGCGCACAGCAGGGATAATTACAGCCATGACCCCTGAGTTTGTCAAATCCCAGCCTTGGCGGCTTTGCGTGGCGCCCATGATGGACTGGACGGACCGGCATTGCCGCCATTTCCACCGCCTGTTGTCCCGCCAGGCGCTGCTGTACACCGAGATGGTGACCACCGGCGCGCTGATCCATGGCGACGTGGCGCGGCACCTGCGCTTCAACGCCGAGGAGCATCCGGTGGCCCTGCAGCTGGGCGGCAGCGAGCCGGCTGATCTGGCGCACTGCGCCAGGCTGGGTGAGCAGTGGGGCTACGACGAGATCAACCTCAACTGCGGCTGCCCCTCCGAGCGGGTTCAGCGCGGAGCCTTTGGCGCCTGCCTGATGAACGAACCGCAGCTGGTGGCCGACTGCGTGAAAGCCATGGTCGATGTGGTGGCTGTGCCCGTCACTGTGAAGCACCGCATCGGCATCGACAAGACCGAGAGCTACGAGTTTGTGCGCGACTTTGTGGGCCATGTCAGCGAGGCCGGCTGCCGGGTGTTCATCGTGCATGCGCGCAACGCCTGGCTGCAGGGGGTTTCCCCGAAGGAGAACCGCGAAGTGCCGCCGCTGCGCTACGAGCTGGTGCACCGGCTCAAGCGCGAATTTCCGCAGCTCACCATCGCGATCAACGGCGGTTTCAGCACCAGTGACCAGGTGGCCGAGCAGCTACGCCACCTGGACGGCGTGATGATAGGTCGCGAGGCTTACCACAACCCCTGGTGGTTGGCCCAGTGGGATGCCGAGTTTTACGGCGCAGGCCCGCAGGCGGGGGTCAACGGCTTGACACGTGAGGCCGTTGAGGAGCAAATGACGGCCTACATGGCCCGCGAGGCGGCCGAGCACGGCACCCCCTGGAGCGCGATCGCCCGCCACATGCTGGGCCTGCGCAACGGCTTGGCCGGTGCGCGCCGCTGGCGTCAGGTGTGGAGCGACCACAAGCTCAAGGGCCTGCACCCGCGCGACGTGATGGCACTGGCCCATGACGCGGTGCAAAAAGCCGCGTGAGGCGGTTTCTGGATGTTGCGTGAACGTGAAGTAACGAAAGCCCTTGCAGAAAGGGCGTCGTTTGCTATTCATTTTATAGCAAAACGAAATCGGCAAAAAAGTCACACAAGAACTTTTTTATGGCAATTCAGTCTATTCAATAGCTGGCTCCAGGTATACATTTGGGTCATGCGCGCGGTAGAGGGGGCTGGCCAACACTGAGGGGGTGAGCAGTCCTTCAACCACCGCTCACGAAGGAGGTTATATGGATGTCGTCCACAACTTTCTGGCGCGTTACGAGCAGACGCGGGAGGAGGAGCTGTCGCTTGAGGATTACCTTGAGCTGTGCAAGCGCAATCACCTGGCCTACGCCACGGCTGCCGAGCGCATGTTGGCCGCCATTGGCGAGCCCGAGGTGTTCGACACGCGCCATGACCAGCGCCTGTCGCGCATTTTCGGCAACAAGGTCATCAAGATCTACCCGGCGTTTCGCGACTTCTACGGCCTGGAAGACCCGATCGAGCAGGTCGTGGCCTACTTCCGTCATGGCGCGCAAGGACTCGAAGAGAAGAAGCAAATCCTGTATCTGCTGGGGCCGGTGGGCGGTGGCAAGTCCTCGATTGCCGAGCGGCTCAAACAGCTGATGGAGCAGGTGCCCTTTTATTCGCTGAAAGGCTCGCCAGTCAACGAGTCGCCGCTGGGCCTGTTCAACAATGCCGAAGACGGCCCGGTGCTCCTGGCCCAGTACGGCATCGAGCCGCGCTACCTGCAGCGCATCATGTCCCCGTGGGCGGTCAAGCGACTCGAGGAATACGGCGGCGACATCCGCAAGTTCCGCGTCGTCAAGCGCTATCCCTCGGTTTTGAAGCAGCACGCCATTGCCAAAACCGAGCCCGGCGACGAAAACAACCAGGACATCTCCTCGCTGGTTGGCAAGGTCGACATCCGCAAGCTCGAAACCTTCGCCCAGGACGATCCGGACGCCTACAGCTACTCGGGCGGCCTGTGCCTGGCCAACCAGGGCCTGCTGGAATTCGTCGAAATGTTCAAGGCCCCGATCAAGGTGCTTCACCCCCTGCTGACTGCGACCCAGGAAGGCAACTTCAAGGGCACGGAAGGCCTTGGCGCGATTCCGTTCGACGGCATCGTGATGGCGCACTCGAACGAAAGCGAATGGAAGGCGTTCAAGAACAACAGGAACAACGAGGCCTTGCTCGACCGGATCTTCATCGTCAAGGTGCCGTACTGCCTGCGGGCCTCGGAAGAGGTCAAGATCTACGAGAAGCTGATCCGCAATTCCTCGCTGTCCGGCGCGGTCTGCGCGCCCGGCACGCTGAAGATGATGGCGCAGTTCGCGGTGCTGACCCGGCTGAAAGAGCCCGAGAATTCCAGCATCTTCAGCAAGCTGCAGGTCTATGACGGCGAGAGCCTGAAGGACACCGATCCGAAGGCCAAGAGTTACCAGGAGTACCGCGACTATGCGGGCGTGGACGAGGGCATGAACGGGGTCTCGACCCGCTTCTCGTTCAAGATCCTGTCCAAGGTGTTCAATTTCGACTCCACCGAAATCGCCGCCAACCCGGTGCACCTGATGTATGTGCTCGAGCAGCAGATCGAGCGCGAACAGTTCCCGGCCGAGACCGAGCAGAAGTACCTGGCCTTCATCAAGGAGCAACTGGCGGCGCGCTATGCCGAGTTCATCGGCAAGGAGATCCAGACCGCTTACCTGGAGTCTTATTCGGAATACGGGCAGAACATCTTCGACCGCTATGTGACCTACGCGGACTTCTGGATCCAGGACCAGGAATACCGCGACACCGACACCGGCGAGATCTTTGACCGGGCGGCGCTCAACGCCGAACTCGAGAAGATCGAAAAACCGGCCGGCATCAGCAACCCCAAGGACTTCCGCAACGAAATCGTCAACTTCGTGCTGCGCGCCCGAGCCAGCAACCACGGCAAGAATCCGGCCTGGACCAGCTACGAAAAACTGCGCGCCGTGATCGAGAAGAAAATGTTCTCGAACACCGAAGACCTGCTGCCGGTAATCTCCTTCAACGCAAAGGCCAGCGCGGACGAACAGAAGAAGCACGAGGACTTTGTCAACCGCATGGTCTCCAAGGGCTACACCCCGCGGCAAGTGCGCCTGCTGTGTGACTGGTATCTCAGGGTTCGCAGGAGCTCCTGACTACCGTTGGAGTGCCACCCATGCTCCAGCAAATCATCGATCGGCGCCCGTCGGGCAAGAACAAGTCGATTGGCAATCGCGAGCGTTTCCTGCGCCGCTACCGCGATCAGATCAGGGACGTCGTGCGCCGGGCCGTGGCCGGCCGCAGCATCAAGGACGTCGAGCGGGGCGAAGACATCACCATACCGAGACGCGATGTGTCGGAGCCGGTGTTTGGCCACGGGCCGGGCGGCACGCGCGAGATGGTCCACCCCGGCAACCGCGAGTATGTGCGCGGCGACCGCATCGAGCGCCCGCGAGGCGGCGGCGCGGGCGGGATGGGTTCGGGCGCCAGCCCGGACGGCACGGGCGAAGACGATTTCGTGTTCCGTATCTCGCGTGAAGAGTTCATGCAGTACTTCTTCGACGATCTGGCCCTGCCGCACCTCGTGCGCACGCAGCTTCTGCCCGATGCGCCGGAATGGAAAACGCGGCGCGCCGGCTTCATTTCCGAGGGAACGCCCACCAACCTCCATGTGGTGCGCTCCATGCGCGTCGCTCTGAGTCGGCGCATCGCCATGGGCGCCGACCTGCGACGCCAGTTGCGCGAGCTGGAGGCGCAGCTCGCCTTGGCGCTGCGTGACGCGCAAACGCCGCGCAACGAAATCCTCTCGCTGAAGGCCAGTATCGAAACGGCGCGCCGCCGGCTCAGGCGGATTCCGTTTCTTGACCCGTTCGACCTGCGCTACCGCAACCTGGTCAGGGTGCCGTTGCCTACCGCCAAGGCCGTGATGTTCTGCCTGATGGACGTTTCGGGTTCCATGGACGAGGCGCGCAAGGACATCGCCAAGCGCTTCTTCATCCTGCTCTACCTCTTTCTGATGCGGCACTACGAGAGGACTGATGTGGTCTTCATCCGCCATCACACCCAGGCGTCCGAAGTTTCCGAAGAGGAGTTCTTCCAGTCGACCGAAAGCGGTGGCACCGTGGTGTCCAGCGCCCTGACCCTGATGCACGAGATCATCCGCGCGCGCTATTCCCCGCACGATTGGAACATCTATGGCGCGCAGGCCTCTGACGGCGACAACTGGCACCAGGATTCGGCCAAATGCCGCGAACTGCTGGTCGAGAAGCTGTTGCCCGTGTCGCGCTATTTCGCCTATGTGCAGGTGGCCGAGGAGAACCAGAACCTCTGGGAGGAATACACCCAGGTGCAAGAGATCAGCCCCCATTTTGCGATGCAGAAGATCAGCGGAGCGTCGGAGATCTACCCGGTGTTCCGTGAGCTGTTCAAAAAGGGGGGCAGCACGTGAGCAAGCCCAGACCGCGCGCTGTCGTCCGCCCCAAGCCGCATCCCGAGTCGTTGCGTGGCGAGCGCCGTCGCGAGCCCCTGCCCAGCCCCTCGGACTGGTCGTTCGAGCTGATCGAGACCTACCACGAAGCGATCGCGCGCATGGCTCGGCGCTTCGACCTGGATACCTACCCGGTGCAGATCGAGGTCATCACCGCCGGGCAGATGATCGACGCCTATGCCTCGGTGGGCATGCCGGTGAACTACCGGCACTGGTCCTTTGGCAAACAGTTCATCACCAACGAAAAAAGCTATCGCCGCGGCCACATGGGGCTGGCCTACGAGATCGTGATCAACTCCAACCCCTGCATCGCCTATCTGATGGAGGAAAACACCATGCCCATGCAGGCACTGGTGATAGCCCATGCCTGCTACGGCCACAACTCCTTTTTCAAGGGCAACTACCTGTTCCACATGTGGACCGACGCCGAGTCGATCATCGACTACCTGGTCTATGCGCGCGACTACGTCGCCGAATGCGAGGAGCGTCACGGGATGGACGCTGTCGAGGAGCTGCTCGACAGCTGCCACGCCCTGATGAGCCACGGGGTGGACCGCTACCGCCGCTCGCAGAAGCTCTCGCTGGCCCAAGAGGAGTTGCGACGCAAGGACCGCGAGGCCTATTTGCAGCAGCAGGTCAATGACCTGTGGCGCACTCTGCCCAAGATGGCGGAAAAACAGGTGGAGAAAAAGGTTCGCCGTTTTCCGCCCGAGCCCCAGGAAAACCTTCTCTACTTCATCGAGAAAAATGCGCCCCTGCTCGAACCCTGGCAGCGCGAAATCGTGCGCATCGTGCGCAAGATTGCGCAGTACTTCTACCCGCAGCGGCAAACTCAGGTCATGAACGAGGGCTGGGCCACGTTCTGGCATTACACCTTGCTCAACGCCATGTACGACGAGGGCTGGCTGACCGACGGCTTCATGATCGAGTTCCTGCGCTCGCACACGAACGTGATCTATCAGCCCCCGATCACGCATCCGGCTTTCAGTGGCATCAACCCTTACACGCTGGGCTTCTCCATGTTCAGCGATCTCAGGCGCATCTGTCAGGACCCCACCGACGAGGACAGGGAGTGGTTTCCGGACATCGCCGGCTCCAACTGGATCGAGACGCTGGACTACGCAATGCGCGACTTCCGCGACGAGAGCTTCATCGGGCAGTACCTCTCGCCGCGCCTGATGCGCGAGTTCCGCCTGTTCTCGATTGTGGACAACGCCGCCGAGAGCGAGCTCGAAGTCTCCGCCATCCATGACGAAATGGGTTACCGCCATGTGCGCGAAGCGCTGTCGCACCAGTACGACGTGAACTACCGCGAGCCCAACATCCAGGTCTGGAATGTCGATGTTCGCGGCGACCGCGCGCTGACCTTGCGCCACACGCGGCACAACGACCGGCCGCTCAACGACGAGGCGCATGAGGTTATGAAACATGTTGCGCGCTTGTGGGGCTTCAGCGTACGGCTCGAAAGCGTGGACAAGCACGGCAAAGTCGTGCAGCACTGGGAAGTGACGCCGCCTGCGCCCTGAGCGCGCGGGTCCTAGCTTTTCGCGGCTTCGCTGCGCTGCGGCCGGGCAATGACCAGGGCAATGCCACCCAGAATCGCGGCCGAGCAGAGCAGCAGGCGCAGCGTCAGGGGTTCACTCAGGAGCACCGTGCCCCCCAGCGCCGCGATCACAGGCACACTGAGCTGCACTGTGGCCGCGCTGGCGGCCTGCAGGCCGCGCAGCGCGGTGTACCAGACGGCATAGCCCAGCCCCGAGGCCAGGGCTCCCGAGGCCACCGCATAGCCCATGCCCGCGCTGTCCAGTGATGCCTGGGGCAGCATGGCCAGGCTCAAGACGGCGGTAAAAGCCATGGACCTCAGAAAATTGCCGGCCGTGACCCGCGTGGGGTCGCTCCCCGCATGGCCCTTGCCGCCACTCTTGCCCCGCAGGGAATAGGCACCCCAGGCCACGCCCGCAGCCAGCATCAGCCCGGCTCCCAGGAGCGGTGGCGCCGAAAGCCCGGGCAGCAGCAAGCCCACCAGGCCGCCCAGAGCGACGACCAGCCCTGCCGCCTGCGGCCCGCGCAAGCGTTCACCGCTCCACAGGCCCCAGCCGATCATCGTGGTCTGGACGGCGCCGAACAGCAGCAGGGCCCCGGTGGCCGCCGTCAGGCTCAGATAGGCAAATGAAAAGGCCGCGGCATAAGCGAACAGCGCGAAGGCCGAAGGCCAGTTGCCGGCCGGGCCGGCGGTGGCAACTGGCCTGGCCCCGGCGCGGTCACGCAGCGCAACGATCAGCCCAAGGGTGAGGGCGCCCGAGACGAGGCGAATCGAGGTGAAGCTCGCCGCGTCAATGCCCGTGTGCGCCAGCGCCATGCGGCACAGCAGGGAATTGCCGGCAAACGCCAGCATGGCCAGCACAGTCAGCGCGGTCACCTGTGTCGTCGAGATCATGAGTCGTCCCATTCATTGAGTCTGTTCCTGCCGGCTGCCATGCTCCCAGCTTCGGGCCGTTGGCGCAATCGGGGCCAGCTCAGATTCCGGCGGGCGTGCGAACGATCAAGCCCGGGGCCGCATGCCAGGCAACGCCGGGATTGGCTCAAGTTTTTGAGCCAACAATGCCATCGACCCTGGCCAGGAGGGCGTGGGTCGCTATATGTTTAATAGCAACCGGCAGGCTTCAGGCTGCCGCTTCCAGCCCGTTGCGAAAGTGTTCCTGCATGCGTTGCACGGTGGCTGCGGCGTCGCGGACGCTCAGGGCGGCCATCACGGCGCGGTGTTCCTGCAGCGACTCCTCGATGCGGCCCGACTTGAGAAGCGAGTTATGCCGGTTGAGCTTCATGACCTTGCGCAGGTCGGCCACCATCTGGTCGCGCCATCGGTTGTCGGCGATTTGCAGCAGGCGCATGTGGAAGCGCTCATTGATGGCGAAGAACTGGTCACGGTCGCCGACAGCGGCTTCCAGCTCGGCATGCAGGGCCTGCAGCTCGCGCAGCTGCGCGTCGGTGGCCCGGGTCGCCACGACGCCGGCGGCATCGCTTTCGAGCAGGCTGAGCAGGTGGTAGACGTCGGCCAGGTCGCGCTCGGACACCTCGGTCACATAGGCGCCGCGGCGCACTTTCATGGTGACCAGCCCTTCGG
>JBOHHM010000041.1:0-5552 GCA_050725495.1 Burkholderiaceae bacterium | reverse complement strand
ATCTTCAACATATTGGTGCCGCCCGGTGCCCCCATGGGCTCGCCGCAGGTGATGGCGTAGACGTCGCCGCTTTGCACGATGCCGCGCTTTTTCAAATGATTCTCGGCCTGCTCCAGCGCCGTGTCGCGGTCGCCGCTGGTGTCCATCAGCAGCGGGCGCACATTGCGGTACAGCGCCATCTTGCGCTGGGTCGCCACCTTGGAGGTCAGCGCGTAGATCGGCACATGGATGCGGTGGCGGCTCATCCACAGCGGGGTCGAGCCCGAGTCGGTCATGGCCACAATCGCCTTGGCCCCCAGGTGGTGGGCGGTGAACAGCGCGCCCATGGCGATCGACTGGTCGATGCGGCTGAAGGTCTGGCCGGTGAAGTCGGCGTCCAGCTCCACGTCTTCGGCGGCTTCGGCGGCCTCGCAGATGTTGGCCATTTCCTGCACGGTCTCCAGCGGGAATTTGCCGGCGGCGGTTTCCGCGCTCAGCATCACCGCATCGGTGCCGTCGAGCACGGCGTTGGCCACGTCGCTGACCTCGGCGCGGGTGGGCACCGGGTTGGTGATCATGGACTCCATCATTTGCGTGGCGGTGATCACGACCTTGTCGTGCTCGCGCGCCAACTTGATCATGCGTTTTTGCAGCGCCGGCACCGCGGCATTGCCGACCTCGACCGCCAAGTCGCCACGCGCCACCATGATGCCGTCGCTGGCCTTGAGGATGGCGGCCAGGTGCGGAATGGCCTCGGCCCGCTCGATCTTGGCGATCAGGCCCGGCTTGTGGCGGTACTCGGCGGCCGCCACATTGCAGAGCTGGCGCGCCATTTCCATGTCGGTCGCATTCTTGGGGAAGCTCACCGCCACATAGTCGGCCTGGAAACCCATCGCGGTGCGGATGTCTTCCATGTCCTTGGCCGTCAATGCCGGCGCGGTCAGGCCGCCGCCCTGCTTGTTGATGCCCTTGTTGTTGGACAGCTCGCCGCCGAGCTTGACCGTGGTCTGGACCTCGTCGCCGCGAACCGCATCGACGGTCAGCACGATCAGGCCGTCGTTGAGCAGCAGCGTGTCGCCCGGCTTGACGTCGCGCGGCAGTTCCTTGTAGTCCAGGCCCACGCCACCCAAGTCACCGGGCTCGGTGCGCGAGGCATCGAGCACGAATTTGGCGCCCGGCTCCAGCATGACCTTGCCTTCGGCGAACTTGCCGACGCGGATCTTGGGGCCCTGCAGGTCGGCCATGATGGCCACTTCGCGGCCGGCGCGCTGCGCGGCCTCGCGCACCAGGCGGGCGCGGTCGATATGGTCCTGGGCCTTGCCATGGCTGAAATTGAGCCGCACCACGTTGACGCCGGCGCGGATCATCTGCTCCAGCAGGGCGGGGTCGCTGGACGCGGGGCCCAGGGTGGCAACGATTTTGGTAGCGCGGCTGGCCATGTAACTGTCTCCTTGTAACTTAGTTTCCATTTTCACACGAAACAGGTTACACACCGGGTACCAAAGCAATGTGCTTGAAGCAAAACAGTGTTGACCTGAACACCGATCTGGCCAGACCTTGATCCTGATCAGGGCCGCTGCGGCGTTCACAGCCTAGCATGGCCGGCATCGATGGTCGCGCCGCCAGCGGCGCGGCGCCCCTGACCCCCCTTTCCCCAACCGAGACATGCGCGTGACCCCTGATGCCCAACCGATCGCGGCCGACCAGCCGCTGCCCCATCGCAAAACCCTGCGCGCCTGGCTGCTGCCCCTGTCGCAGCGCAGCACCGCCTGGGCCTTGCTGCTGCTGGCGCTTGACTACGCCTTGCTCGCCGCCGCGCTGGCCGGCACGGTAGTGCTGGCCGCGCCCTGGGCCAAGCTGCTGTGCGGCATGGCCGCCGGCTTCATGATCGGGCGGCTGTTCATCATCGGCCACGATGCCTGCCACCAGAGCCTCACCGCCCACCGCCGGCTCAACAAGTGGCTGGGGCGCATCGCCTTCCTGCCCTCGCTCACGCCCTACAGCCTGTGGGATGTGGGCCACAACATGGTGCACCATGGCTACACCAATTTGAAGTGCAGGGACTTTGTCTGGGCGCCGCTGACACAGGCCGAGTTCGCGGCGCTGCCGGCGCCGCAGCGCTGGCTCCAGCGGCTCTACCGCAGCGGCTGGGCGCCGGGCCTGTACTACCTGGCGGAGATCTGGTGGAAGCGCATGTTCTTCCCCGGCGAGCGCCACATGCCCACGCGCCGCCCGCTCTTTGTCAAGGACTGCGTCAAGGACTGCGCGCTGGTCAGCGCTTTCGCGCTGCTGTGGATCGCCGCCCTGGTGGGGGCGGCGCTGGCCACCGGGCAGTCGGTGGTCCTGCTGCTGGCCGCGGGCTGGGCCCTGCCTTTTTTCTTCTGGAACTCGATGATCGGTTTTGTCGTCTACGTGCACCACACCCATGTGAAAGTGGCCTGGCACGACGACAAGAGCGCCTGGACAAAGGCCCAGCCCTTCGTGTCCACCACCGTGCACCTGACCTTTGGCCTGCACATCGGCGCGCTGCTGCATCACATCATGGAGCACACGGCGCATCATGTGGACATGAGCATTCCGCTGTACCGCCTCAGGCAGGCGCAGGCCCGGCTCGAGGAGCTGCTGCCCCAGCGCATCGTGGTCCAGGCCTTCTCCTGGCGCTGGTATTTCGAGACAGCCCGGCGCTGCAAGCTCTACGACTTCAGCCGCCGCTGCTGGACCGATTTCGCCGGCCGGCCGACCAGCCCGGCTCAGCCGGCCGCTGCCTGACCACCCCCACCTTCACAATCGAAAGCGCCTCAAGCCCTCTATGAATGGACGTGAGTCGCTATTGATTCAATAGCAACCGCAGGCTCAACCGGCGGCCCGTTGCTGCAGGATCTCAAACGCCGGCAGGGTCTTGCCTTCCAGCACCTCGAGAAACGCGCCGCCACCGGTGGAGATGTAGCCGACCTGTTTTTCAATGCCGTACTTGGCGATCGCGGCCAGCGTGTCGCCGCCGCCGGCGATGCTGAAGGCGCCGGACTCGGCGATCGCGCGGGCGATGCCCTCGGTGCCGCCAGCGAAGGCGTCGAACTCGAACACGCCGACCGGGCCGTTCCAGACGACGGTGCCGGCCGCCTTGAGCTGGGTCGCGAGCCTGGCCGTGGTCTGCGGGCCGATGTCCAGGATCAGGTCGTCGTCCGCGACCTCGGTCGCGGCTTTCACGGTGGCCGGCGCGTCGGCGGCAAAGCGCTTGGCGCAGACCACGTCGGTCGGGATCGGCACCTCGGCGCCGCGGGCCTTCATGGCCTCGATCACGGCCCGGGCCTCGCTCACCAGATCCGGCTCGGCCAGCGACTTGCCAATCGGAAGACCGGCGGCCAGCATGAAGGTGTTGGCGATGCCGCCACCGACGATCAGCTGATCCACATTCTCCGCCAGGCTCTTGAGAATGGTCAGCTTGGTCGACACCTTGGAGCCCGCGACGATGGCCGCCAGCGGACGCTTGGGATTGGCCAGGGCCTTGCCGATGGCGTCGATCTCGGCGGCCAGCAGCGGGCCGGCGCAGGCGATCTTTGCGAACCGCGCAATGCCGTAGGTTGTGCCTTCGGCGCGGTGCGCGGTGCCGAAAGCGTCGTGCACGAAGATGTCGCACAGCGCCGCCAGCTTGCGCGCCAGTACCTCGCTGTTCTTTTTCTCGCCTTTGTTGACGCGGCAGTTCTCCAGCAGCACGAGCTGGCCGGGCGCGACCGTCACGCCGTCGACCCAGTTGGCCAGCAGCGGCACCTCGCGTCCCAGCAACTCGCCCAGGCGCTGCGCCACCGGCGCCAGCGAGTCCTCGGGCCTGAATTCACCCTCGGTCGGGCGGCCCAGGTGCGAGGTCACCATGACGGCCGCGCCCGCGTCCAGCGCCATCTGGATGCAGGGCACGCTGGCGCGGATGCGGGTGTCTTCGGTGATGCGGCCGGCCTCGTCCTGCGGGACATTGAGGTCGGCGCGGATGAAAACACGCTGGCCTGCAGCCTGGCCTTGGGCGCAGAGGTCGGAGAAGCGGAGGACGTTCATGGCGGGAAGAGGTGGGAGAACAAAACCCGTCATTCTAGAAGGCATGGCCTTCGCAAAAGTTACCAACCGAGTCCGAGGTGCAGGGGCAGGTAGACCGCCATCCCGCCCAGCATGGTCAGCAGCACGTCGTGGCGCCAGAAGAACACGGCCATGCCGACCGCAGCCGCGTAGAGCCGGGCGTCCTGCCAGGTGCCGATCAGCTGCCCCTGGGTCATCACGATCTCGGGCACGATCACGGCCGCGAGCGCGGCGATCGGCGCGTACTGCAGGCCGCGCTGGGCTCAGTGCGGCAGGCCCCAGGGCTTGCTGGAGATGAAGAAGAAGCTGCGCGCGACCACCGTCACGCAGGCCAGGCCCACGATGATGGCCAGCGTCCAGAGGTCCGTGCTGCCGTCGGCGCCTCTCATGCGCGACGCTCCTGCGGCGAAGGCAGCCGCCGCTCCAGCGTGAGGCACAGGATCACGGCTGCGGCAATCGCGACCACAATGTTGAGCTTGAGCGGCAGCGCATAGGCCGCCACCGCCGCCGCGCCGGCCACCAGCGCCGAGATGGCGCGCAGCCGCGTGCTGGCCAGCGAGCACAGAATGCCGACCAGGCACAGGATGCCGGCAAAGCCCAGGCCCCAGGCGGTCGGGATCCAGTTGGCCAGCACCACGCCCACCAGGCTGGCGCCGATCCAGCTGGCCCAGTTGACCATGCAGTTGCCCGCCAGATAGGCCTCCTGGGCGCGTCGCTGCTCGGCCTCCTGGCCCGGCTGCGGGAAGCGCTTGGTGAACAGCACATAGCTGAGGTCGGCCGTGAGGTAGCCATGGGTCATGCGCTCCCACAACGGCAGGTGCATCAGGTAGGGCCGCAGGTGCAGGCTGAACACCACAAAGCGCAGGTTCACGCAAAAGCCGGTCGCCAGGATCACCCAGGCCGGCGCGCCGGCCACGAGCAGCGGAATGGCCGCCAGCTGCGAGCTGCCGGCAAATACCAGCAGGGTCATGAGCAGCGATTCGAGCACGCTCATGCCCGACTTGACCATGGCGACGCCGGTCATCAGCCCCCAGGCGGCGATGCCGGGGGCCTGCGGCCACATGTCGCGCGCGCCAACGGCGAACTGGGGATGGCTGCGGTGGGAACGAAGAAAGAACACCGGGAATTCACTTTCCAAAAAACATGCCGGGCCTGAGCTCGAACCCGCGCACGAAGTCTGCCACGGCCAGGCGTTTGCCGCCGGCGCGCTGCAGCTCGGTCAGGCGCAGCACGCCCTGGCCGCAGGCCACGCTCACGCCCGCCGCGTTCACAGACAAAATCGTGCCGCAGTCCGCATCGACCGGGCGCGAGCCGCTCTCGATTTCATAGCGCCAGAGTTTGATGGTGGCGCCGCCGAGCGGGGTCTGGGCGCCGGGAAACGGGTCGAAGGCGCGGATCCGCCGGCCGATCAACTCGGCCGGCTGGGCCCAGTCGACCAAGGCCTCGGCCTTGTCGATCTTGTAGGCATAGCTGACTCCCGCCTCGGGCTGTTTGATCGGCCTCAAGCC
>JBOHHM010000040.1:0-7354 GCA_050725495.1 Burkholderiaceae bacterium | reverse complement strand
GCTGCGCCTGTCCACCGGGATGTCGGTGTGCGAGTCGGCCTTGACAAAGCCATGACCGGGAAAATGCTTGCCGCAGTTGGCCATGCCGGCCTGCAGCAGGCCGTGCATCAGGCTCTTGGCCAGCAGGGCGGCCACGCGCGGGTCGCGGTGGAACGCGCGGTCGCCGATCACGCTGCTGCGGGAGGCGCCAGGCCGCCCCAAGCTGCCCGCGCCCCCTCGGGGGGCAGGAAGCGCTTGCGCTTGCGTGGGGGCCTCGTCCTGCCAGTCCAGGTCCAGCACCGGCGTGAAGCTGAAGTCCACGCCACAGGCGCGCAGCTCGGCCCCGAGCACATAGCCTGCGGCCGTGGCGGCATTGGTGGCGCCCAGCGCATCCTTCATCCACAGCTCGCCCAGGGCTCGCATGGGTGGCAAATGGGTGAAGCCATCGGTCTTGAAGCGCTGCACGCGGCCACCTTCGTGGTCCACGCAGATCAGCAGGTCTTCGCGCACGGCCTTGATCTCCTGGCACAGCGCTTCCAGCTGTTCCCGGCTCTGCCAGTTGCGGCCAAACAGGATGATGCCGCCGGTCAGCGGGTGCTGCAGGCGCTGGCGATCCACCGGGCTCAGGCTCAGGCCGGCAACGTCGAGGATCAGGGGGGCGTGAGGGGTCATACGGCGTCCATCGGAGGTGATTCTTGTTTGCTATTTAATTGATAGCGCATCGCGCCCTGTCGACAGGGGCTACGGGCCATTTTTCTCTACAACACAGAAGCTCGCGGCGTAGTCGGTCTCGTCGGTCACCGTGACATGCGCGGCAAGTCCCTGCGCCTCGAACCAGTCCTTGAGGCCGCCGTGCAGCACGATCACGGGTTTGCCGCTGGGCAGCTTGCCGATCTCGCACAGCTGCCAGCTCATGGGCATGCGCATGCCGAGCCCGACGGCCTTGCTGAAGGCCTCCTTGGCCGAAAAACGCGTGGCCAGGTAGCGCACGCCGCGCTCGGGCCAGCGCGCGCTGCGCGAGCGCCAGGTGGCGAGCTCGGCATCGCTGAGGATCTTGCGGGCAAAGCGCTCGCCATGCCGCTGCAGCGAGGCACGGATGCGGCGCACGTCGCAGATGTCGGTGCCAATGCCGTAAATCACGCGCTGTCGGGCCCGTTCAGGCGAAGGCCGCGTCAATGCAGCGCAGATAGTCCTGGACCGTGGCGGCATAGCCCAGCTCCAGCGCGTCGGCGATCAGGGCATGGCCGATCGAGACCTCCTGCACACCGGGCACGGCACGCAGGAAATCGGCGAGGTTGTCGCGGTTCAGGTCATGGCCGGCGTTCACAGCCAGGCCGGCATCGAGCGCCGCCTGGGCCGCGCTGGCGAAGCGCTGCAGCACCTCGGCCTGGCGGGTGGTGCCATGGGCGCTGGCGTAGCTTTCGGTGTAGAGCTCGACCCGGTCCGCGCCCACGGCCTTGGCCGCCGCCATCGCCTCGGGCAACGGGTCCATGAACAGGCTCACGCGCACGCCCAGGCCTTGAGCCTCGGCGATCAGGGGGCGCAGCCGCTCGGCGTCGTCAGGAAACGTCCAACCATGGTCGCTGGTGAACTGGCCCTCGCTGTCGGGCACAAAGGTGCACTGGTGCGGCCGCAGTTCGCGCACAAAGTCCATCAGGTTGTGAAACGGATTGCCTTCGATGTTGAACTCGGCTTGCGGCCAGGCCTTGAGCAGACTCGCCAGCTCGTGCACATCCTGCGCCCGGATATGGCGCGCATCGGGGCGCGGATGCACGGTGATGCCATGGGCGCCGGCTTGCAGGCACAGCGTGGCCGCACGCGTGACACTGGGAATGCCCAGGTGCCGCGTGTTGCGCACCAGCGCGACTTTGTTGAGGTTGACCGACAAGGCGGTTTTGGCGGTGCCGAGCGTGGGGGTCGAAGTCATCATAGGTCTTGCAAGTCCATCATCATCTGCCTTGTGCGCAGCGTGGCTACCCCGCAATGGTAGTGCAGCAGCGTGCGCAGCTGGGGCTTGAGTTCGGCCATGACGGGCGCGCAGGCGGCAAGCGTCGCGTTGAACGGTGCGGCGTCGTCCAGCGCTTGCTGCAGGGCCAGCCACTGCGCGCCGCTCAAGCTGGCCCGGTCGGCGCTGGTGGCCTGGCGCAGGCCCCCTTCGGGCACCAGGCTGTACGGCTCGGCCTCGTCCAGCGGCGCCAGCGTCAGGGTCTGGGCATTGAGCAGCGGCAGCAGGCCGATCTCGCGCAGCAGCAGCAGCTCGAAGGCGCGCAGGGCCGCCTGCAGCACCTCGCCGTGTTGCGACGCGAGCACCTGCACCGCCGCGGCGTAGGCGTCAAACAGCTTGCGATGCGGGTCGTCGCGGGCCAGCAGGCGCAGCAGCAGCTCGTTGACATAGTAGCCCGACAGCAAAGCGTCGCCGGTGGGCATGACATGGCCGCCCATCCATTCGGCGCCCTTGAGCGTGCGGATCTCGGCATCGCCGCCAAAGCTCAGCTGCAGCGGCTGCAGCGGCAGCAGGATGGGGCGGAAGTTGGAGCTCGGCTTTTTCGCGCCCTTGGCCACCAGCGCCAAGCGGCCGAAATGGCGGGTGAACACTTCGAGGATCAGGCTCGACTCGCTCCAGTCGTAGCGGTGGAGCACATAGGCGGGCTCGTCGGAAATGCGCCTGGTGGCTGCCATGTCAACGCCGCTTGGTGCACCCGGATCGAGCACCAGCAAACGCCGCGGAACCGGCTTTGCCGGGCCACTGGCGTTGCCCCCTGCAAGGGGGGAGGAGGCTACGCGAAGCGAGCAAGCCCGGGGGTATGCTCATTCGTAGCCGAAGCTGCGTACGCGTGCCTCGTCGTCGGCCCAGCCCGAGCGCACCTTGACCCATAGCTCCAGAAACACCTTGCAGTCCATCAGCTTTTCCAGCTCCTGCCGGGCCTCGGTACCGATGCGCTTGAGCCGCTCGCCCTTGTCGCCGATCACCATGGCTTTGTGGCCGTCGCGCTCGACCACGATGGTGGCCGCAATGCGCACCAGGCGGCCGTGGCTCTTGCTCTTTTCTTCCTCGAACTTGTCGATCACGACCGTCGAGGTGTAGGGCAGCTCATCGCCAGTGAAGCGAAACAGCTTCTCGCGCACGGTTTCGCTGGCCAGGAATTTCTCGCTGCGGTCGGTGAGTTCGTCTTCGGCGTACCACCAGGGCTGTTCGGGCAGGTATTTTTCGCAGATGGCAAACAGGCGCTCGATGTCCTTGGGATTCTTGGCCGACATGGGCACGAACTCGGTGAACGGGTGGCGCTCCTGCATGGACTTGAGCCAGGGCGCGATCTCGGCACGGCGGTGCACGGTGTCGAGCTTATTGGCCACCAGCAGCGTAGGCACGCCCTGTTTGAGCAGCGACAACACCTTGGCGTCGGCCAGCGTGAAATTGCCGGCCTCGACCACAAACAGCACCAGGTCCACATCGCCCACCGCGCCCAGCACGGTCTTGTTGAGCGAGCGGTTGAGCGCCGTGTTGTGGCGCGTCTGGAAGCCCGGCGTGTCGACAAACACGAATTGGGTCGCTCCCAGCGTGCGGATGCCGGTGATGCGGTGGCGCGTGGTCTGCGCCTTGCGCGAGGTGATGCTGATTTTCTGGCCCACCAAGGCGTTGAGCAGGGTCGATTTGCCCACGTTGGGCTTGCCGACGATGGCGATCAGCCCGCAGCGCTGGCCCGCCTGGGCTTGAGCACCAACCAGGGCCCCAGCCCCCTCAGAATGGGATTCTGAAGCTACATTTTTTGTAGCATCGGTCATTTCATCTTCGCTTTCAAAGTCAGCAGCATGGCCGCTGCCGCCGCCTGCTCACCGGCGCGGCGCGAGCCGCCAATGCCGCGCTCGACAAGGCCGAGTTCGGCGATTTCACATTCCACGTCAAAGGTCTGCTTATGCGCAGCGCCCAGCGTGCCTACGACGCTGTACTGCGGCAGCTTCATCTTGCGCCCCTGCAGCCATTCTTGCAACTCGGTTTTCGGGTCCTTGGCCACGGCCTGCATCCGCGGGTTGATTTCCACGGTCCGGAACAGGCGGTGCACCAGGGCCTCGGCCGCGCTGTAGCCAGCGTCCAGGTGAACGGCTCCGATGACAGCTTCCAGCGCGTCGGCCAGGATGGACGGGCGCCTGTGCCCGCCCGAGCGCGCCTCGCCCTCCCCCAGGCGCAGCACCTCAGGCAGGGCCAGGTCCACCGCGAGCCGATGCAGCGTGTCCTGCTTGACCAGGTTGGCGCGAATGCGCGACAGATCGCCCTCGGGCAGGGAGCGCAGCCTGTCGTAGAGCAGGCCCGACACCGCCAGATTCAGCACGGAATCGCCCAGAAACTCCAGGCGCTCGTTGTGATCGGACGAAAAGCTGCGGTGCGTGACGGCGCGCAACAACAGCTGCGGGTCGGAAAACTGGTGCTGCAAGCGCACTTGCAGACCGGACAGGCCCCCACCCACGCTACTTGGAGCGTCCGCTGTATTTGAGCAGCAGATAAGCGGGGCCGGCCATGTGAATCTCGCGGCTGTAGGCAAAGCCCACCACCACCTTGTCGCCCTCCTTCGTGACTTCCAGGTCCTTGCCGGTGATGGACTTGATGTCGTCGATCTGGGCGGCCTTGTCGAAGGTGCTGCGCACCTCGGCAACCGAGTTGCCGTCCCTGGCCTTGTTCACGGCCTTCTGAATGGCCTGGTATTCAAGCACCGTGGGGAAGACCTGGGCCGCCACCACGCCCACGCAGGCCAGCAGGCCGCCCACGAAGATCAGGCCAAAAAAGGAAATGCCGCGTTGCTTCGACTTGAGTTGAAACCTCATACCCTGCCCCTTGCTATGAACACCGTGCTACTCAAAGGATCCAATGCGCTTGAAATTGCCAAAATTCATCCAGACGAAGAAGGCCTTGCCCACGATGTTCTGGTCGGGCACAAAGCCCCAGAAACGTGAATCCAGCGAATTATCGCGGTTGTCCCCCATCATGAAGTACTGGCCTTCAGGCACTGTGCAGACTACGCCCTCGACACTGTAGCGGCAATTTTGCCGATAGGGAAAGTCTTCCACGCCCGGGATGAAAGCCGGACGGTCATCGTCGTTGAGCAGGCGGTGCTTGCGCCCTCCCAGCTTCTCCTCGAACTGTTTGAAGTAGCGCATGGCGTCTTCGTCGAAGAACTCGGGCATGAGCGTCATGCTCACAGGCTTGCCGTTGATGGTCAGCCGCTTGTTGAGGTAGGCGACCTCGTCGCCCGGCACGCCAACCACCCGCTTGATGTAGTCGAGACTGGGCCTGGGCGGGTAGCGAAACACCATCACGTCGCCACGCTGGGGCTTGTGGCCCTCGGTGATCTTGGTGTTGAGTACGGGCAGGCGAACCCCGTAGTGGTACTTGTTGACCAGGATCAGGTCGCCGACCAGCAGCGTCGGCACCATGGAGCCCGAGGGAATCTTGAATGGCTCGAACAAAAAGGAGCGCAGCAGGAACACCGCCGCAATCACCGGAAACAGGCCGGCGGTCCAGTCCAGCCACCAAGGCTGCATGATGAGCCGGCTTTTGGCCTCGGAAACGTCGCCATCGACCTGGGCAATGCCCATCTGGCTCAGTTCGGCGCGGCGCTTGGCGGCTTGCTCTTCGAGGTTCGTCGCCGCCTTCATTCGCTGGGGCAGGAAATACAAGCGCTCGGCCAGCCAGTACACGCCCGTCACGACGGTGGCCAGAAACAGCAGCAGGGCAAAATTGCCTTCGAGCGCGCCGAAGTACCAGGCGCCCGCGTAGCCCGCAAAGGCCACCAAAATCATGGAGGTCAGGACCTGCATCAGTCCTCCACCTGCAAAATGGCCAGAAAGGCCTCCTGCGGCACTTCCACCGAGCCGATTTGCTTCATGCGTTTCTTGCCTGCTTTCTGTTTTTCGAGGAGTTTGCGCTTGCGCGTGATGTCGCCGCCGTAGCATTTTGCCAGCACGTTCTTGCGCAGCGCCTTGATGGTCTCACGCGCAATGATGTTGGCCCCGATGGCGGCCTGGATCGCGACGTCGAACATCTGGCGACTGATGATCTCGCGCATCTTGGCGACGACCGCGCGCCCGCGGTACTGGGCCTGGGTGCGGTGCACGATGATGGACAGCGCGTCGACCTTCTCACCGTTGAGCAGGATGTCGACCTTGACCACGTCGGAGGCCCGGTACTCCTTGAACTCGTAGTCCATGGATGCGTAGCCGCGGCTGACCGACTTGAGCTTGTCGAAGAAGTCCAGCACGATCTCGCCCAGCGGCAGCTCATAGGTCAGCATCACCTGGCGGCCGTGGTAGGCCATGTTGATCTGCACACCGCGCTTCTGGTTGGCCAGCGTCATCACCGGCCCCACATAGTCCTGCGGCATGTACAGGTGCACCGTGACGATGGGTTCGCGGATTTCGGCCATGCGCCCCTGGTCGGGCATCTTGGCCGGGTTCTCGACCATGATGACCTCACCATCCCCCTTGACCACCTGGTAGACCACGCTGGGGGCGGTCGTGATCAGGTCCTGGTCGAACTCACGCTCGAGGCGCTCCTGCACGATTTCCATGTGCAGCAGGCCGAGGAAGCCACAGCGAAAGCCGAAACCCAGCGCCTGGCTGACTTCGGGTTCGTAGTGCAGCGAAGCGTCGTTGAGCTTGAGTTTTTCCAGGCTGTCGCGCAGCGCGTCGTACTGGTTGGCCTCGGTCGGGTACAGGCCGGCAAACACCTGGGGCTGGATTTCCTTGAAACCGGGCAGCGGCTCGGTGGCCGTGTAGGCCGCGCCGCCGGTACCGGGCTTGATCAGCGTGACGGTGTCGCCGACCTTGGCGGCCTGCAGCTCCCTGATGCCGGCGATGATGTAGCCGACCTCACCCGCTTCGAGCGACTCGCGCGGCTCGTTGGCCGGCGTGAACACACCCAGGTTGTCGGCGTTGTAGGTCGCGCCTGTGGCCATCAGCTTGATGCGCTCGCCCTTGGCCAGCCGGCCGTCGACCACACGCACCAGCATCACCACGCCCACATAGCTGTCGAACCAGCTGTCGATGATCATGGCGCGCAACGGACCGTTCGGGTTGCCGCGTGGCGGGGGAATCCTGGCCACCAGCGCTTCGAGAATCTCGTCGATGCCCATGCCTGTCTTGGCCGAGCAGGGAATCGCGTCACTTGCGTCGATGCCGATCACGTCTTCGATCTCGGCCTTGGCGTTGTCGGGGTCGGCCTGCGGCAAGTCCATCTTGTTGAGCACGGGCAGCACCTCCACACCGAGGTCGAGTGCGGTGTAGCAGTTGGCCACGGTCTGCGCTTCCACCCCCTGGCTCGCATCGACCACGAGCAGTGCGCCTTCGCATGCCGACAGCGAACGCGAGACCTCGTAGGAGAAGT
>JBOHHM010000039.1:0-8615 GCA_050725495.1 Burkholderiaceae bacterium | reverse complement strand
AGACACAAATGCTGCGCGCCTATATTGAACCGGATCTTCTTGTACTGGACGATCTCTTCCTGGCCCGTCGTATCAGCGAGGCCGGCGCCGAGCTGCTGCAAACCGTCGTACACCAGCGCTACAAGCTGCGCCGCAGCCTGATCGTCACCTCCAACCGCGTCGTTCAGGACTGGGGAAAGTACCTGGGCGACGCCACCATGGGCACCACCATCCTGGACCGCCTCATGCATCGCGCCGCCATGCTGGAGTTCGAAGGCAAAAGCTACAGGCTCAAAGAAGCGGCCTCGCGCATTGCCGCCGACACTTCTACTACCCCATAATTCACCCGTCCTGCCTGGAGCAGTTTGGGTGGCCATAAGTGGAGCAGTTTGACCTGGCCATCGGGGTCTGTGAGAAGCTCCGGGCGATTTGCCAACAGATGCCTGAATACGGTCCTTTCATCAAGCGGGATCGCGCCGGCAGCGCTCGCCCGCGAGACTTCGTTGACATCTTTGTATTGATGGATACGCTTAAGCTGGACCTGACGACGGACAAGGCGGTCCAGATCTTGAAGTCGATGTTCGAGGTCAAGAAGGTGCCGCTGGCGTTCTTGGGCAAAGTGCCGGAGGTGTACGAGTTCCACCGGGCCGGCTTCGCCGCGGTGGAGGCAACCGTCACGCCGGGGTTCGATCTCAAGGAGTTCCGCTTCTACTTTGACTATGCGTTGGCCCTGATCGACAAACTAAAACCCGCTTGGGATGTGTAGTCGCCAGTCGCTGTTATAGCGTGTGTCGTTCATCTCGTGCGTCAGATAGAAGTCTTGCTCCATGGGCAGGCGCCGCACCAGGTCGATCTGGCTAGGCTTGTAGTCCGCGCGTTGCAGGTAGTAGCCGACGGCCTGGTGGTAGGGATAGACAAAACTCAACTTGTGCAGCATCGCCACCAGCTTGTTGATGGACACGCGCTCCTTTGCCAGCTCGTACGCTTTTGCCACCTCAAAGACGCCGCCCGCATAGACCGGCCGCACTGTGATGTCGATCAAGGTGCGTTCTAGGTTTGTCAGCCGGGCTTGGACCTCGGCCCCGCTTTCGTCTGTCATCAGTTCGGTGACGACGCCCAGGTGGCCGGTGTCGGCGCCGTTCAGCAAGTAGATCTTCTTGTCGTCGTATTCCACCCAATTGCTTGAGGCGCGTGCTGGCTTTTTGAAGGCGTTGTCAATATCTGCCTGGCTGATCTTGCTGTCGCGTTCGCTTGCATGCGAGGCGGTTCGTTCGTCCGTGAGATAGATGGACTTGGGTGACTGCTCGGTCAGCCCGTGTGCGCGCATCGCCGTGTAGTGGCTGAAGTGCAGGTCTTTTTTAAGGCCCAGCAAGATGGCGAGCAAAGGGGCCTGGTCCCAGACATAGCACTTCTCAGCTCGCTGAGGGAAGAGAAACTCATACTGTTTGAGCTTCGAATGCTTCTCCAGAAATTCGATAAATCGTTCAGCAGTTGTGGTTTGCGCGAGCCGCCAGAAATTCCGCTGTTCCGCGAGGATTGCGTAAATCTCTTTCGGCTTCAGGACATGGTCGGGAAGCGCGTCAAAGTGCCGAACGATGTCCGGCTTTGCGATCTGGATTCGAGTGCGATTCATCCGATGGGGTGAGCCCGCGAATCAATGTGATCGGCATACTTGGCAGCATACATGCTGCCAAGTATGCCATTGACGAAGTAAGGCTACAAGCCATTTACCTCGAAGTCGATAGGGGGAATGTGGTGTTGCGGCACTGTGCTGTGCAGCGTTTACGCTGCACAGCATAACATAGGCATCGTGGGTAGTCAAATCGCATCTTCGCCAAGGAGCCAGGTCGAAGCGGTGTTTACAGGGAGCTCGCTGACTGCTAGGCTGGGACATATATGCCCCAGCCTAGCAGTCAAGCCATAGCCCTGCGCTTGCAATTTCTCTCTGAGGAGGTTATGCTATGGAGCGCGTGCGCTCCATAGCACAGTGCATCACTCACGCACACGGCCAACGGATCTCGGGAGATAGTCATGACGATAGGCACGATCGAACTGGCCGAGCAAGAGCTTGCCCTTCTTGAACAAATCGATTTCAACTGGCACTCCCATGACAGCGGCCGGCGTTCGTGTGACGCGGCTGCAAGGTTGATGCCGTTGCTTTTGCAGCGCAAAGCGATCCCTGAGCGCCGTTTGCGCTACTTTGACGATCCGGAGCTCAATGGAGGAAGAAAGTCCCGCCTGCAAGTGTTCGAAGGCAACGGAACTGTGGGAGTCGACATCTTTGGACATGGAAACTTTCTCCGTCATCTCCGCTACTTCATCCATGGGGCGGCTTTGCCTGAACGCATCAAAAGCCAGATGGCCGAGCTGGTCGGTGACCCCTCGTATTTCACCAGCGGCGACCTTGAGCCGGCGCGCAAGCTCGCTCGACAGTTGGCTCGATCGTCCGGGCTCGGATCTGCTTCGTCGGACAGCTTTTTCCAGTTGATGAATGACCTTGGGTTAAGTCCAAATTGCGCGGACTCAGTGCGACGAGCGGTACTTTCCGTGCGGTAGGCGACATCTCGGTTGCCAGGCGGTTTCGCTTGGCGCCTGAACGTTCAATCCAGCTTTCACGGTCGCGTCCTGGCTAGGTAGAATGTCGTTTCGAGATCTGTGTACCCAAAGGTGTACCCCAAGAACTGTGACGTTGTGTATAATGAGGACTAATGCGGTCTGTAGCTGGTTTTTCGATCCAGCCCCAGCCACCAATATTCAACGCCCAACCCTCATCGGTTGGGCGTTTTCATTTGTGCCTTCCCCCGCGCCACGCGGGGTTCATGGCCATTCCGCGTGTGCCTTGGGGTCGCGAGGATTCGGCCATTCCGGCCCTGGTTCGACTCTCTTTTGCCCTCTGTTCTCTCAAAACCTGCGCCAACTGGCTTGCAGGAGCACACGCAGAACGCCTTATGCGAAAGTGACTTGCGCGTGCGTTGGATCGAAGGGTTGTCCATCGTGTTTGCTGGAGCAAGACGTAAGGCAAGTTCAGCCGGAGGGATTGGCGGCGCAAGACATGGCGTACAGAGCTTGGCGTTTCTGCGTAGCCAACTGTCCTCGGTTGGCCCTATCATTTTCGATCTTCCCCGAGCCATGTGGGGTTCCGGTGCATTCCGCCTGCGCTGGCGCTGCCGACGGGCAAGCCCAGAGCCACAGACCCGAAAGAGGCTGCGGTGATCACGAAGCTGCGGCTCCACCATGGGTTGGCGCGCGCGCTGGCCGGCCTGGCGGTCGGTTGCCCCGTCAAGCTGCAGCAGCACAACGCCGCGCGATGAGGGGATGGCACTGCCGGCCGCGATGTTTTCGTTGGGAGTATCCTTCACAGGAGATATCCGGTTCGCCCACCACAGGAGCGTGGAGGTCCACATCATGGACGCACGTCAAGGCTTCATCGGCAGCATCGGGAGCACACCGCTGATCCGGCTCGCCAGGCTCAGCGCCGAGACCGGCTGCGACATCCTGGGCAAGGCGGAGTTCCTGAACCCGGGCGGGTCGGTCAAGGACCGCGCAGCGCTCTACATCATCCGGGATGCTGAGCGGCGCGGAGCGCTCAGGCATGGCGGCACGGTGGTGGAGGGCACGGCCGGCAACACCGGCATCGGGCTCGCCCATATCTGCGCGGCGCGCGGCTACCGCTGCGTGATCGTGATCCCCGAGACGCAGTCACAGGAAAAGATGGATCTGCTGCGCGTGTTGGGCGCCGAGGTGCGGCCGGTGCCGGCCGTGCCGTACAAGGATCCCAACAACTACCAGAAGATCGCCTGCCGCCTGGCGCAAGAGATGGACAACGCGATCTGGGCCAACCAGTTCGACAACCTCGTCAACCGGCAGGCCCACTATGAAACGACCGGGCCCGAAATCTGGCGCGACACGGCCGGCAAGGTGGACGCCTTCGTCTGCTCCACAGGCACGGGCGGCACGCTGGCCGGGGTGGCGCGCTTTCTCAAGGAACAGAACCCCGCGGTGCGCAGCGTGCTGGCCGACCCCTGGGGCAGCGGCCTGTACAGCTTTGTCAAGACCGGCGAGATCACGGTCGAGGGCAGCTCCATCACCGAAGGCATTGGCTCCAGCCGCGTGACCGCGAACCTGGAGGGCACGCCCATCGACGACGCGGTGCGAATCAATGACCAGGACTGCGTCACGATGGTCTACCGTCTGCTGCGCGAAGAGGGGCTGTTCGTCGGCGGCTCCACCGGCATCAACGTGGCCGCCGCGGTTTGGCTGGCCCGCCAGATGGGGCCGGGCCACACCATCGTCACCCTGCTGTGCGACCGCGGCGGGCTTTATTCAAGCCGGCTGTTCAATCGCGACTGGCTGATGGAGAAGGGGTTGGCGCCGCCGTGAGTGTTGTCAGGTGGCGCCGGCCCCGGTGCCGACGGCTCCTCACTGCCAGCCGGGCTGCCTGCGCAAGACAAAGCGGCGGGTCGCCGAGTCGGCTGCGTGCTGCCATGTTCCCCGGATTTCCTTGCCACATGAGTTGTCCACCACCTGGCCGGTCCATGTGGCGCTGATGCTGAGCCCGTCCAGCGACTCGTCGAGGTTGAGCTCGCCCTGGTCGACGTCGCCGGCCAGCAGGGCCTGGCTGCCGTCGCGGCGCAGGGTGCCGCGCACGCTTTCGGCCAGCTCGGGGTGCTTTTCCAGCAGCAGCGTGGCGTCCTGGCTCAGGCCCTCGAACTCGGCGCGCCACAGGCCGTAGAGATGCCAGTGGCTGACTTCGGACGGCGCCGGGCAGGACGCGATGGCGGAAGTCCTTGAATCATTCTGGCCCCAGGCCCAGCAGGACAGGGCGCAGGCTGCTATCAAAAAAATAGCGTTGCGGTGCTTCATGGGGCTGCCGCCGCGCTCGCTGCCGCTTCCTGCGCCTTCCTGGCGAACTCGGCGCGCAAGGCCTTGAGCTTTTCGCGCGGGTCTTCGCGGGCGGTGCTCTTGTCCAGCGCCATTTCGGCGATGAAGCGGCTGGGTTGCGCGGGGCGACCATGTCGCGTCCTTTTTTCCGCCTCTTGGTCCAGCTCACGGCCAGGCTGAGCTGGGCCCTGGTGATGCCCACGTACATCAGGCGGCGCTCTTCCTGCAGGCGCTGCAGCAGGCTCTCGCTCATCGGGCCGCTGGCGTCGCCCCTGGGGTTGTCTTCGTCGCCGAGCTTGAACGGCAACAGGCCCTCGGTCACGCCGACCAGCATCACATGGGGCCACTCCAGGCCCTTGGCGGCGTGCAGGGTGGACGGGGTCACCACGTTCTGGTCTTTTTCGCGCTCTTGAATAGTCGACAGCACCCCTGCGTCACGACTGTTGCGGGAACGGGTGAGCCCGGCAACGTCGACGGGCTGCCGCAGGCCGCCCAGTTCTGGATGCCGCACGCGGTCGCGATCGATCTCGATTCGAACATCCACGTCGCCGACTACGGCAACAACAACCTGACGCGGCTGATCTCCGGGGACGGCGTTTCCACCCCGTCCGAAGATGGCATCGCATTCCCACACCCGGCGAACCGGGCAACCGACACGGCCGGCAACACCTGCGTCGCCGATACGTACGGCAACCGCATCCTGAAGATAACGCCAGGCGGCGAGACTTCCGTCCTCGCCGGAACCGGACGAGGCGGCAACGATGACGGCGACGATGAGGGCGACGCCGCCACGGCAACGTTCAGCCTGCCCACCGGATTGGCCTTCGATGCCCAGGGCGCGCTGTACGTCGCAGACATGGGCAACCGCAAAATCCGAAAAATCAGGCTGACCTGAGAGGGGTTGGCCAAGAAGCACCCGGCCTCAGCAGCCGGGCGAGGCAGCCTCTATCCACCAGGCGGGAAGTGAATACGCGCTGGCCGGGCCACGGCGTCTGCCTTTTCCTCCGCGATGCGATTGGTCAGCGCCGCAAGCCGCTGCAGGTACTCTGGGTGCTCGGTTGCGCACCAGCGGTCCCACCACACGAAGTAGAGCCCGTAGTTGTAGCGGCCATACGCATGGTGCATCTCGTGGTGCAGGGTGGTGGTGAACCAGCGGCCCCACCAGCCCGCAAGCCAGGCGCGAGGCAGCAGCTCGGCCCCGCTGTGCCCCATGACGTTGCGCAGAACCATCCAGATCATCCACACAAAGATCACGGCTTGGTGGACGGGCAGGACCAGCAGGGCCAACGGGAGGTACAGCGCCTGTACCAAGGCCTCGGCGGAAGAAAAAGAATAGGCCGTCCAAGGCGTAGGCGCCACCGACTCGTGATGTGTGCGGTGCATCCAGCGGAATATCCTCGGATGGTGCATAGCGCGGTGCGTCCAATAAAACCAGGTGTCGTGCAGCACCACGAACACAAAGAAACTGGACAGCAGCCAGGGCCAGCCGTATTGGTTAGGCTCGAAATAGATCTTGCTCCAGCCCAGGTGGTAGCCGATCAGCACGCTGGTGCCGACGAGCGAGAAGATCACCACAGTGAGCATGGAGTAAGCGAATTCGCGCCGCCGCTGCCCCGCCGCCACACTTCTGATGCGAACCAGACGGCGCCCAAGCCAGGCCGGCCGAGCCAACGCCAGGACCGAGGCGATCAGAGTAGCGCCGATGACATAACGCGACAGGTCCATCAGCCAGATGACGGGCCATGCATTCGCCGCGGTGGACAAAAGCTCGTGAAAACAGGTCATAGGGGATTTCCTTTCCGTCGAAGTGGCGAAACTCTAGGCAAACCACCCCCGCGCCGTCTCTGCGGATTCAGCCAATGCTTGCCGTTTCCTGGAAAAGGCATGAAATTGCGGATTTCGGCGAGATCGCGCAACGCCGGCGTGGGATGCTGGAGCCCGTGACAACGCACCTGGACTTTTTCCTCCGCAGCATTGGCCTGGCATTCAGTCTGGTCCTGATGCTGGTCGTAGCCGCCCGTGGCGGCTGGCGTCCGCGCGCCGATTTGCTCGCCGTGGTGGCCTGTGTGGGCGCCTATCTGGTGTGTGCCACGCCGTCGCAGCCGTGCTGCAGCTCGCCGGCGTTTCTACCGCTGCTTCTGGGTGCGATTGGCTTCCCCTTCGCGTTCTGGAGGCTGGCCCGGGTTGTACTTCAGGACGAGCGGGGAATTCCGGTGCCGGCGTGGATAGGCCTTGCCGGGTTGCTGGTCAGTGGCGTATTCGCAGCCACTGACTATCTTGGGTTTGCGGTGGCCGAGCGCATGGCCTTCGGTGGGGTCAACAAAGCGATCGCCTTCGTATTCGTGGTGGGTGCACTGCTGACGGCCTGGCGCAGTTGGGACGGCGATCTCGTCGAGCCGCGCCGCAAGCTGCGCTGGGTGCTGGTCGGGTACTTGGGAGCTTATGGGCTGATCATCCTGGTAGGCGAGGTCTACCTTTTGGGGCAGCCGGCGCCGCCCTGGCTGGATGTCCTCAACGTTTTGATGATCGACCTGACATTGCTGGCCACGCTGCTCTTCCTGGTCGGCGTGCGGCCGGACGCGATGCAAACATTGTTCGATCCGGCGGCGCCTCCGGAGCGGGAGCCGCCGCAGCAGCCTTCCGAATCAGTTCCCAGTAGTGACGAGCCCATACTCGCAAGACTGCGCAGGCTCATGGACGAGGAAAAACTCTACCGAGACCATGAATTGTCCGTCAGCAGGCTCGCAACACAGTTGACCGTGCCGGAATACATCCTGCGCCGGTTGATCCATGATCGGCTGGGTTACCGCAACTTCGCCGCCTTCGTCAACGAGTACAGGTTGCGCGAGGTCAGCCAGCAACTAGCGGATCCCGCTTTGGACCGCCGCCCCATCCTGACCCTTGCGCTGGAGGCGGGATTTGGCTCGATCGGCCCCTTCAACCGCATCTTTCGGGAGCGCCACGGCATCACACCGACAGAGTTCCGAACCCGAAAGCCGTCGAAATGATGTCGAAGTCCCCGCGTGCCCGGCCGCTACTCCCGCGTCACGCGCACCAGCTCTTCACGCGAGGTGAAGCCCTCGCGCACCAGGCGTTCACCGCCCAATGGCAGCGGCCAGAACGTTGGATAGCCTGGGATCGGGCCGTTCAGAAATCCACCAGACTCAGTCCCACGCTGAGCACCGTGCGGCGGCGGTTGTAGTCGACCAGGCTGTCGCCGCAGCCGCTGAACAGTTGGGTGCGAAAGCGCAGGGCGCTGCGGTTTTTGGCGCTGTCGCCGTTGCCTAGGGTCTGCAGCCATTCCAGCCGCACCGAGCCACGCGCGGCGCTGCGCAAGGAGTGGCGCAGCGTCATCCTCAGGGTGTTGTCGGGGTTGGGGTTCCAGAACGCTGACAACTCGGCGCGGCCGACGAAGTCGCTGATGTCGGGGTTGTCGTCGCTGCCTGGCCTGGCTCCTTGATAGTTCACCACTGCCGGCCTATAAAGACAGTCCCCCAGCCAAAAGGTGGAACGGGCGGGGCTTTTCATGGAGGTCCAACATGTCAATTCGCATAGGTGACGAAGCACCTGATTTCACGGCAGAAACTACCGAAGGGAAGATCCGCTTTCACGAGTGGATCGGAGAGCGCTGGGTGTTCCGTCGGTCGCAATTCAAGGGGAACCGGGCCCGTGACGTCCCTGGTTCTTTTGGAGCGGTCTGTGGAGCGGCGCCTTCTTTAGGCTGGGACGAGGCGCAAACAAGATAGGCCAGTACT
>JBOHHM010000038.1:0-20049 GCA_050725495.1 Burkholderiaceae bacterium | reverse complement strand
TTGAGCGCCTCCTTGAGTCTGGCCAGCACCGGTTTGAAGGCCTCCGCGGCTTCCTCGGCAGCCCTTTTCTCAGCCTCGTCCTGCAGCTTGCCGAGATCGACGGCGCCCTTGGCAACGCTTTGCAGCGCCGTGCCGTCGAAGTCGTGCAGGTAGTTCAGCGCCCATTCGTCGACCCGGTCGGTCATCAGCAGCACCTCGATGCCCTTTTTCTTGAACACCTCGAGCTGCGGGCTGTTCTTCGCGGCGGCCAGCGTATCGGCCGTGATGTAGTAAATCGCTTCCTGGCCCTGCTTCATGCGGGCCTTGTAGTCGGCCAGGCTGACGCTGACCGCGTCCGAGCTGGTCGAGGCAAAGCGCAGCAGCCCGGCCAGGCGCTCGCGGTTGGCGAAGTCCTCGCCCAGGCCTTCTTTCAGCACGGCGCCGAACTCGGCGTAGAACTTGCCGAACTTGGCCTTGTCTTCTTCGCTCTCGCCTTCCTTTTCCTGCTTGGCCAGGTCTTCCAGCATGGCCAGCACGCGCCGGGCATTGCCTTCGCGGATGGCTTTGACATCGCGACTTTCCTGCAGCAGCTCGCGGCTCACGTTGAGCGGCAGGTCGGCCGAATCGACCACGCCCTTGACAAAGCGCAGGTAGACGGGCAGCAGGGCCTCGGCATCGTCCATGATGAAGACGCGCTTGACGTAGAGCTTGACGCCGGCGGCCTTGTCGCGGTTCCACAGGTCCATCGGCGCTTTTGCGGGGATGTAGAGCAACTGGGTGTACTCGGTGCTGCCCTCGACCCGGTTGTGACTCCAGGCCAGTGGCGCCTCATGGTCATGGCTGACCTGTTGGTAGAACGCCTGGTATTGCTCGGGCGTGATGTCCTTTTTCGGGCGCGTCCACAGCGCGCTGGCCTGGTTGACGGTTTCCCACTCGCCGGTGGTGACCATCTCGCCGCCTTTGTTGTCTTCGCCCTCTTTCCATTCCTCTTTCTGCATCAGGATGGGCAGCGAGATATGGTCGGAGTATTTGGCGATGACGGCCTTGAGCTTCCAGGCGCTCAGGTACTCGGCGGCGTTCTCGCGCAGGTGCAGGGTCACACTGGTGCCGCGCTGGGCCCGCGTAATACTGTCCACCTCGAACTCTCCGGTGCCGCCGCTGACCCAGCGCACGCCTTGATCGGCCGGCAGCCCGGCCCGGCGCGACTCGACCGTGATCTTGTCGGCCACGATGAAGCCCGAGTAAAAGCCCACGCCGAACTGGCCAATCAGCTGCCCCTGCTCGGAAGCCGTGGCCTTCTGGTCGCCGCTGAGCTTGCCCATGAACTCGCGAGTGCCGCTCTTGGCGATGGTGCCCAGGTTGTCGATGGCCTCCTGCTGGCCCAGGCCGATGCCGTTGTCGGTGATGGTCAGGGTTTTGGCAGCCTTGTCGATCGTCAGCCGCACCTCGAGGTTGGGGGCGTCCTCGTACAGCGCAGCCTGGTTCAGCGCCTCGAAGCGCAGCTTGTCGCAGGCGTCCGAGGCATTGGAGACCAGCTCGCGCAGAAAGATGTCGGGATGCGAATACAGCGAATGGGTGACGAGGTGCAGCAGCTGGGCGACTTCGGCCTGGAAGGAGAGGGTTTGCTTGCTCATGACTATGGACCTGCAGGTGTTGACAGATGAACAGCGGTGCGCGGGACCGCCTGACAAAACTGGCAATTGTGGCCCAAGCCCCGGTTTTCAAGGCTGCAATACTTTCGACCACATCACGAAGTCGAATCCGGCGACAACGCCCGACATGTGGCAAAAGTCACACAGCCGCACAAAAATCACCTAACTTGTTGATTCTGCGAATTTTTTTCTTCCCATTCAGGCTCTCCACCTTAGAATTCGATCTGTTTCTTAGTACTAATTCACTCTTGTTCGGAGTGAACTAGTACTAAATAGTATCAGCTCAATAGAATACTAATTTACTACTGGAGTAACAGCATGAAAAAACTGGCCTTGGCTGCGTCGTTGGGCATTCTGATCGCCACCCCCATGCTCTCGCATGCCGAATCCACCTTCGTCAGCGGCGCCGGCGCCACCACGGCGTCCGCCCGACTCGATTTCAGCATTGTGATCCCCAAGGTGTTGTACGTCCGCGTGGGCACCGGCACGAACAACGCCACGAACGCCACGGTGGACCTCATCAACTTCACGGTTCCGGCCGCCAACCTCGGCGACGCCACCGTCATCAATGCCGACGCCGCCAGCGGCGACCTCACCAACGGTGCCGTCACCGTCCGCATCTATGGCAACGGCGGCAACATCAACCTGAACTCGGCCACCACCGGCCCCATGACCACCGGCACCGCCGGCGAAGAAGTGTCCTGGAGCCGTGTCACCGTGACGCCCGCCGCACTGGCCTCGACCACCGCCGGCTTCACCAATGGCGCCATCACCCATCCGGCGTTCAACACCGGCGCCTCAGGCGGCGCTGGCACGGCCACGACGCTGACGGCCACCAACAAGGTCGTGCGCCAGGAAGGCCAATGGAGCTTTGCTTACGCCAACCAGGACGTCGTGGCCGCAGGCACCTATGGCGGCACGGTCGCCCGCAATGGTCGCGTGACCTACACCGTGACCCAGCCCTGATCGTCGGGGCGACCAGCCCGCCGCCGCATCCGAACAGGCGCAGCAGCGGCGTGCTGGCAGCCGGGATCGGCCCCGATCCCAGCTCGGTTGGCGACAATCTCACCATGACTCTCGCACGCCCTCCGCATGTCGGGCCACCGCTGGCGCCCTTTGCGCGACCCCGCCGTGGAGCCCTGGCCATGGCGGCCATGCTGGGCGCCTTGCCGCTGATCGGCCACGCCTACCTGGTCACCATCACGGCCGGGACCAAGTCCCTGTTCCTGCAGGTCGGCGCCGGCACCATGACCGGCGGTAATTTCAACGCGGGCGGCACGCCAGGCAACAACACCACGGTCAACAGCGTCTCGGTCACGGTGCCCGCCGCCAGCCTGGGCGCCGGCACCCAGGCCATGACCACGAACAGCGCGGTCACGACCAGCCCTTGGGATGGCTACACCTTCTGCAGCGTTCCGGCCCAGGTCTACGTCGGCGGCTTCTACCGCACGCCGGGCGCGGCCGCCAACGCCACGCTCACCGCGACCTCTCCCGCCAACCTGACGAGCGCCGGCGGCGACACCGTGCCCTTCAGCACGATCTCCTGGGTGTCGGGCGGCAATGGAGACGCCTCACCCACCATCCCCAGCGGCAGCTTCGTGGGCGGCACCACCCAAACACTGCTGAGCATTGCCCGCAACCGGTGGTTCGAGAGCTGCCTCCAGTTCAACTACGCCAATACGGCGCTGGTGGCCGCAGGCACCTTCACGGGCCGCGTCACCTACACCCTGAGTGCCCCGTGAATCTGCGCCCAAGCGTCTCGCCGAGGCTACTCAATCAAGCCGCGTGCCCATGGCTGTGCGCCGCACTGCTGGGGCTCATTGGGTGCGGTATTAGCCAGGCGGCCACCTTCCGAGTGGACGACAGCGGCACCTTGGTAAGCCAGCCTGTCGCGCCCATGCGCTGGAAGCAGCTCGTGCCCGGGCGCGGCGCCGATCATTCGGTCGAGGCCCGGCTGCGCGTGGCGCTGCGGCTCAACCTGGCGCCCTGGCTCAACAAGCCGGTGCGGCTCTACATGGGACTGACGCCGGTCCATAGCGATCCGGTGCTGGCGATCTGGCGCACCCAGGGCCGGCTGCTGGCCGGCTCGGTACGCTCGGGCGCACGCACCCTGGTCTACGACGGCATCGTCAACACCGCCGCCCTCGAAGAAACCATGGAGCTGGTGCTCACCACCGATGGCCGAGCCCTCGTGTCGCCCCAGAACCTGCATTTTTATTTTGAAGTTGACGCCCCATGATGAGACGGCTCAGACAGCGCCTTGCGACAGGCCTCGAACAATGCTTGCGCATGACGGCTCTGGCGGCCATCGGCCTGTCGCCTGCGGGGGCCGCCGAGTTTGCGGTGGCCGTCTCGCCCCCGCGCTTCGAACTCGAAGTCAAGCCCGGAGAAACGGTGCGCGAGGTGATTGAAATCACCAATGCAGCGGCCCAGTCCAGCGTCTTCAAGGTCCGCACGGCCGACTGGTCGCTGGCGCCGGATGCGTCAGTGAGCTTCATGGACGAACTCGCCCCCAGCAGCTGCCGGCCCTGGGTGGCGATCGAGCGCCGGGAATTGACCGTCACGCCGGGGCGGCCCTACCGCTTCCGCTTTGAAGTCGCACCGCCGGCTGACGCCCAACCGGTGGAATGCCGCTTCGCCATCATGATTGAAGGACAAGACCAGACCACCACCAGCGCAGGCCTGGCCATCCCCTTCAACGCCCGGCTGGGCGTGATCGTCTATGCGGCGGTCGGCGATGTGCAGCCCCAGCTCAGCGTCGTGGGCTCAGGCGTGCAGAACGTCAATGGCGAGCCCACCCCCGTGCTTCAGGTACGCAACACGGGCACGGCGCACGGCCGCCTGGGTGGCTTCCTGTCGGGTACGGACGCCAGCAACACCAAGCTGGATTTCGCACCGGGCACCACGCCCATCCTGCCCGGCGAAACCCGCACGGTGGCGCTGGTGGCGACCCGCTCCGGCGACCCCCACACGGCCGTGGCTGTGCGCTTTCCCGTGACGATCCGCGGCAAGCTCGAGTGGGGCAAGAAACAGTCCCAGGATCTGGAGCAGCGCTTCCAGCCATGAAGCGCCGACAGAGAGCAGTTACTAGCCCACCGATCAAGCCAGGCTGGCTTCTGGCCGGCGCGCTCGGTGCCGCCCTGTGCAGCGGCAGCCCGTGGGTGGGCGCTCAAACGGTCAGGGCGGACTACAGTGGCTCGGACCCGCCACCTGCGGCCCAGCAGCCCTACCTTGACCGGGTGCTGGACCCGAGTCCGCCGCAGGACGCACCGCTGGAGCAGGAGCCCGACAGCTACGACGCTGAGGGCTGGCCACGCAGCTTGCGGCTGGACTATGCGCTGGGCTCGCAGCGCGGCGCCTCCAGGGCCCTGTCCCACGCAGTTTCGTTCAACGCCTTACTCGACACACCCAATCACGGCGCCCTGTCCGTCGCCGCCAACCTGAGCGCCGTGCGCCAGGACAGCGTTGCTGGCTTCGCGCCCGTCCAGACCGCGGCCACGGGCAACACCTGGCGCATCGACCAACGCGCTCTGCCACTGGACGGCGGCTGGCTGGCCCACCACAGTACCGGCAACACCACCACCATCCATTCACCTCTGGCACGGGGACTGGGCCGCGTGTACCTGCCGACCACCCCGATCGAAGGCGTGGCCGGCCAATGGCAAAAGGGGCAGGCCGCGGAGCTGAACCTGGCAGCCGGTCGAGCCGGACTGTTCAACGGGCTCGACATCAACGGCTTCAAGCTCTCCGGCGGCGACATTGCGACTGCGGGCGCACAGCTGCGGCTGGCCGGCGGGCATGCCGAGCCCTCCCGCACGGACGCCGCCATTCAACTGGTGCAGGCGCGCAACGTCCCCGAAAACGGCCTGGCCAACGGCCAGAACAACACCTGTTCGCTGTGGTCCGCGCTGGCTTGGGAAGAATCTGCGCCTGGGGGTTCTGGCTACGCCTCAGGGCTGACACCGCTGGCGCAACGCCCGGGCGGTCTCAGATTGCAGGCCAACTGGCTGCACAGTGACCACAGCCGCGACGGCAGTGCCTGGGGCGGCTGGCTCGATGGAGCGTGGCGCACCGAACTGTTCCACAACACGGCCGGCCTGTTCTATTTCCAGCCCAAGCTGCGCTGGGGCGCCACCGCCGCCGCCAGCGACCTGCGCGGCATGTACTGGCGCGCCGATACCTCGGCCCGGCAGTGGCAGCTGGGCTGGACCGCCGAACTCGCTGACAGCATCAGCGGCCTGTACGCCAGCAGCGTCTTTGCCAGCCTGTACGGGCGCTACCGGCTGGACACCCGCAATGCCTTGGGAGCCGCGCTGGCCCTGCGCACCGGCAGCGGCGCAGGCCAATCGCTGCAACTGAGCTGGGACCACCTGTCCGACTGGGGGCAGACCCAGTGGCGCAGCGACTACGCCAACCTGGCGGGCGCCAGAACCGTGCGCGCCGGTGTCGACCACAGCTGGCCCCTGCGCGCCAACACCCTGCTGGCCACCTCGCTGGCATGGGAGCGCAGCAGCGGCGCTGCGGCCACGCCGTCCAGCGCCTGGAGCTGGGGCATTTTGTCCTCCTACTCGCCGGCCTCGGGCATTTCGCTCGATGCCAGTTTGCGCGGCGCCCACGGCAGCAGCGCCGACGCGCTCAACGCCAACCTGGGCCTGGCCTGGCAACTGCAACGCAGCTGGTCGCTGATCGCGCGCTACTCCGAGGTGCGGGGCCGGGACCCGCTGTCGCCCCTGGTGGTGTCGGCGCTGACGGCCGCGACCCAGACAAGCGTCGCGCCGACGCCGGCGCACCGCAGCCTGCAGCTGATCCTGCGCTATGAAGAGCGGGCCGGAACGGCCTCCGCCCCCCTGGGCGGCTTGCCGGGCTCCGGCGCTGGCAGCCTGAGCGGCACGGTCTACTTCGATGCCGACCACAACGAGCGGCGCGATGCCAGCGAGGCTGGCGCAGCAGGCGTGGCCGTGGTGCTGGACCGTCGCTATGTGGTGCGCACCGATGCGCAGGGTCGCTATGAATTCCCGGCTGTTGCGTCAGGACAACATGTGCTCGAAATCCAGGCCGACCAGGTTCCCCTGCCCTGGAGCCCGGCGGCGCGTGAGCCGGTCAAGGCCACGGTGTATATGCGTCAATTGACGACGCAGGATTTCGCGCTCCAGCGCGACCGCTGAAAGCCTTGCTGCGCAAGCCTTCCAACGGGTTGGCGTGAAACTTTTAACACTTTCAGCCGCCTGGCATCATGGTTTGCAACTCAGAGCCCCGGCGCCGTGACATTTCGCACGCGGGCCGGCAGCATCTGGTGACACTTGGTCAAGCCATTGATTTCCATGACTTTTTTCTCTTTTATTACAAACTGAAACAAATAGAATTCCGCCATCGACAACGTTTCATTACTACGAAGGACTCATCATGAAAAAGTACGCAGCAGTTCTGACCCTGGGTTTGGCAGCTTTGGCAACGATGCCTTCGCAGGCGGCCACCACCGCCACCGCCACGTTCAATGTCAACATCACGCTGACCTCGGCCTGCAAGGTCAACACCGTGCCGACGGCCGCCTTCACCTACACCTCGTTCCAGGCGACGGCCGCCACGTTCAGCAGTGCGTTCGACATCCTGTGCACGAACACGCTGCCGATTTCCTCGGTGGCACTGGACTCGACCTCGGTGACTGACAGCGCCACCAACCTGGCCTACACCTTGTCGCTGGGCGCCGTTCCGGCGACTGGCCTGGGCGTGGCCCAGAGCATTGCGATCACCGGCAGCATGGCCGCCGGCCAGGCCGGCACCTGCCTGACGAGCAGCTGTACCAACGCCGCCGCCCTCAACAAACAGCGTACCATCACGATCACCTACTGATCGGAATTTCCCATGCGCCCGCTTCGCTCCCTGGCCTTGGGCGGCGTGATCGCCGCCTGGACGGCGGGCGGGCTGGCGGGGACGGCAAGCGGAGCGTTCAGCGTGCAGATCACGCTGCACAGCCGGGCGACTCAAGGCCTTTGCATCAGCCAGTCGCTCAGCGAAGCCAGCAATGCCACGGTGCAAGTCGCCTGCTCCGGCGGGCAGTTTGTGAGCATCGAAGCCGCGCCGGGCCAGCCGTTCCTGGGCCCCCAGGGCAGCGCCTACCGGCTCTGGTTTGGCCCCGGCAGCCCGCTTCCCCAGGCACAGGCGGCCGACGTCACGCCCTACCTCGGGACCGGCACGGTCACCCGACTGCAGCTGCGCAAGCTCAATGAACAGGATGCCCCGCTGGAAATATTGGTAAGCTTTTGAGCATGAATGCCCCGAAGCTCCCGAACCTGGCGACACTGGCAGCCGGCCTGTTCCTGTCCTTTGCCGCCCCGGCCCTGGCCGGCGTGTTTTCCGTGACGCCGGTTCGCATCTACATGACGCCCAAGAACCGGGCCGTGGCGGTGACCCTGACCAATGAGGGTGACACCGAGGTGGCGCTACAGGCCGACCTCAACGCCTGGAGCCAAAGGCCCGACGGCACGGACGAACTGGTGCTGACCGAGGACATGATCCTCTCGCCCCCCATCATCAAGCTGGCACCCAAGGCGCGCCAGGTTGTGCGCCTGGCCCTGCTCAAGCCCGCCGACGCCAGCCGCCAGCTCACCTACCGCATGATCGTGCGCGAGGTGCCCGAGGCCACGGCGCCCAAGGCCGCCGGCATGGAAGTACCGATTGCGCTGGCCCTGAGCATGCCGGTGTTCATCACCCCGCCCATCGCCCAGCGCGAGGTCCGTTGCGAGGCGGCCCGGCCCGACACCCAGACGCTGCAGGCCTTGTGCAGCAACAGTGGCACGGCCTATGCCCAGATCCGCGAAATCCAGCTCAAGCGCGGCGAGCAGACCTTGGCCCGTTTCGAGGGCGGCAACTACATCCTGCCCGGTGCGCGCAAGGCCATTGCCCTGAAAGCCGAACCGGCGGTCGCCGCGGGCGCGGCCCAACTCAACGTGGTGTTTGACGACGGCAAAAGTCAGGTCTTCCAAGTCACGCTGCCCTGAGCCGGCGCCTCATGCGGCTCTTTCAGGTCGATCCCCGCGCTCTTGCCTCCTGGATGGCCGCTCTCGCGCTCGCCGGCCCCAGCTTGCGCGCTGTCGCCCAGACCAGCCCGCCGCCGGCGGATCGCCTGCTGCCGCAGGAAGTGAACGTCAACAGCGCCCAAGGCGGCAGCTGGACGCTGCTGGAGCGCAACGGCCTGCTCTACGCCCCTGCCGAGGCCTTTGAGGAATGGCGTGTCAACCGCCGACCCAATGCGCAAGGGGTGGACTATCGCGGCCAGACCTGGTACCCGCTGTCCGCCGTTCAGGGTTTTGAAGCGCGGATGAACTACGCCGACCAGTCGGTGAGCCTCGTGTTTTCGTCCTCGGCCTTTGCCGCCACGCGGCTGGGCAACGAGGCCGTGGAACGGCCCCCGCTCAGCGCCACTGAACCGGCGCTGTTTCTCAACTACGACCTGAACCTGAGCCACACGGCGAGCCGGCTCGCCCCCGCCACCAGCGATCTCGGCGCCTTGACCGAGCTGGGCCTGTCCACCGGGCTGGGCGTGCTGACCTCCAGCTTCGTCGGACGCAACCTCAGCAACAGCAGCACCGGCACGCCCCGCTCCTGGCGCCGCCTGGAGACCGTGTTCACGCGCGACTTTCCCGAGCACAAGCTGAGCCTGCGGCTGGGCGACAGCAGCACGCGCGCCGGCCTCTGGGGCCGTTCGGTGTACTTCGGCGGCGTCCAGCTCGGCCGCAATTTCGCGCTGGCGCCCGGCTTTGTGAGTCAGCCGATCCCTACCATCAGCGGCACCTCCAGCGCCCCGAGCACGGTGGAGCTCTACATCAACGACGCGCTGCGGCAGACCTCCAACGTTCCGGCCGGCCCGTTTGCAATCGACAACTTCCCACTGCTGACCGGTGCCGGCCAGGCGCGGGTCGTGGTGCGCGATGTGCTGGGCCGCGAAACCGTGCTGACCCAGGCTTTTTTCAGCCACACCCACCTGCTCGACGAAGGCCTGAGCGACTGGAGCCTGGAGGCCGGCGCCGTGCGGCGCGAGCTGGGCCTGGAGAGCGCCAGCTACGGCCAGCGCTTTGGCTCGGGCCTGCTGCGCTACGGCCTGAGCCGCGAGCTCACGGCCGAAACCCGGCTCGAATGGGGCGCCGAGACGCGCAACGCAGGCCTGGGCCTGAGCTATGGCCTGCCCTTGCAGGCCCTGGGTCAGGCGGCCGTGGCCTGGAGCCAGGACGACAGGACGGGGCGAGGCCAGGAATGGCTGCTGGGGCTGGAACACAGCAGCCTGCGCCACGGCTTCAGTGCGCGCATCCAGGGCGCCAGCCGCAACTACCGCCAGCTCGGCCTGGAGACGGGCACCCTGCCCTATCGGCGACAGTTCTCGGGCAGTTATGCCTACACCTCCGAAGCCCTGGGCTCGCTGGGCTTGGGGCTGGCCCGCATCGCCACCTATGACCGCGGCACGCTCACCACCTACAGCGCCAACTACTCCATCCGCGTCGGTGCGCGCAACGCCCTGACCTTCAGCGTCACCAGGGTCAGCGGCAGCAGCAAGGGCCAGTCCTTCGGCGTGTCCTTCACCATGCCGCTGGACGGTAACCTGACCTCTTCGAGCAACCTGACCCACAAGCCCGGCCGCACCGATGGCTACACCGGCGTCAGCAAGGGCCTGAGCAACGAGGTCGGGTTGGGCTGGCGGGCCCTGGCGGGCCGGCGCGACGGCGACGCCTTCAGCGAAGGCGGCCTGTACTACCAGGGCAGCCGGGCCCTGCTGACCGCCGACCTCAGCGCCTCCAGCGCCCAGCAAAGCCTGCGACTGGGCGCGCAGGGCGGCCTGGTGTTCATGGACCGACGCTTCTTCGTCTCGCGCCGCGTGCAGGACAGTTTTGCGCTGGTCGAGGTGCCGGGCTATCCCGATGTGGGTGTCGGCTTTCAGGGCAGCACGCTGACCCGCACCGACGCCAACGGCCTGGCCCTGCTGCCGCGCCTGCTGCCCTACCAGCGCAACAGCATCCGGCTGGACCCCAACGAGCTGCCGATCAATGCCGAGCTCGACAGCATCGAGCAGGTGGCCGTGCCGGCGGCGCGCAGCGGCGTGAAGGTCGTCTTCCCCGTGCGTTCGGGGCGCGGCGCCCTGATCCGCATCGTGCTCGACGACGGCGAGCCGGCCCCGGCCGGCGCCGAGATTACGCTGCAGGGCGACCCCAAGGAATTTTTCGTCGCGCGCCGCGGTGAGGCATTTGTCACGGGATTGCAGACTAGCAACACGCTGCGCTTGCAATGGAATGGCGGGGCCTGTACCTTTGCCATCACCCTGCCGCCCGGCCATCTGGACGAGATTGCGCGCGTCGGGCCGGTGACCTGTTCCGGAGTCCACAGATAAGCCATGAAGCCCTGGTTGTTCGCGCTGCCCCTGCTGCCCGCCCTGCTCGGTTGCGGGGCCGCACAGGCTGCCATCACCTGCAGCCTGTCGAATACCAACACCTATCCCGTGTACGACCCGTCGTTGAACATCCACAACGACTCGACCGGCAGCATCACCCTGATCTGCACCCGCCTCATCTCCGATCCCGCCAGCTTCAGCTACTGGGTTGGCATCGACCAGGGTGGGGCCAGCCGCGCCCTGACGCGCCAGACCGGCACCGACACATTGAGCTACAGCGTCCACCGTGACGCCGGCTACAACAACACTTGGAACGACACGAATCGCGGTGTCACCGGCACCCTCAATTTCGGTGGCAGCACGGCAGCCAGCGCGACGCTGATTTACTACTTCCGCGTGACCAAGAAACAAACGGGCAAGCCCGCCGGCCTGTACGACGACATGCCGATCGCGACCCTGCGCTTCACCGACCAGAACGGCTCCTTCCTGGCCGCGACCACCTTGGTGCCGGTGGTCAGCATCCTGACCGAATGCCGGATCAGCTCGACGCCGGCGCCGCTGGTGCTGAACTACACCTCGTTCTCGGCCAGCGCGGTCGCCGCCAACACCAGCTTTGCCGTGAGCTGCACGATCACCACGCCCTACACGCTGGCGCTGGACGCGACCAGCGGCACCCTGCTGGGCCTGAACTACACGCTGGGCCTGAGCGCCAGCAGCGGCATCGGCATCGGCCTGCCCCAGACCTACAGCGTCATTGGCACAGTCGCGGCCAACCAGTCGGGCAGCTGCGCCGGCGCCAGTTGCTCGGCCACCCAGGTCCGCACCATCACGATCAGCTACTGAACGGGTTCGCAACACCAAGCAAACGCCGACCTCGTCAGCAGCGCCCAACTCCATCCTACGTCCAACAGCCCTCCATCGCCCGCTTCGCCCCTTGCTTCATGCTCCGGGGTCGGACTCGTCCGATGGCGAACTACTGAGTCGGCCCGCACCTGCTGCGCCAGCGCCGGGGCCGATCAGCGCGGCAACGCCTCGACCTCCCGGGTCCAGCGCTCCAGCAGGCGGCGGCGCTCGGCGGCCTTGCCGTATTTCTCGAAGTCGTACTTGATGAGCTTGACGTTGTCGAGCAGCGGAATGCGCGCATCGGGCTTGAAGCTCTTGTTGGCCGGCACCTGCAGGCTGTCGGCCTTGGCGCCTATGGCCTGGCCGGCCGGGCTCATGAGCCAGTCGTAGTAGCGCCTGGCCGCATCCTTGTTGCGCGCGCCCCTGACCAGGGCGATGCCGCCGATCTCGTAGCTCGTGCCCTCGCAGGGCGCGGCGGTCTTCACCGGGTAGTTTTCGATGCGCCACTTCTCGAAACCGAAGATGAAGCTCACGCCCAGCGCGACCTCGCCCTTGGCCACGTTGGGCGCCTGCGCCGTGCCGCTGCGCGTGTAGTTGCTGACGTTCCTGTGCAGCTTCTTCATGTAGTCGAAGGCCTGCTCCTCGCCCATCATCTGCACCAGGCCGGCCAGGATGGTGTAGGCCGTGCCGCTCGAAGCCGGGTGCGAAATCTCGATCTCGCCGCGGTACTCGGGCTTGACCAGGTCGGCCCAGCATTGGGGCTCGCGCAGCTTTTTCTTCTTCAGCAGCTCGGTGTTGAAGCCAAAGCCGATGGCCGAGGTGTAGAAGCCACCGACCATGTTCTGGGTCATCGCATATTGGCGCACGCTCCAGCCATGCAGATCGTTGATATAGGCCGGGCGATAGGGCTCGAGCAGGCCGATTTCGGCGGCCTGCAAGAACGGATCGCCGGTGCCGCCCCACCAGAGATCGGTCTTGGGGTTGCTCGCCTCGGCGCGCAGCTGGGCCAGCGCCTCGCCCGTGGCCTTGCGCGTTTGCAGCACCTTCACGCCGGTCGCGCGGCTGAACTCCTGGGCTGCCAGCTCGCACCAGGTCTGGTCGGTGCTGCAGATCGCGCTGACCGTGCCGGGTGCGCTGGCTTGGGCATGAATGGGGCCGGCAGCCCCCGCCACCAAGGCGCATGCAGCTATCAATTTGAGAGCAAAAGAGATCATGAAGGTCTTTCGGGAGGGGCCATCCTGGATGCACGGGGGGATTCTTCGCTTCGCTCGCAATGACAGAGAGGGCCGCTCAAAAGCGCTCATGAGCACCCAGGTAGCGCCATTGTCCGACTGGCAAATTGCCCAGCACGACCCGGCCGATACGGATGCGCTTGAGCCCCACGACCTTGAGGCCGACCAGCTCGCACATGCGGCGAATCTGGCGCTTCTTGCCCTCGGTCAGCACAAAGCGCAGCTGCTCGGGGTTTTGCCAGTCGACCTGGGCCGGCTTCAGGGCCTGGCCGTCCAGGCTCAGGCCGTGGCGCAGCCGTGCCAGCTGCGCGGGCGGGAAAGCGGCCTGGACGTTGGTCGTGAACTCCCCCAAGCTCACACGCACCAGGTATTCCTTCTCGGTCTGCGAGTCCTCGCCGATCAACTGGCGCGCCACGCGCCCGTCCTGCGTGAGCACCAGCAGTCCGGTCGAGTCGATGTCGAGCCGGCCGGCCGGCGCCAGCCCCTTGAGCTGGCCGGGCGCAAAGCGCTGCTTCGAGACATCGCCGCGCCAGTGGCTGCGCGCCTGCACCAGCGTGATGGCCGGCGCATGGCCGTCCTCGGCCTGGCCGCTGACATAGCCGATGGGCTTGTTGAGCAGGACGGTGACCTGACTGGCCTGCTGGCCTTGGGCTTTGCTGTCGACCTCGATGCGCGCGTCGGGCCCGACCTGCAGCCCCATGGGCGCGACCTGGCCGTTGACCTTGACCCAGCCTTGGGCGATCCAGTCGTCGGCCTCGCGGCGCGAGCACAGGCCGAGCTCGGCCATGCGTTTGTTCAGTCGGGTGGTGGCGGGGGCGGCGGGCTCAGTCATGGGCAGGCTGGTTTGCTATTGATTCAGGAGCAGCTCACACCCAAAGGACATGGGCTACAGCGCATTTTCGCCTATAAAACTGGCCCAACAGGGCCTCATCACGGCGCGCGCCGCCGGTCGCGGCCGAAGACAGCGACATGAAAAAGACCCAAACACAGGCTAGCTTTTTGCCGAAAACACGCTGGAGCGCAGCGCCGCCAGGTCGAGGATGCGCAGGCCGCCGTACTCCACGCGTATCACGCCCTTGGCCTCGAGCGCGGCCAGCGCCTCGTTGACCCGCTGGCGCGACAGGCCCACGAGGTAGGCCAGCTCCTGCTGGGTGATGCGCAGGACTTCGCCCACGTTGGGGTAGAGCACGGGGTTGAACAGGGCGGCCAGGCTGCGCGCCACGCGCAGATCGGGGTTGTTCATGCGGTCGATCTCGCGCGCGGCGATGAACTGGCCCAGGCGCTCGTTGAGCTGGTTCATCACGAAGCGGTTGAAGCCGATCGAGTGATCGAGCAGCCAGTGAAAGGTGTCGATCGGCAGGCCGGCCACCACCGACTTGCGCAGGGCCTGGATGTTGTAGCGATAGGGCTCGCGCTTGAGCGCCGTGCCTTCGCCGAACCAGCCCCCGGGCGGCAGACCGGCAAAAGTCATGGTCACGCCGTGGGCGTCGTCGCTGCTCATCTTGAGCAGGCCCTCGACCACGCCGAACCAGTAGGTCACGGGCTTGCCGACGCGGCAGATGTAGTCGCCCGGCAGGGCATCACCGACCTTGAGTTCGCCGACAGCGCGCAAGCGCTCCTCGCTCGACAGCACCCGCAGCCACGGAATGCCGGCCAGCTCGGTCGCGCTGGCCGCACGGGCCCGTTGGTATAGACGCGTCGATTCCGCCATGGCTCGCTTTCTGGCCAGCCCCTGATGCACGGAAAAGTCCGAAGCGGACTAGCCCTCAAATTGTCGTTGCAACGACAGCCTGGTGTCAATTGAAACGCTAGCATGGGCCACCGCCATACGGAGCCGCCATGCAGACTTTCAAGCCCACCCGCATCTTGCCCACCGCCCCCTCCTGCGCAGCGCTGTCGCGCCGCCAGCTGCTGAGCCTGGCCGCTGGCAGCGGCCTGCTCGCCAGCCCCTGGGTGCGAGCCCAGGACAGCGGGCCGCTGCGCCTGGGTCAGTCGGCCGCGTTGAGCGGCCCGCTGGGCGAGCTCGGCCAGGCCATGCACCAGGGCGCGAAGGCCTGCTTCGAGGCGCTCAATGCACGCGGCGGCGTCCAGGGCCGGAGCATCGAGCTCGTCAGCAGCGATGACGGCTACGACGTCAAGCGCGCCGGCGCCAACATGCGGGCCTTCCTCGATGACCGCAGCATCTTCGGCCTGTTCAACTGCATGGGCACACCCATGATCGAGGCCGTCCTGCCCATGGTGCTGGAAGAAGGCATTCCCTTTTTCGCGCCCTTCAGCGGCGCGCTGCTGACCCGGCCCAAGGGCGCGCGCAACGTGTTCAACATCCGCGCCAGCTACCCTGACGAAGCCGAGCAGCTGGTCCAGCACCTGACGACCGTGGGCATCCGCCGCATCGCCGTGGTCTACCAGAACAACGCTTTTGGCAAGGAGTTCACCGCCGCCCAGGAGGCGCTGCGCCGGCGCCAGCTCGCCGCCGTGAGCGCCGTCACCGTGGAAAGCAATGCCTCGCGCTTCGTCGAACTGACCATGGTCACGCGCGATGGTCGCTTTATTAAGTAATCGGCCTTGGCGGCCACCGACACGAGGGTAGCCCCCAATGGGGCTTACCCGTAAATTGTCGTCATAAAGACAACATGACGTCAAAGCAGCGCCTACGATGCATTGCAAGACGACCACAAGGGCAGTCATACACAGACCCTCCGGAAACCGAAGGAACAGCATGCAGACCACATTCCCCCGACTGTTGCTGAAACACGCCGCCGAGCGCCCGACGGCGCCCGCCATGCGCGAGAAGGAATACGGCATCTGGCAAACCCATAGCTGGGCCGAGCTGGCCGCGCTGGTGGCGCAAGTGGCCTGCGGCCTGCACCAGGCCGGCTTGAGGCGCGGCGAACACATGATTGTCATCGGCGCCAACCGCCCCCGCCTGTACGCCACCATGCTGGCCGCCCAGTCGCTGGGCGCGATTCCGGTGCCGCTGTACCAGGACGCCGTGGCCGCCGAATGCGTGTTCCCGATCAACAACGCCGAGGTGCGCTTCGCTCTGGTGGAAGACCAGGAGCAGGTCGACAAGCTGCTGGAGATCCGCGAGCAATGCCCGGCCGTCTCCCACATCTACTACGACGACCCGCGCGGCCTGCGCAACTACAGCGAGCCGGGCCTGGCCTCGCTCGATGAGTTGATTGCCGCCGGCCGGGCCTTTGCCGGCCAGCACCGCAACTTCTTCCGCAACGAGGTCGAGCAGGCCCAGCCCGGCGATGTGGCGGCCATGTTCTTCACCTCGGGCACCACGGGCAACCCCAAGGGCGTGGTCCACACCCACAACACCCTGGTGGACCGGGCCTTGGCCGGCGCCGAGTTCGACCGGCTCACCAGCAGCGAGGAAGTGCTGGCCTACCTGCCGCCGGCCTGGATCGGGCAGAACATCTTCAGCTACGCCCAGTGGCTGGTATGCGGCTACGTGGTCAACTGCCCCGAGTCGGCCAGCACCGTGATGATCGACCTCAAGGAAGTCGGCCCCACCTACTACTTTGCACCGCCGCGCGTGTTCGAAGGCCTGCTGACCAGCGTGATGATCCGCATGGAAGACGCAGGCGCGCTCAAGCGCACCATGTTCCGCAAGTTCATGGAGGTGGCCCGCCGTGGCGGCCCGGCCCGCATGGAAGGCAAGGCGCTCGGCCTGGTCGACTCGCTGCTGTACAGCCTGGGCAACCTTTTGGTCTACAGCCCGCTGCGCAACAACCTGGGCCTGTCGCGCGTGCGCGTGGCCTACACGGCCGGCGAGGCCATCGGCCCCGACCTGTTCAGCTTCTACCGCTCGATCGGCGTGAACTTGAAGCAGCTCTACGGCTCGACCGAGACCGCGGTGTTCGTCTGCCTGCAGCCCGACCACGAGGTCAAGGCCGACACCGTGGGCGTGCCCTGCAACGGCGTGGAGATCAAGGTTGCCGACAACGGCGAAATCCTCGTCAAGTCGCCGGGCCTGCTCAAGGAGTATTACAAGAACCCGGCCGCCACGGCCGAGGTGCTGACGGCCGACGGCTGGTACCACACGAGCGACGCCGGCTTCCTCGACGCCAGCGGCCACCTCAAGATCATCGACCGCGTCAAGGACGTGGGCCGCATCAAGGGCGGCACCAACGACGGCGCGATGTTCGCGCCCAAGTATGTGGAGAACAAGCTCAAGTTCTTCCCCCACATCAAGGAAGCCGTGGCCTTTGGCGACGGCCGCGAGCAGGTCTGCGTGATGATCAACATCGACTTCGACGCCGTGGGCAACTGGGCCGAACGCCGCAACCTGCCCTATGCCGGCTACACCGACCTGGCGCAAAAACCCGAGGTCTACCAGCTGATCAAGGAATGCGTGGAAAAGGTCAACGCCGACCTCAGTGCAGACGCGCTGCTGGCGGGCTCGCAGATCAGCCGCTTCCTGGTGCTGCACAAGGAACTCGACGCCGACGACGGCGAGCTCACGCGCACCAACAAGGTCCGCCGCGGCTTCATCGGCGACAAATACCGGGCCCTGGTCGATGCACTGTACGGCGGCCAGGCCGAGCAGTACATCGAAACCCAGGTCAAGTTTGAAGACGGGCGCAGCGGCAGCGTGAGCGCCACCCTGAAGATCGTGGACGCAAAGACCTTCGCGCCGGTGAAGGCAGCAGCATGAAAATCATGAATGAATCGGCCAACATGGGCAGCGCATCAACACCGAGCCCGGGCAAGCGCAAGTTCGGCGACATCATCCTCGATGTCCAGAACATCTCCCTGGGCTTTGGCGGCGTCAAGGCGCTGACCGACATCTCGTTCAACGTGCGCGAGCACGAGATCCGCGCCATCATCGGCCCCAACGGCGCGGGCAAGAGCTCGATGCTTAACTGCATCAATGGCGTCTACACGCCGCAGCAGGGCTCGATCACCTTCCGCGGCCAGACTTTTCGGCACATGAACAGCCACCAGGTGGCCGTGATGGGCGTGGCACGCACCTTCCAGAACCTGGCGCTGTTCAAGGGCATGAGCGTGCTCGACAACATCATGTCGGGACGCAACCTCAAGATCAGGAGCAACCTGTTGCTGCAAGCGCTGCGCGTCGGCCCGGCCGAGCGCGAAGAGATCAAGCACCGCGAGGCGGTCGAGCACATCATCGACTTCCTCGAAATCCAGGCCTATCGCAAGACGCCCGTGGGCCAGTTGCCCTACGGCCTGCAAAAGCGCGTGGACCTGGGCCGGGCGCTGGCGATGGAGCCCCAGGTGCTGTTGCTCGACGAGCCCATGGCCGGCATGAACGTCGAGGAAAAGCAGGACATGTGCCGCTTCGTGCTCGACGTCAACGACGAGTTCGGCACGACCGTGGTGCTGATCGAGCACGACATGGGCGTGGTGATGGACATCTCCGACCGCGTCGTGGTGCTGGACTACGGCAAAAAGATCGGTGACGGCACGCCCGATGAGGTGCGCCGCAACGAAGACGTGATCCGGGCCTACCTCGGCACTTCCCACTGATACGGCATCAAGGACAGACAAGATGGGACCTTTCCTCGAAACACTGATCGGCGGCCTGATGTCGGGCATGCTGTATTCGCTGGTCGCGCTGGGCTTTGTGCTGATCTTCAAGGCCTCGGGCGTGTTCAACTTCGCGCAGGGCGCGATGGTGCTGTTTGCGGCGCTCGCGATGGCGCGCTTTGCCGAGTGGATTCCGCAGTGGACCGGGCTGCAGGGCAAATTCCTGCCCAACCTGCTGGCCTTCGTCGCCGCGATGCTGGTCATGGTGCTCGTGGCCTGGTTGATCGAGAAGCTGGTGCTCGGCAAGCTGGTCAACCAGGAAGCCGTGACCCTGCTGATGGCCACCTTGGGCGTTTCGTACTTCCTCGACGGCTTCGGTCAGACGATATTCGGATCGAGCATCTACAAGATCGACGTGGGCATGCCCAAGGACCCGATGTTCCTGCTCGAAAGCACGTTCCAGGGCGGCCTGCTGGTCAACCAGGAAGACCTGGTGGCCGCGCTGATCGCCACCGCGCTGGTCATCGCGCTCGCGGCCTTCTTCCAGTACACCGGCACCGGCCGGGCGCTGCGCGCCGTGGCCGACGACCACCAGGCCGCGCAGTCGATCGGCATTCCGCTCAACCGCATCTGGGTCATCGTCTGGAGCGTCGCAGGTTTCGTGGCCCTGGTGGCCGGCATCATCTGGGGCAGCAAGCTCGGCGTGCAGTTCTCGCTGTCGGTGCTGGCGCTCAAGGCGCTGCCGCTGGTGATCCTGGGCGGCCTGACCTCGGTGCCCGGCGCCATCGTCGGCGGTCTGATCCTGGGCGTCGGCGAGAAGCTGGCCGAAGTGTTTCTCGGCCCGATGCTGGGCGGCGGCATCGAAATCTGGTTCGCCTATGTGCTCGCGCTCGGCTTCCTGCTGGTGCGGCCCCAGGGTTTGTTCGGCGAAAAGATCATTGACCGCGTCTAAAGGTTCAGTGTTCGGCGTTCAGCGTGAAACGCCAAACCCGCTGACCTCACACGCTCAACGCCCAACGCTCAACGCTCAACGGAACGACAACCATGCTTTACAGAGAGAACGGCCAATTCAAGGCCAGCTACCGCGCCGACCAGCAGATCTTCCCGATCTCGCAAGACCGCATTGCCATAGGCCTGATCCTCGCGTTCGCTTTCCTGGCGGTACCGGCACTGGCCAGCGACTACCTGTTTCGCGCCATCCTGATCCCCTTCGTCATCATGTCGCTGGCCGCGCTCGGCGTGAACATCCTGGTCGGCTATTGCGGCCAGATCTCGCTGGGCTCGGGCGCCTTCATGGCGGTGGGCGCCTACGGGGCCTACAACTTCTTCGTGCGCATCCCCGGCCTGCCGCTGATCCCGGCGCTGATCCTGGGCGGGCTGTGCGCCACCTTCTTTGGCATCCTGTTCGGCCTGCCCAGCCTGCGCGTCAAGGGCCTGTACCTGGCCGTGGCCACGCTGGCCGCCCAGT
>JBOHHM010000037.1:0-4486 GCA_050725495.1 Burkholderiaceae bacterium | reverse complement strand
CATAGTCGAGGCCGTCCACGCAGCGCAGGTGCGCGCCATGCGCCTCCCTCACCGCCAGCGGAAAGCCGCCGGCCCAGCGCCGCATCCAGTGCGAAGGCGCGCCATACAGGTAATGCTGCTGGCCTTGTTCGAATCGCTGGCGCGAGCCGGGATGCAGGCGTGCGAAGTCGGCCTGCTCACGGTCGAGCATGGCTTGGGTGGCTGTGGGATCGAGTGTCACCATGTCATAGGTCCGTTCAATGTCTCACGCGAAATTTGCAAGGGATTGCACGGGGACGAGCGCCCCGTTCAGGCCTCGACCTTGGCAAAGGCACCTTCGAGCGCATCGCACAAAAAATCGATCTCCTCGCGACTGATGGTGAGGGCTGGCGACAGGATGATGTTGGCGCCCGAGGTCCGCACCATGGCACCGCGGCGGTAGGCCTCGCGCGCCACGTCAGACACCTCCTTGGCACCGCGGCCGAACGCGGCCTTGGTGGCCTTGTCGGCGACCATCTCGATGGCGACCATCAGGCCGACGCCGCGCACGTCGCCGATCAGGCGCGAGCGCTGACCCATGGCCTTGAGGCGCTGCAACAGGTGTGCGCCCTGCTTTGCCACATTGCCGAGAACATCCTCATGCTCCAGCACGTCGAGCGTGGCCAGCGCGGCCGCCGCGGCCACCGGATGCGCGCTGTAGGTATAGCCGTGGGTGACGGTGGCGAAGGACGAGTCGCTGCCGGTGAACACGTCGGCCACCTTGGCCGAGATCGCGGTCGCGCCCAGTGGCACATAGCCCGAGGAAATGCCCTTGGCCAGGCACCACAGATCGGCCTGCACGCCCCATAGCCGGGTGCCGAACAGGTGGCCGGTGCGCCCGAAGCCCGTGACCACCTCGTCGGCGATCAGCAGCACGCCATACTTGTCGCAGATCTTGCGCACCAGCGGCCAGTAGTTGGGCGGCGGCACGATCACGCCGCCAGCACCCTGCACCGGCTCGGCGATGAAGGCGGCGACGCTGTCGGGCCCCTGGAACACGATTTCGCGCTCGAGCAGCTCGGCGCAGATTTCGCCCAGGCGCAGCGGGTCCTCGGTATAGGGGTTGCGGTACAGCCAGGGCGTATCGACATGGAAGCAGCCGGGCAGCAAAGGCTCGTAGTTGCGGCGGAAGTTGGTGTTGCCGTTGACACTCATGCCGCCGAAATGCACGCCGTGGTAGCCCTGGCGCAGCGCGATGTACTTGCTGCGGTCGGCCTGGCCCCGCACCTTCCAGTACTGGCGTGCCAGCTTGAGCGCGCTCTCCACCGCATCGGAGCCGCCGTTGCTGAAGAACACCCCGGCGACGCCGTCGGGCTCCATCAGCTGCACCAGCCGCTCGGACAGCTCGATCGCGCGCGCATGGGTGGTGCCGCGAAAGATGTTGTAGAACGGCAGCTCGTCGAGTTGCGCGACCACTGCGTCGCGGATCTCCTGGCGGCCGAAGCCGAGGTTGGCGCTCCACAGGCCACCCACGCCATCGACCATCCTGTGGCCATCGACGTCCCAGATCCAGCTTCCCTCGCCGCGCACGATGATGTCGGGCGGGGTTTCCTGCATCGCCTTGGGATGGGCCATCGGGTGCCACAGGTGGCGGGCGTTGGCGGCTTTCAACTGCTCCGCGGACAGCTTGTTCGTCATGGTCACTCCTGGGGTTTGGGGTTGAGCCGGGCCGCGATCGCAGCGATTTGGCCGGGGACATCGCGCAGGTCGAAATACTGCACCTGCAGGCCGGCCTTCACGGCGCCGGCGATGTTGCGGAACTGGTCGTCGACGAACAGGATGTCCTGCGCCGGCAGGCCCATGGCATCGACGGCGAGCGCATAGGCGCGCGGGTCGGGTTTCAGGATCTTGGTGTGGGTGGCGTCGATGATGACCTCGAATTCCTGCAGCACGTCCATGCGCGCCAGGAAATCCTTGCCGTAGAAAAGCTCCAGCTCGTTGGAGAGAATGCCGACCTCGATGCCGGCGGCACGCGCGCTGCGAACCAAGCGCTTGACCGCTGGACGCACCACCGCGTTCGGGTCCACCTGGCGCACCCGGGTCAGCATGGTCAGCATGTCCCAGCCGGGCTCGCCTACCGCCTCACCAAGTTCGCGGGCGCGCGTCGCCCAGTAGTCGCGCTCGCTGATCTCGTCGCGCTGCATGGACTGCCACAGCGGATCGGTCTCGGGCGCGAGTGGCCCCATCCAGGAGAGCGTGCCTTTCGGCAGGCCCAGCACCTCTTCGGTGTCGCGGTGCCGCTCGAACACCGACACACTGATGACCGCGCCGAAATCCAGCAACAGGCCGCGGGGCGTGCCCCGGCCGATGCTGTCGACAGCTTGTGCACGCCCAGGGTAACCAGTCGTCTGCTGGGCGCTCATGCCGCAATGCTCACGAACTTGACTTCGGTGTAGCCCAACAGGCCTTCCAGCCCGCTCTCCGAGCCGATGCCGCTGTCCTTCACCCCGCCGAACGGCGTCTCGGGCTGTGAGATGCCGAAATGGTTGATGCCGACGATGCCGGCATGCAGGCCTTGCGCCAGCCGGTGCGAGGCCGCGATGTCGCGGGTGAAGCCGTAGGCCGCCAGGCCGTAGGGCAAGGCATTGGCGCGCGCGATCGCTTCGTCGAGTTCGTCGAAGACGTCGAGCAGGGCGATCGGCCCGAACGGCTCTTCGCGCTGAACCCGCGCGTTCGAAGGCGCAGCCTCGAGCACGGTGGCCGGGTAGAAAAAACCGGGGCCGGCCACGCGCTGGCCGCCGCACAGCAGCGTCGCGCCATGGGCCAGTGCATCGTCGACCAGGGCTTGCATCTCGTCCACGCGGCGCTCGGCGACCAGGGGGCCGAGTTGCACGCCCTCTTCCAGGCCCGGGCCCATCTTGAGGGCCAAGCTGCGTGCAACAAAGGCATCCCGAAATGCCGGGTAGATGGAGCGGTGCACCAAAAAGCGGATCGGCGAAGCACAGACCTGGCCTGCACCGCGGTACTTGGCGGTCACGGCCAGCGCGGCCGTCGCGACCGGGTCTGCATCGGCACAGACGATCACCGGCGCATGACCGCCCAGCTCGGCGGTATAGCGCTTGAGGTGGCGCGCTGCTTTTTCGCCGAGCATGCGGCCGACGGCGGTCGAGCCCGTGAACGAAACCTTGGCAATCGAAGGGCTCGCGATCAGCGCATCCGATATTTCGGCCGGGTGGCCCAGCACCATGTTCAGCACGCCGGCGGGCAGGCCGGCATCGGCGAAGGCGCGCACCATCTCCATGCAGGTGGCAGGCGTTTCCTCGGCCGGCTTGATGACCACGCTGCAGCCGGCGGCGAGCGCGCCACCGAGCTTGCGCGCCGGCAGGTTGGCCGGGAAGTTCCAGGGGGTAAAGGCAGCCACCGGCCCAACCGGCACGCGCTTGACGGTCTGGCTCAGCACATGGGGCAGCCGTGGCGGCACGCCCCGGTCGCCCAGCCGCTTGGCCTCCTCGGCCAGGAAGTCGATGATGTCGGCCGCAAGCGTCACCTCGCGCAGCGCTTCGGCCAGCGGCTTGCCCTGCTCCAGCGTCAGTACGCGTGCGATCGCAGGTGCCCGCTCCCGGATCAGCGCGGTGGCCTTGGCGATGATGCGAAAGCGCTCCAGCGGCAGGGCGTGCGACCACACTTCGAAACCACGCGCCGCCGCCTGCACCGCAGCGGCAATTTCCGCCGCGCCTGCGACTGGCAGGTGGCCCAGCACGCTGCCGTCGGCGGGGTTGAGGACCGGCAGGGTGCCGGCGCCGGTGTGCTCGATCCACTGGCCGTCGATGAAGAGCTTGAGGGTCGGATAGGACATGCAGGCATTGTGGCGTCTTATTGTTTCGTTGTCAACGACTTTTTTGCAGAATGATCCTTGAACCTCGCGAAACGGGCGCGCCGGCGCAAGACGCGCCTGTTAGCATCGATCGTTCTGGCGGAGACCCTATGGCAACGGATTCAACACAAGCGAAAAAACCTGGAAGCGCGCCCAGGAAGACCGGCCGCTCGGCCCCCAAGCGCGTGACGGTGCGGCGTTCCAACCTCGGCCCCATGGGCAAGCTCGAGGACTTCATTCCCTACAAGCTGTCGGTGGTGGCGAACCGGGTTTCACAATCGATCGGCAAGCTGTTCGAGACACGCTTCAACCTGCAGATTCCGGAGTGGCGCATTCTGATGGCGCTGTACGCCTACGGCGATCTGGTGTTCAACGAGGTGGTGGACCGCACCAGCATGGACAAGGCACGCGTCTCGCGCGCGCAGCGCCGCCTGGTGGACCTGGAGATGATCGAGTCGGCGGACGACCCGAGCGACGGCCGCAAGCTCATCCTGTCGCTGACCGCCAAGGGCGAGAAAATGTGCGCCGACATCCTGCCCGAGGCCGCAGCGCGGGAGGCCTGGTTCCTGAAGGCGCTCGACGACCACGAGCACCGCCAACTTGACGTCATACTCGACAAGCTGATGAAACGCAGCCAGGAACTGTGACGACGCC
>JBOHHM010000036.1:0-20037 GCA_050725495.1 Burkholderiaceae bacterium | reverse complement strand
CAGCAGGCCAATCCACATCACGCCGGACAGGACATGCAGCCAACGCATGAAAAACGCCCACCAAGCATGACTGGCGCCCACATTCGCGCCAGTGGCCAGCACCAAAATGACAAGCAGCACAACACCGGCGAGCACGGTGCGGCCGAGAGATTGAAAGATGGCACCCATTATTGATTCCTTCTTCAAATGATGACAAACCCATTATGAGAATCAAACGGGTTCGTTGCAAGGCAATCCATGATCCATGGAAGACCGGCGCTTCAGGAGCTGACCGCTCAAGCCGGATGCCTGCATGGCTTGAGCGGCGGAACACGCACGGCCCACACGGTTTGGCGATGCTCCTACAATCCAGCGCTGGCATTGCCTAGAAGATTTTTCGCGATGCCCTCAACCTAACACGACATACGATGGAACATACTCTTCCCGCACTACCCTACGCGATCGACGCCCTGGCCCCGCACTATTCCAAGGAAACCCTGGAGTTTCACCACGGCAAGCACCACAACGCTTATGTGGTGAACCTCAACAACCTGCAAAAGGGTACCGAATTCGAGGGCAAGTCACTCGAAGAAATCGTCAAGACCTCCAGCGGCGGCATCTACAACAATGCGGCCCAGATCTGGAACCATACCTTTTTCTGGAACTGCATGAAGCCCAACGGCGGCGGCGAGCCTTCCGGAGCGCTGGCCGCCGCCATCAACGCGAAGTGGGGCAGCTGTGCCGGGTTCAAGGAAGTCTTTCTGAAGTCGGCTGTGGGCAACTTCGGCTCGGGCTGGACCTGGCTGGTCAAGAAGCCCGATGGCAGCGTGGACGTCGTCAACACCGGTGCGGCCGGCACGCCGCTGACCACCGCCGACAAGGCGCTGCTCACCGTCGATGTATGGGAGCACGCCTACTACATCGATTACCGCAACCTGCGCCCCAAGTTCGTTGAAACCTTCCTCGACAAGCTGGTGAACTGGGGCTTTGCCGAAGCCAACTTCGCCTGAGGCGCCTGCGCGCTGCGCCTGCCGTGACTGGTGAACAGCGAGGGGTGACTGATTGAAACCAATCCGTCACCAGTCACTTCTCAAACGGCTTGCCGCCGAGCTTGAACCCCGCCAGGATGTTCTTCTTGGCAAACCAGCCCTGATTCATTTCCAGCACATAGCGCACGGGCTTGGCCGAGCAGTGCGACGCCGTGGTTTGCGGCTTCATGTCGGCCAGATTCACAATGGTGCCATCGTCGGCCACAAAAGCGGCTGTCAGGGGCAACAGGGTGTTCTTCATCCAGAAGCACTGGGTGGCCGGCTGTTCAAACACGAACAGCATGCCTTCGTGCTGGGGCATGTCCTTGCGGAACATCAGTCCGATCGAGCGCTGCTCGGGTGTCAGTGCCAACTGGGTGTCGATCTGGTGCATGCCGGCAAAGAGCTTGATGCGAGGCAGGTTCAGCTGGGGCCCGTCCTGCGCCAGAACCGGGCCGAGCAGTGCAAGCCATCCGCTCGCAACAAGGGTGAAAAAGGCAGAGCGAAATTTCATGGGGCGCAACTTTCCTGGTGCGGACGCCAGAAACAAAAACGCCCGCCGAAGCGGGCATTTTGACGCAAAGTCAAAAGAGGCTCAGGCCTTCTTGTCTTCTGCCTTCTTGGCTTTCTTGGCAGACTTCTTGGAAGCCTTCTTTTCAGCCTTCTTCTCTTCCATGGCGGCCGGCTTGGCTTCTTCCTTCTTGGCCTCAGCCTTGGCGGGGGCTGCGGCCGGAGCAGCAGGCGCTGCAGCGGCGGCGGGAGCAGCCGGAGTGGCGGGCTTGGCGGGGGTGGCCGGCGTGGTTTGAGCGAAAGCGCCAGCGGCAAACAGGCCAGCAACCAGGGCAGCGATGAGCTTGTTCATGTCAAGAATTTCCTTGGGTTAACGTTACTTGGGATTTCCCCCTCCGGGAAGTCGGAAGGCCTCTTCGTAACGAGCTCGCTAAACAGCCGGTTGACAGCTTTCGTGCATTTATTTGTGGCTAGAATCCAAGGGTTTCACCTAGTTTGTCAAAGACTAGACCTTCTACTCACCCCGGAGACGTTTTTCCATGTACCAGCACATCAAAGTGCCTGCTGAAGGCCAGAAAATCACCGTCAATGCCGACATGTCGCTCAACGTGCCGGACCAGCCCATCATCCCTTACATCGAAGGCGATGGCACGGGCTTTGATATCACGCCGGTGATGCTGAAGGTGGTGGACGCGGCGGTGGCCAAGGCCTACGGCGGCAAGAAAAAGATCCACTGGATGGAAGTCTATGCCGGCGAAAAGTCCACCAAGGTTTATGGTCCCGATGTCTGGCTGCCCGAAGAAACGCTGCACGCTGTGCGCGACTACGTGGTGTCCATCAAGGGCCCGCTGACCACGCCGGTGGGCGGCGGCATTCGTTCGCTCAACGTCGCCCTGCGCCAGGAGCTTGACCTGTACGTCTGCCTGCGCCCGATCCAGTACTTTGACGGCGTTCCCAGTCCGGTCAAGGAGCCCCACAAGACCAATATGGTGATCTTCCGCGAGAACTCGGAAGACATCTACGCCGGCATCGAGTTCGAGGCCGAGAGCGACAAGGCCAAGAAGCTGATCAAGTTCCTGCAAGACGAGTTCGGCGTCAAGAAGATCCGCTTCCCCGCGACCTCGGGTATCGGTATCAAGCCGGTGTCGCGCGAAGGCACGGAGCGACTGGTGCGCAAGGCCATCCAGTACGCCATCGACAACGACAAGCCCAGCGTGACCCTGGTGCACAAGGGCAACATCATGAAGTTCACCGAAGGCGGCTTCCGTGACTGGGGCTATGCGCTCGCGCAAAGGGAATTCGGCGCCGAGCTGATCGACGGCGGCCCGTGGTGCAAGTTCAAGAACCCGAAGACCGGCAAGGAAATCACGGTCAAGGACAGCATTGCCGACGCCTTCCTGCAGCAAATCCTGCTGCGTCCCGCCGAATACAGCGTGATCGCCACCCTCAACCTCAACGGCGACTATGTGTCGGACGCGCTCGCGGCCCAGGTCGGCGGTATTGGCATCGCCCCCGGCGCCAATCTGAGCGACTCGGTCGCCATGTTTGAGGCCACTCATGGCACGGCGCCCAAATACGCCGGCAAGGATTATGTGAACCCTGGTTCCGAGATCCTGTCGGCCGAAATGATGCTGCGGCACATGGGCTGGACCGAAGCCGCCGACCTGATCATCAGCTCGATGGAAAAGTCCATCCTGAGCAAGAAGGTGACGTATGACTTCGCCCGCCTGATGGAAGGTGCGACCCAGGTCAGCTGCTCCGGCTTTGGCCAGGTGATGATCGACAATATGTGACGATCGGCCGGTGCCCACCGGCCACCCTCATCTGAGCAATGCCCCTGATGCACGCATCAGGGGCGTTTTTGCCTATGGGGCTGCCTTACTTGCGCGCGCCCATATCCGTGTGCGAGGCGGCATGAAACTGAGGGGCTCTGACCCGCAGGCTGCGGGGCTGGTGCGCTGGCGGCCCCGAGGGCACATGCTTTGACTGCTGTGGCGGTGTGGCTCGAGACTCGGCCTGGATGTTCTGGGCCAGCAGTCCTTTGGGGCCTTCGCTGACTTCATAGCTGACCCGTGAACCTTGCTTGAGGGTCTTGAACCCGTCCATGGCAATGGCGGAAAAATGGGCAAAAACATCACCGCCGCCGCCATCGGGCTCGATGAAACCAAAGCCTTTCGCGTCGTTGAACCACTTGACAGTACCGGTCGCCATCGGGGTCTCCGTTTCCCTCACCAGCGAATGAGTTTGGGCAATGAGGGCCGGCTTGTCAATATTTAGGCCGTCGAGGGCTGATGGGGTATATGCGGCCACGAATTCTGCGGTCGCTTGAATGGGTCGAAAATGGCACCCAATTACCCGGATGCTGCAGCGTGCAAGCCTGCCCGATAGAATGAAAATCATGGCCACGAAACCCCCATCTGCCCCCGCGACGCCGAAGGCCCAGCCACCCAGCCAGGACGATGGTGGTTCGGTCGTGCTGGAGCGACGTACGCAAAAGGTCAAGCCGCCGCAAATGCACCAGGTCGTGATGCTCAACGACGACTACACGCCCATGGAATTCGTGGTGGTTGTGATCCAGGAGTTTTTTAGCAAAGACCGTGAAACCGCGACCCAGATCATGCTCAAGATCCATCTGGACGGCAAAGCGATCTGCGGGGTTTATTCCAAGGACGTGGCCGCCACCAAGGTGGACCAGGTGCTGGACGCCGCCCGGAAAGCTGGGCACCCCTTGCAATGTGTGAGCGAACCCGTTGAATAAGTGACGCCAGAACCGATATACAGTTGAACATCACAGCAAGGCAAAAGGAATTGACATGATTGCCCAGGAATTGGAAGTCAGCTTGCACATGGCCTTTGTCGAGGCCCGGCAGCAGCGCCATGAGTTCATCACCGTGGAGCATCTGCTGCTCGCCCTGCTGGACAACCCGAGCGCTGCCGAGGTGCTGCGGGCCTGCTCGGCCAACATCGACGACCTGCGTAAATCGCTGGCCAACTTCATCAAGGACAACACGCCCCAGGTGGCAGGCAGCGACGAGGTGGACACCCAGCCCACGCTGGGCTTTCAGCGCGTGATCCAGCGCGCCATCATGCATGTGCAGTCCACCGGCAACGGCAAGAAGGAAGTCACTGGCGCCAATGTGCTGGTGGCGATCTTCGGCGAAAAGGACTCGCATGCCGTCTACTACCTGCACCAGCAGGGCGTAACGCGGCTCGATGTGGTGAACTTCATCGCGCACGGCATCAAGAAGAGCGATCCGCCTGAACCGGCCAAGAGCAGCGATTCGGGCTCCGGTGAAGCAGAGGAGGGCGGTGACAAGAGCGAGAAGGCCTCGCCGCTGGAGCAGTTCACACAAAACCTGAACCAGCTGGCCAAGGACGGCAAGATCGACCCGCTGATCGGCCGCGAGTACGAGGTCGAGCGCGTGATCCAGATCCTGTGCCGGCGCCGCAAGAACAACCCGCTGCTGGTGGGCGAGGCCGGTGTCGGCAAAACCGCGATCGCCGAAGGCCTGGCCTGGCGCATCACGCAGAAAGATGTGCCCGAGATCCTGGCCGAGTCCAGCGTGTACTCGCTGGACATGGGCGCCTTGCTGGCGGGCACCAAGTACCGGGGCGATTTCGAGCAGCGCCTGAAGGGCGTGCTCAAGTCGCTCAAGGACAAGCCCAACGCGATTCTGTTCATTGACGAAATCCACACCCTGATTGGCGCGGGCGCCGCCTCGGGCGGCACGCTGGACGCGTCCAATCTGCTGAAACCGGCCCTGAGTACCGGCACGCTCAAGTGCATTGGCGCGACCACCTTCACCGAATACCGCGGCATTTTCGAGAAGGACGCTGCGCTGTCGCGTCGTTTCCAGAAGGTCGATGTGGTCGAACCGACGGTCGAGCAAACGGTGGAAATCCTCAAGGGCCTGAAGTCTCGCTTTGAGGAGCACCACAGCGTCAAGTACGCCGTGGCTGCGCTGCAGGCTGCGGCCGAGCTCTCCGCCAAGTACATCAATGACCGCCACCTGCCCGACAAGGCCATTGATGTGATCGACGAAGCCGGTGCGGCGCAGCGCATCCTTCCGCCGAACAAGCGCAAGAAGACCATCAGCAAGGCCGAGGTCGAGGAGATCGTGGCCAAGATCGCGCGCATTCCGCCGGCCAATGTGTCCAATGACGACCGCGGCAAGCTCAAGACGCTGGAGCGCGACTTGAAGAGCGTGGTGTTCGGCCAGGACCAGGCGCTCGATGTGCTGGCCTCGGCCGTCAAGATGGCGCGCTCGGGGCTGGGCAAGGGCGACAAGCCGATCGGCTCGTTCCTGTTCAGCGGCCCCACCGGCGTGGGCAAGACCGAAGCGGCCAGGCAGCTCGCCTTCATCATGGGCATCGATCTGATCCGCTTCGACATGAGCGAGTACATGGAGCGTCATGCCGTGAGCCGCCTGATCGGCGCGCCCCCGGGCTATGTGGGTTTTGACCAGGGCGGCCTGCTGACCGAAGCCATCACCAAGAAGCCGCACGCGGTGCTGTTGCTCGACGAGATCGAGAAGGCCCATCCGGACATCTTCAACGTGCTGCTGCAGGTGATGGACCATGGCACGCTGACCGACAACAACGGGCGCAAGGCCGACTTTCGCAATGTCATCATCATCATGACGACCAACGCGGGGGCCGAGACCATGAACAAGGCGACCATTGGCTTCACCAACCCGCGTCAGGCCGGTGACGAAATGGGCGACATCAAGCGCCTGTTCACGCCCGAGTTCCGCAACCGGCTCGATGCGATCGTGAGCTTCAAGGCGCTGGACGAAGTGATCATCCTGCGTGTGGTGGACAAGTTCCTGCTGCAGCTCGAAACCCAGCTGTCGGAGAAGAAGGTGGAGGTTACCTTCACCGACGTGTTGCGCAAGCACCTGGCGAAGAAGGGCTTCGACCCGCTGATGGGCGCCCGCCCCATGCAGAGGCTGATCCAGGACACCATCCGCCGCGCCTTGGCCGACGAGCTGCTGTTTGGCCGCTTGACCGACGGCGGCCGCCTGACGGTCGATCTGGACGACAAAGGCGAAGTGCTGCTCGACATCCAGCCGCTGCCCAAGAAGGACGGCAAGGCCACCAAGTCGGAGCCTGCCGAACCCGAAGAAGCCACGGCCGACTGAGCGCGTTGTTTCGCGCACATGGCTCAAGAAGGGCCGGCAGCCTCGCGCTGTCGGCCCTTTGCTATTGAATATATAGCTGCTCGCGCATGATGGACGGGGGGAGAAGGCCGAATTCCCTGTACATTCCATGTTTTCCCCGATCGATCAGCGGCTCGCTGGGACGCCCGACATGTCCAATCACACCTTCCTCTGGCACGACTACGAGACCTTTGGCGCGAATGTGCGGCGTGACCGGCCGGCCCAGTTCGCGGCGATCCGCACCGATGCCGAGCTCAACGAGATCGGCGAGCCGCTCATGTTGTACTGCCGGCCGGCACCGGATTTCCTGCCCGACCCGCAGGCCTGCCTGATCACCGGCATCACGCCGCAGCTGTGCCTGCAGCGCGGCGTGCCCGAGCATCAGTTCGCGGCGCACATCGAGCAGGCCCTGGCCGAGCCCGGCACCATCGGCGTCGGCTACAACACCATCCGCTTCGATGACGAGATCACGCGCTTCATGTTCTGGCGCAACCTGATCGACCCCTATGCGCGCGAGTGGCAAAACGGCTGCGGTCGCTGGGATCTGCTCGACGTGGTGCGCACGGCCTATGCTTTGCGGCCCGAGGGCATCGTCTGGCCGAGCAAGCCCGAAGGCGGGCCGAGCTTCAGGCTCGAGCATCTGAGCGCGGCCAACGGCCTGGTGCATGAGGCGGCGCACGACGCCTTGTCGGACGTGCGCGCGACGATCGCCTTGGCGCGGCTGATCCGCGAGCGCCAGCCGCGCCTGTTCGACTTCTGCCTCGGGCTGCACAAGAAAGACCGCGTGGCCGCCGAACTGGGACTGCCGGCCACGCCCCGGTCCGCGCGCCCGTTCCTGCATATCTCAGGCATGTTCCCCGCCGAACGCGGCTGCCTGGCGGTGATGTGGCCGCTGGCGAGCCACCCGGGCAACAAGAACGAATTGATTGCCTGGGACCTGTCGCAGGACCCGGGCGAGCTGGCCCTGCTCGATGCCCAGAGCATCCGCATGCGCCTGTTCAGCAGGACCGACGCGCTGCCCGAGGGGGTGACGCGGCTGCCGATCAAGAGCATTCATCTGAACAAGTCGCCAATCGTGATCAGCAATCTCAAGACGCTGTCGCCCCAGATGGCGCAGCGCTGGGGCCTCGACCTGGACCAGGCGCTGGCGCATGCCGAAGCGGCCGCAGGCCTGCCCGACATGAGCGCGATCTGGCCCGAGGTGTTTCAGTGGCCCTCCGAAGCCGCGCCCGATGTCGACGAGGATTTGTACGGAGGCTTCGTCGGCAACAACGATCGCCGCCGGTTGACGCAGTTGCGCGCCTTGCCGCCGCAGCAGCTGGCTGCGGCGCGCAGCAGCTTTGACGATCCCCGGCTGGAGGAATTGCTGTTTCGCTACCGCGCCCGCAATTTCCCCGCGACGCTGACGCACGACGAGGTGCAGCGCTGGGACGAGCATAGGGCGGCCCGCCTGTTCGAGGGCGATGGCGGCGCGCGCACGCTGGAAGGGCTGTTTGCCGAGATCGACCAGCTGTCGGAGACGGCTGACGAGCGCGGCGAGGCGATTCTGGGCGCGCTCTACGACTATGCGGAAGCGATCGCGCCGGCGCGGTAGGCCTTGCGACTCGCCGGAGGGCGGACCCCGCAAAGGGCCTGGCTCAACGGGGCATGAACGCGGTGGTGCCGGGCCGGCCCGGCAGCTGCAATGTGGCCGTTGTCGCCGGGCTTTGCGCGATCAGCTTGCCGCGCCTGAACACCTTGAGCCGGGTGGCGCGCAGCCGCAGGGCTTCGATCGGATCGCGCGCCTGCAACAGCACGAAGTCAGCATGGCAGCCGGCCTCGAGCCCATAGCCCTCGAGCTGCAGGATGCGGGCCGGGTTGACGGTTACCGCATCGAAGCACTGGCGCATCGCAGCTTGGCTCGTCATTTGCGCCACATGCAGGCCCATGTGGGCCACTTCGAGCATGTCGGCCGAGCCCAGTGAGTACCAAGGGTCCATCACGCAATCGTGGCCGAACGCCACGGTCAGGCCCGCGGCCAACTGCTCGGGCACGCGCGTCATGCCGCGGCGCTTGGGGTAGCTGTCGTGGCGGCCCTGCAGCGTGATGTTGATCAGCGGGTTGGCGACGACATGAAGCTGGGCCTCGGCCATCAGCGGCAGCAACTTGGACACATAGTAGTTGTCCATCGCGTGCATCGAGGTCAGATGCGAGCCGGTCACGCGGCCCTGCAGGCCCAGGCGTTGGGTTTCGTACGTCAGTGTCTCGACATGGCGCGACAGCGGGTCGTCGGATTCGTCGCAGTGCATGTCGACCATGCGGCCCTGCTCGGCGGCGAGCTCGCACAGCAGCTTCACGCTGGCCGCGCCTTCGCTCATGCTGCGCTCGAAGTGCGGAATGCCGCCGACCACGTCCACCCCCAGGGCCAACGCGCGCTTGAGCTGGTCCAGCGCGCCGGGGCAGCGCAGCACACCGTCCTGCGGAAACGCCACCAGCTGCAGGTCCAGATAGGGTGCGACGCGCTGCTTGACCTCCAGCAGGGCTTGCACGGCGAGCAGGCGCGGGTCGCAGACGTCCACGTGGCTGCGAATCGCCAGCAAGCCCTTGGCCACGGCCCAGTCGCAATAGGCCAGGGCGCGCTCGACCAGCGCCTCTTGCGTGAGCAGGGGCTTGAGCTCGCCCCACAGTGCAATGCCTTCAAGCAGGGTGCCGCTTTGGTTGACGCGCGGCAGGCCGTAGCTCAAGCAGGCGTCCATGTGGAAGTGCGCGTCGACAAAGGGCGGGCTGACGAGCAGGCCTTGCGCGTCCACGACCTCATGGGCCGCAGCGCTCAGCCCCTCGGTGACTTCGCAGATGCGGCCGGCCTGCACGGCCAGCGACATGTTGCTGCGGCCATCGGGCATCGTGGCGTGGGTGATCAGCAGGTCGAGCATGGCGTGGGCTCAGGCGGCGGGCTCATACGGTCGCTATCAAAAACATAGCGATTGATGACCGATGCACGAGGGTTAAGGGCCTATTTCGTTCCAAAGATCCGGTCGCCGGCATCGCCCAGGCCCGGCAGGATGTAGCCGTGGTCGTTGAGCTGGCGGTCGATCGCCGCCGTGTAGATGGGCACATCGGGATGGGCTTTCTGCATCGCGGCCACGCCCTCGGGGCAGGTCAGCAGACAGACGAACTTGATCGACTTCGGACCCAGTTCCTTGAGCCGATCGACTGCCGCGATGGCCGAATTACCGGTGGCCAGCATGGGGTCGACCACGACCACGTCGCGCTCGTGCATGTCGTGCGGCATCTTGAAGTAGTACTCGACCGCCGTCAGCGTTTTCGGGTCGCGGTACAGGCCGATATGGCCGACGCGCGCGCCCGGCACGACGGAGAGCATGCCGTCCAGAATGCCGGTGCCGGCGCGCAGGATGGAAACGAAGACCAGCTTCTTGCCGTCAATCATCCTGGCCATCATGGTTTCCAGCGGCGTATCGATCTGCACGTCCTGCATGGGCATGTCGCGCGTGACCTCGTAGGCCATCAACATGCTCAGCTCGCCCAGCAGGCGGCGAAAGCTGTTGGTGCTGGCCTCCTTCTTGCGCATCAGGGTCAGCTTGTGCTGCACCAGCGGGTGATTCAAAACGTGGACATTGCTCATGGTTGTTCTACTGCCTTCCTAAAAAACCGTGCCATCGCTCTCGATCTGCAGTGGGGGTGTGCCGCCCCGCAAGCGCTGTGCCAGCACGCGCCCGGCCGCCCAGGTGCCGCCTTCGAGCACGCTGGCCAGCGGCATTTGCGCTTCGCTCAAGCCCAGTCGAGCGCGCACCAACGGCGCCAGCTCGTCGAGCAGGGCCACCGTCAGGGCGCGCCATTCGACGATGAACTCGTCGCCGACCTGATGGGTCTGGCTCGCCAGCGCCTCATCCTTGAGTCTCAGCACGCCCGAATCGAGCAACAGGCCGCCGTTGCGGTATTCGGGCAGGCCGGTCAGGGCGTTCAGCCCGGTCACGGCCACGCCGGCTGATTCAAACGGCTCCAGCAGCGAATAGGTGAGCCACTGCGAGAGTTTGTGAAACGGCATCCAGCCCTCGCTCAGGCCTTCGCCGCCCACGGCCGAATGCCGCCAGCAATCGCCAAGTGCTATGTTTTCGATAGCGTTCTGCGCAGGCCAGATAGGGGCCAGAGACGATAGAAGCAAGGAAAGCAGGTCGCTGGCCTGGACCTGGGCGGCGGCAGAGCCCTGCGTGAGCGCGTCAAACAAGCCGCCGGGCCGTCCCTGCGCCCCGAAGATCAGGGCTTGACCGGCCAGTTCGTCGCCCAAGCGCCTGAGCAGGGCCGCACGCCCCTCCAGCCCGACCAGCGGATTGCCGGCCTGGACCTGAAATGCCGCCGCCAGCCGCTCCACGTTCAGATGCTGCAGGCCCCGCGCGTCCACTTGCAGGGGCTGTGAAGCATCACTTGAGAACAGTCCCCCCATGAAGGCATGAAAGCTCGCGACGCCCAGGCCTTCGGAGCGGGTGAAGCTCTGCGCGGTGGCCGCTTCGCGATACTGCCAGTCGGGCCCCGCGCCGGCATCGAGCAGCACGCTCACCAGCGCCAGGTCGATCTGGGCCCGCGCCCGATCGGCGCGCCCCGCCGCTCCCAAGGCCTGGTCCAGCCAAGCGGCGCGATTCACACCGCCTGCCTCGAAATGCCGCCAGCGGCTGTGGTAGGGAATCTTCAGGTCGGGGTAGCGGCTGGTCGTGACCTCGGCGACCAGCGCGGCCGTGCCGGGCAACGCGTCGTCGTGGACCGAAAAGTAGAGCGATTCGCCGCGCCGCGCCCGCGCCAGCAGGCCCTGCGCCCTTGCCCGTATCGTGCTTGTAGATCGCAACAGGGCCACAGCCCCTGTCGGATGGTCGGCTTCAGCGATGAATTCGATAGCGCTCAAGTGTCCAGCCCCCGTCCTTTGGCCCGTTTGAGTTCGTCGGCGTCGGGCACGGGCCCCGGCGTGAAATAGCCGGCGGCCATCTTGGCATCCATCTCCACTCGCGCGTCGGCCGGAATCAGCTCGTCGGGGATGTTGACGCGTTCGCCAATCTCGATGCCCGAGCCGGTGATGGCGTCGTACTTCATGTTGCTCATCGACACCAGCCGGTGGATCTTGCGCACGCCCAGCCAGTGCAGCACGTCGGGCATCAGTTCCTGAAAGCGCATGTCCTGCACGCCAGCCACGCATTCGGTGCGCGCGAAATATTGGTCGGCCGTGTCGCCGCCGACCTGGCGCTTGCGCGCGTTGTAGACCAGGAACTTCGTGACTTCGCCTAAGGCGCGGCCTTCCTTACGCGAATAGGCCACCAGCCCCACGCCGCCGCGCTGCGCGCCCTTGATGCATTCCTCGATCGCGTGCGTGAGGTAGGGGCGGCAGGTGCAGATGTCGGAGCCGAACACGTCCGAGCCATTGCATTCGTCGTGCACCCGGGCGGTCAGCTCCACCGAAGGGTTGGCCAGGTCGGCGGGCGTGCCGAAGATGTAGACGGTTTGGCCGCCGATCGGCGGCAAAAACACCTCCAGATCGCTGCGGGTCACGAGTTCCGGGTACATGCCGCCGGTTTCCTCGAACAGCACGCGGCGCAGCTCGGCCTCGGAACAGCCAAAGCGCTGGGCCACGCCGGGCAGGTGCCAGACCGATTCGATCGCGGCCTTGGTCACCAGCGCGGCACCGCCTGCGGTCAGGAACTTGCCGTCGGCCTGGAGCCGGCCTGTTTGCAACGCTTCGATGACCTCGGGCAGGATCACATGGGCCTTGGTCACGGCGATCGTGGGCCGGATGTCGTAGCCGGCGGCCAGCTCGTGGGCAAACGCGTTGGCGACCACGGCGCCCCAGGGATCGAGGCTGACGATTCTGCCCGGCTCGCTCCATTGCGGATAGGGCCCGATCGCGTCGGTCGGCGCGGTGTTGGTCAGGTCGGCCCTGTGCTGCGGCGACAGGGCGCCGGCGGCCACGGCCAGCGCGCGATAGACGCTGTAGGAGCCGCTGTGCGTGCCGATCACATTGCGGTGGCTGCGCTGGGTGGTGGTGCCCACGATGGGCCCGCGCTCGGCGGCGCTGGCCGCGCCCCAGTGGATGGGCAGGGCGCCGTGGCCACGGGCGTGGGAGGTCAGGCGGATGTGGCTGGAAGAAACAGGACTCGGGGACTTGGCAACTTCGACTGACATTGCTGCTCCTCAAAAAAAGCAATGTACCGATCCGTCCTGCAGCTGGCAAGCCCTCAAGGGTGACGGTTCAGTTCGCCAGAAGCTGCGCATAGCGCTTCAAATCGACATTGCCGCCGCTGACGATCACGCCCACACGTGCGCCTTTGAGCGGCGGGCCAGCCTGCTGCGCGCCAGCGAAACTCAAGGCACCCGTGGGTTCCACCACCATCTTCATGCGTTCGGCGAAAAAGCGCATCGCTGCAACGAGCTGCGTATCGCTCGCGGTGAGGATGTCGTCGACATCGCGGCGGATGATGGCAAAGGTCAGCTGTCCCAGGTGCTGGGTTTGCGCGCCATCGGCAATGGTTTGGGGCGTGGCGATGCGCACGATCTGGCCGCTGCGCAGCGACTGCTGGCCGTCATTGCCGGCTTCGGGCTCCACACCATAGACCTTGCAGTGCGGCGACAGGGCGCGCGCGGCCAGCGCCGAGCCGCTGAGCAGGCCACCGCCGCCCAGGCAGACAAACAAGGCATCGAGCGGGCCGGCTTCCTCGATCAACTCCTTGGCCGCCGTGCCCTGGCCGGCCAGCACATGGGCGTGGTCGTAGGGCGGGATCAGCGTCATGCCGCGCTCGGCGGCCAGGCGCTGGCTGATGGCCTCGCGGTCCTCGCTGAAACGGTCGTAGGTGATGACCTCGGCGCCATAGCCGCGCGTGGCCGCCAGCTTGGCCGCCGGTGCGTCCAGCGGCATCACGATCGCGGCCGGCAGGCCCAGGATGCGGGCCGACAGCGCGATCGCCTGGGCGTGGTTGCCCGACGAAAAGGCCAGCACCCCGGCCTTGCGCTGCTCGGGCGTGAACTGGGACAGCGCATTGAAAGCCCCGCGAAACTTGAACGCGCCCATGCGCTGGAAGTTCTCGCATTTGAAAAATACCTGCGCTCCCAAGCGCTCGTCGGCCATGCGCGAGCGCAGCACCGGGGTGCGGTGGGCATGGCCTTCGAGTCGGCGGGCCGCGGCCGCAACGTCGTCGTAGCTGGGTAAGTTCATGGCGGTCCTCAGCGCTTTTTGCCGCCCAGGATGCTGCCGAGCACGCCGCGGATGATTTCGCGCCCCACCGCCGAGCCGATGGTGCGCACCGCCGACTTGGCCATGGCCTGGGCCAGTCCCTCGTGCTTGCCGCCACGCGGGCCGGTGGAGCCGAACAGCACGTCGCTGAGGCCGCCGAGCAGGCCGCCGGAGGACTCCTGGGAAGGATGGCCGGCATCTGCCGGGGCGGTTTCAACCCGGCCTTTGAGCTTTTCATAGGCCGATTCGCGGTCCTCGGTTTTTTCGTAGACGCCGGCCACCAGCGAGCTTTGCAGCAGGGCCTGACGCTGGGCTGGCGTGATCGGGCCGATCTGGCTGGCGGGCGGCAGCACATAGACGCGCTCGGTGATGCCGGGCCGGCCCTTGGCGTCGAGAAAGCTCACCAGCGCCTCGCCCACGGCCAGCTCGGTGATCGCCGCCTCGATGTCCAGGCCGGGTTTTTGCCGCATGGTCTGGGCCGTGGCCTTGACGGCCTTCTGGTCGCGCGGCGTGAAGGCGCGCAGCGCATGCTGGACGCGGTGGCCCAGCTGGGCCAGCACGGAGTCGGGAATATCCAGCGGGTTCTGCGTCACGAAATACACGCCCACGCCCTTGGACCGCACCAGCCGCACCACGAGTTCGATACGTTCCACCAGCACCTTGGGCGCCTCGTTGAACAGCAGGTGGGCCTCGTCGAAGAAAAACACCAGCTTGGGCTTCTCGGGGTCGCCGATCTCGGGCAGCTGCTCGAACAGCTCCGACAGCATCCAGAGCAGGAAAGTGGCGTACAGCCGCGGCGAATTCAGCAGCTTGTCGGCGGCCAGGATGTTGACCAGGCCCTTGCCCGTGGCGTCGGTCTGCATGAAGTCGCTGATGTTGAGCATGGGCTCGCCGAAGAAGCGCTCGCCGCCCTGGGCTTCGATCTGCAGCAGCCCGCGCTGGATCGCGCCCACGCTGGCCGCGCTGATGTTGCCGTACTCGGTGGTGAATTCGCTGGCGTGGTCGCCTACATGCTGCAGCATGGCGCGCAGGTCCTTGAGGTCGAGCAGCAGCAGGCCGTTGTCGTCGGCGATTTTGAAGGCCAGGTTGAGCACGCCGGACTGGGTCTCGTTGAGGTTGAGCATGCGCCCCAGCAGCAGCGGGCCCATGTCGGAAATCGTGGCGCGCACCGGATGCCCTTGCTCGCCGAACACGTCCCACAGCGTCGTCGGGCAGGCCAGCGGCTCGGGCAGGGCGATGCCGCGCTCCTGCAGCACGGCGGCTAGTTTCTCGCCGATGCCGCCAGCCTGGCTGATGCCGGTGAGGTCGCCCTTGACGTCGGCCATGAACACCGGTACGCCGATGGCCGAGAAGTTCTCAGCCAGGGTTTGCAGGGTCACGGTCTTGCCGGTGCCGGTGGCGCCGGTGATCAGGCCGTGGCGGTTGGCCAGGCCAGGCAGGAGCTGGCATTCGGTGGTGGCGTTCTTGGCAATCAGCAGCGGCTCGGCCATATGGAGGTTCCTCGGGGTTGCCTGGAGGGGGAAAAGTAAAATCGAGGCTGTAGATTAAATCAATGAAGAAGGATTTCCCGTGGCTGGACACAGTAAATGGGCGAATATTCAGCACCGCAAGGGCCGCCAGGACGAGAAACGGGGCAAGATCTGGACCCGCGTGATCCGTGAAATCATGGTTGCGGCGCGCCAAGGCGGCGGCGACCTGAGCGCCAACCCGCGCCTGCGGCTGGCCGTGGACAAGGCCAAGGCCGCCAACATGCCGGCCGACACCATCAAGCGCAACATCGACAAGGCCACGGGCAACCTCGAGGGCGTGAGCTACGAGGAAATCCGCTACGAGGGCTACGGCATCGGCGGCGCGGCCATCATCGTCGACACCATGACCGACAACCGCGTGCGCACCGTGGCCGAAGTGCGCCACGCCTTTGCCAAGCATGGCGGCAACATGGGCACGGAAGGCTCGGTGGCCTTTCAGTTCAAGCACTGCGGCCAGCTGATTTATGCGCCGGGCACGAGCGAAGACAAGCTCATGGAAGTCGCGCTGGAGGCTGGCGCCGAGGATGTGATCACCGACGAAGACGGCGCCATCGAGGTGCTGACGGCCAACGCCGACTTCGAGGCCGTGAAGAATGCGCTGGAGGCCGCCGGCCTGAAGCCCGAAGTGGCCGAGGTGACGATGCGCGCCGAGAACACCATCGAGCTTGGCCGCGACGATGCCCTGAAGATGCAAAAGCTTCTCGATGCGCTCGAAGACCTGGACGATGTGCAAGAGGTCTACCACAACGCTGCCCTATGAAAGTACTCGTCATTGGCGGCGGTGGCCGCGAACATGCCCTGGCCTGGAAACTGGCCCAGTCGCCCAAGGTGCAAATGGTCTATGTGGCCCCTGGCAACGGCGGAACTGCCCGCGACCCCCGGCTTGAGAACATCAACATCACGGACGTCCAGGAATTGAGGGCCTGGGCTGCTGCAGAAAAGATAGCATTGACGGTGGTCGGGCCGGAGGCGCCGCTGGCCGCCGGCGTGGTCGACGAGTTCCGCCAGCATGGCCTGCGGGTGTTCGGGCCGACCCGGGCCGCTGCCCAGCTGGAGAGCTCCAAGGCCTTTTCCAAGGCCTTCATGAAGCGCCACGGCATTCCGACGGCCGAGTACGACACCTTCTCCGACCCGGCGGCAGCGCACGCCTATGTCGATGCCAAGGGCGCGCCCATCGTGGTCAAGGCCGACGGCCTGGCCGCTGGCAAGGGCGTGGTGGTGGCCATGACCGTCGCCGAGGCCCATGAGGCGATTGACTTCATGCTGCTGGACAACAAGCTCGGCGTCACCCATAACGTGGGCGGTGCGCGCGTCGTGATCGAGGAATTCCTCGCCGGCGAGGAAGCCAGTTTCATCGTGCTGTGCGATGGCAAGAACGTCACGGCGCTGGCCACCAGCCAGGACCACAAGCGCCTGCTCGACGGCGATCAAGGCCCCAACACCGGCGGCATGGGCGCTTATTCACCGGCGCCCGTGGTCACGGCCGATGTGCACGCCCGCGCCATGCGCGAAATCATCCTGCCCACGATCCGCGGCATGGAAAAGGACGGCATTCCCTATACTGGCTTCCTCTACGCCGGGCTGATGATCGATGCCCAGGGCCGGCCCAAGACGCTGGAATTCAACTGCCGCATGGGCGACCCCGAGACCCAGCCCATCATGATGCGCCTGAAGTCGGATCTGTACGAGGTGATGATGGCGGCCACCTCGGGCACGCTCGACCAGGTCGAGCTGCACTGGGATCGCCGTACGGCGCTCGGCGTGGTGATGGCCGCGCCCGGCTATCCGCTGAACCCGCGCAAGGGGGACATCATCACCGGACTGCCCAAGGATGCCGACGATGCCATGGTGTTTCATGCCGGCACCGTCATGAAGGACGGCGTGGTCAGCACCGCCGGCGGGCGGGTTCTGTGCGTCACGGCCCTGGCCGAGAGCGTGAAGCTGGCCCAGCAACGCGCTTACGAAGTGACGCGCGGCATCCACTTCGACGGCATGCAGTACCGCAAGGACATTGGTTACCGGGCGGTCAAAAGCTGAGGTCCCATGAGCATTCCCAACGTCGCCTCGGTCCGAGACTACCTGCTGGGCCTGCAGCAGCGCATCACCTCGTCCATTGCGGCCATAGACGGCGCCGGGCCTGAGGCCTTTGTCGCCGACCCCTGGAAGAAGCAGCCGGACGAGCCGCTGCAGGGCGAGGGCCTCACCAAAATCCTGGAAGGCGGGACTGTTTTCGAGCGTGCCGGCTGCGGTTTCTCCGATGTGCGCGGCCCCCAGCTGCCGCCCTCGGCGACCCAGCACCGGCCCGAACTGGCGGGCGCGCCGTTCGAAGCCATGGGCGTGTCGCTGGTGTTTCACCCGCTCAACCCCTATGTGCCCACAGTCCACATGAATGTGCGCATGCTGGCCGCCACCGCGCCCGGCCAGGAGCCGGTCTGCTGGTTTGGCGGTGGCATGGACCTCACGCCCTACTATGGCTTCGAGGAAGACGCCGCCCATTTCCACACGGTCTGCAAGAACGCGCTGGCGCCCTTCGGCAGCGACAAATATCCGCGCTTCAAGGCTTGGTGCGACGAGTATTTTTATTTGAAGCACCGCGACGAGCAGCGCGGCATCGGCGGCGTGTTCTTCGACGATTTTTCCGAACTGGGCTTTGAGCGCAGCTTTGCCATGATGAGCGCGGTCGGCGACGCATTTCTGGACGCCTACCTGCCCATCGTGCAGCGGCGCAAGGACATGGCCTGGGGCGAGCGCGAGCGCAGCTTCCAGCTGTACCGCCGTGGGCGCTATGTCGAATTCAACCTGGTGTGGGACCGCGGCACGCATTTCGGCCTGCAGTCGGGGGGGCGCACGGAATCGATTCTGTTGTCCATGCCTCCGCTCGCGAGCTGGTCCTACCAGCATCAGCCCGAGAGCGGCTCGCCCGAGGAGAATCTGTACAAGAGCTTCCTGCCGCGCCGGGAGTGGGTGTGACGGCCCGCCTCAGCCGCATAGGCGTGTTCGGTGGCTCGTTTGACCCCCCCCACAACGCCCATGTCGCCCTGGTCCAGGCCGCCGTTCGGCAGCTGCAGCTCGATGAGTTGCGCGTGTTTCCCACTGGTCATGCCTGGCACAAGCCGAGGCCGCTCAGCGCTGCTGGCCACCGGTTGGCGATGGCCCGGCTGGCCTTTGCCGATCTGCCGCTGGTGGTGGTCGATGAGCGTGAAATGCAGCGCGCCGGCCCGACCTACACCATCGACACCTTGCGGCAATTGCGCGCCGAACAGGCGGGCGCCCAGCTGTTCCTCATCATGGGCGAGGACCAGGCTGCGGCACTGCCCAGCTGGCACCGATGGCCCGAGATTCTGCAGATTGCTATAATTTCAATAGCTGGACGCGCCCCATCTACCGGGACCCATGGCCTGTTTGATCCCTCAAAACTGCCGCAAGGGCAGTTTGAAGCCTTGCAACTACCTCCCATGTCCGTCAGCGCCACCAACATCCGCGCCCTTGTGGCCGCGGGTCAAGGGGTAGCCCATCTGGTTCCCGACGGGGTTGCGCGCTATATTGAACAACATCATCTTTACCGAACCGCCTGATGACGACCCAAACGCACACCGAAACCGCCGCGAAAAAGGACACCCAGAAACTTCAGCGCGCCATCGTCGATGGTCTGGAGGATGTCAAGGCCCATGACATCCAGGTGTTCAACACCGAGCATCTCTCGCCGCTGTTTGAACGCGTCATTGTGGCATCGGGTACGTCGAACCGTCAGACCAAGGCACTGGCCGCCAGCGTGCGCGATGCCGTGCGTGGTGCGGGCTTTGCTAAACCCCGCATTGAAGGCGAGGCCAATGGCGAGTGGATCATCGTGGACTGCGGCCCGGCGGTCGCCCACATCATGCAGCCCGCCATTCGTCAGTACTACCACCTCGAAGAGATCTGGGGCGACAAGCCCGTGCGCCTGAAATTCGGTGCACCCAAGCCGGCTGTGGCGGCCCCCGCCAAGGCAGCGGCCAAGAAAGCGGTGGCCAAGGCCAACGGTGATTCAAAAGGGGCCAAAGCCCCTGCCAAGAAGGCAGGGACCGCTACAAAAACAGTAGCAAAAAAGGCGGCACCTCAAGCTCTGGCCAAGAAGGCGGCTGCCCAAGCGCCGGCGAAAACAGCAGCGAAAGCGGCCGCCAAGGTGCCCGCCAAAAAAGCCGCCGCGCGCAAAGCCTGAGGGCCTTGCCGTGAAGCTGGTGATAGTTGCGGTGGGCCAGCGCGTGCCCGACTGGGCACAAGCCGCTTACGACGACTACGCCAAGCGCTTTCCGCCCGAGCTCAGGGTGGAACTCAAGGCGGTCAAGACCGAACCGCGCGGCTCCAAAACCCTGGAAACGCTGTACGCCGCCGAGCGCGAGCGAATTGAAGCCGCCATTCCGAAAGGCAGCCGCATCGTGGCCCTGGACGAGCGGGGCGCCACGGTGACCACGGTGGCGCTGGCCGGCAAGCTCAAGAACTGGCAACTCGAAGGCGACGACGTGGCACTGGTGATTGGCGGCCCCGACGGGCTCGACCCGGGCTTCAAACAGGCCGCGCACGAGCGCATTCGACTGTCCGACCTGACGCTGCCGCACGCCATGGTGAGGGTGCTGCTGATCGAGCAG
>JBOHHM010000035.1:0-20550 GCA_050725495.1 Burkholderiaceae bacterium | reverse complement strand
GCCGCTCCACTACGAACCACCTCCGTCCCGACTACTTCAGGGTCCACGTCCAGCCTATAGAACCCTGGGACATCGCCGTCCGACTAGCGTGAGTGGAGCCCTCCGAAACAGCGTGGCACGTAACAGGGGTAAGCCGATCAGGCGAGCGAGTCAGGGTGAAAGACAGTGGCTGCATTTGTGGTTGGTTGAAACTTCTCAAAGCCGGTACAGATAAAGGTGAGGATCGCACATGTTTGTACCCGGCGCGCTGCCCTGCGCCGGTACGGGTTCGTTTGAGCCGCCCCAGGACGCATCCTTTCGAATTGCCGACAAGGAACCTCCATGCTCTTTCACCAGACCCTGCCCAAGCCGAACACTTCCAAAGCCCCGCCTGCCTTCTACCGATTGTGCGACGTGACGCGCATCTCCGCGCTCAGCCGCTCGACGGTCTACCGGCGCATTTCTGAAGGCCGCTTTCCCGCTCCAGTCCATTTGGGTGGCCGTGCCTCCGCATGGTCCAGCGCGGAACTTCAGGCGTGGATCAACGATCCGGAAGGTTACCGGACGGCTAAGCCGCAACCCTGAGCCCCTGTTCGTTGCCAGGGCCGATCCCTGCCTGCGGATGCACGTCGCTGGATCGACGCATATCGCGTGCCGGCTCAACAACTTTGCCTGCAGCCAGATCATCTAACAGATCCGCCCACGCCTGAATCATCCGACGACGCTGCTCGAAATGTGTTGTGCGGTCGTAACTACCGCCGAGTTCCTCGTCAGACACGTGCGCCAGGTGTCGTTCGATGACTTCCCGATCCCACCCTAGAAGCTCTCGAATCAGCGTCCGGGCGGTGGCTCGAAAGCCGTGCCCAGTGATCTGCTCCTTCGTGTCGTAGCCAAGTGTGCGCAGCGCGCTATTGACCGTGTTGTCGCTCATGTACCGTGTCGCCTCGGAGCGCTTCGCCATGCTGCGAAAAATCGGCCCGCTGGGGCCAGTCAACGGAAGGAGGTCACGCAGGATATCGACCGCTTGCGTCGGCAGTGGCACCAGATGCGCGGGCGTGCGAATGTCTCGTTTCTTCCATTCGCGAAGTTTCATCTTCTCGGGCGGGCAACGCCAAAGGGTTCGCTCGAAGTCGATGTCCTCCCAATGTGCCAGCCGCAGCTGCCCTGGGCGTTGGAACAACAGTGGCGAAAGCTGCAGGGCGGCGCGGGTGATCACATTCCCGTTGTAGGCCTGCATGTCGCGCAGCAACTGCCCAAGCTTCTGCGGATCGGTGATGGCAGCGTAGTGACGGGCTCGTGGAGACGGTAGGCCGCCGGTACGACTGTTCACGAAATTCCTGGCTGGGTCCAGCGCGCCCACATCAACCGCATACTGGAAAACGTGTTGAACGGCCTCTCGGACGCGCTGCGCCGTCTCAAGGTTGCCGCGCTCTTTGATGCGGTGCAGGCAGCGTACAAGCTCGGTAGGCTTGATGGCCTCCATCGTTAGCGAGCCCAGCCACGGGAAGATGTGCAGTTCCAAGTGCCGCATCACCTTCTCGGCGTAGCTGTCCGACCATTGGCGGTCCTTCTTCGCTTGGGCTTGCCAAGCGCGGGCCATTAACTCGAAGGTATTAAGACGAGCGACACGATCGCGCTCCTCCGCCTCGCGTCGGGCTTCGCGGGGGTCTACCCCGCCTGCCCGTTGTTCGGCCTCAGCACGGGCCTTCTTACGGGCTACAGCCAGCGACATGGCTGGATAGCGCCCGAGGCTTAGCTTGGCCTCTTTGCCGGCTTCCTTGTAGCGATAGACCCAGGCCTTGCCGGTTGGCCGCACGCGAAGGTACAGGCCCTCCCCGTCCGCAAGCAGATATTCCTTGTCGCGCGGCTGTGCCGCCTTGATTTGAAGCTCGTTAAGTTGTCCCATGGTGTACCCAAAAACAAGACTGAGGTTGAACAGCAGTCTGGGTACACCATTGGGTACACGCAAGAATGGGACGTTGTGGGATTCAACGATACCGCTTGAGCCGCCTTTTCAGGCTAAGTCCTTGATTTACAAGGACTTGTGAGCTGTCTTGGGATCGTCTGAGAAAGAGAAGTGGTGGCCTGGGGCGGAATCGAACCACCGACACAAGGATTTTCAATCCTCTGCTCTACCGACTGAGCTACCGGGCCAGAACCATAGATTGTAGCAGGCTACGAAGCCCTTTTGCGAATCGCTGATCACATCAGGTTGCGTTTGCCGCGCGACAGGTCCACGCCCAGTTGCTTGAGCTTGCGGTACAGGTGGGTGCGCTCCAAGCCGGTCTTCTCGGCCACGCGGGTCATGGAGCCGCCTTCCTTGGCCAGATGGAATTCGAAGTAGGATTTCTCGAACGCGTCACGGGCATCGCGCAGCGGCTTGTCGAGCTCGAAACTCTGGCGCGCCTGGGGGCCCGGGTCGACTGCGGCGGGCAAGGCCTGGCCACCGGTCATGGCCGCTTCGACCGTCAGTTCGGCCAGCACCGGCGGCGGCGCGGGCCTGCGGGCGACGTTGTTGCGGACCAGGCCTTGCTCCACAGCCTTCAGCAGCTTTTGCAACGTGATGGGCTTTTCAAGAAAGGACTGGGCCCCGATCTTGGTGGCCTCCACTGCGGTGTCGATGGTAGCGTGGCCGCTCATCATGATGACGGGCATGGTCAGCGCGCCGGTGGTGGACCACTCCTTGAGCAGGGTCACGCCGTCGGTGTCGGGCATCCAGATGTCCAGCAGCACGAGGTCGGGGCGGGCGCGGGCGCGGGCGGCACGAGCCTGGCTGGCGTTTTCAGCCAGTTCGACGTTGTGGCCTTCGTCGTTCAGGATTTCCGAGAGCAGATCGCGGATGCCCAGCTCGTCGTCGACCACCAGTATGTTTGCCATGATTGAAGCGCTGTTCCTAGGATGTAACCGTGCCGCGTGGCGAAGCGGCGACTGTGTTGTCGATGGCGAATGATAGCGATACTTGTGCGCCCTGGATGACGCCGTCGACCACCCGGTTGGAGAGGTCGATCCGGGCTCCATGCTCATCGGCGATTTTCTTGACCACCGCGAGGCCCAGTCCCGTGCCCTTGGCCTTGGTCGTGACATAGGGCTCGAAGGCCCGCTTGAGGATGTAGTCGGGGAAACCGGCGCCGCTGTCGAGCACGCTCAGGCGCACCCGCTGGGCCGACTCAATCCATTGCGTGCGAATGATGACGCTCTGGGGAAGCTTGCCAGCCAGCGCCTCCATGGCGTCCTGCGCGTTTTGCAGCAGGTTGTGAACGACCTGACGCACCTGCTGGCCATCGCCCAGGATGCGCGGACAGCGCGGGTCGAGTTCGGCCTGCACCGGCACGATCGCGTTCTCGCTGCCATAGAGCTGCAGCACATCGCTCACGACCGCGTTGAGGTCCAGCGGCTTGAGCTCGGCCGCGGGCAGGCGCGCGTAGTCGCGAAATTCGTTGACCAGCCGCTTCATGGCATCGACCTGGTCGACGATGGTCCTCACCGATTTGGCAAGTATGGCCTGCTCGGGGGGCGCGACCTTGCCGGCCAGCTTCATCTCCAGCCGCTCGGCCGAGAGCTGGATGGGCGTGAGCGGGTTCTTGATTTCATGGGCCAGCCGCCGCGCCACCTCGCCCCAGGCCTGGGCCCGCTGGGCAGACACGATTTCCGAGATGTCGTCAAAGACCAGCAGCCTCGCCGCCCCCGGCAATTCGGCACCGCGCGCTACCAAAGTAATAGCATTTTGCGGCGACCCGGGCTGTGCGGCGTTCAGTTCGAACGACTGCTGCCAGTGATCCAGCCCGTGCTGGGCGCGCTCGCTGAGAAAGGCGTCGAATTGGGCGCGCACGCGGGCGGCGAAAGTCTCCAGGCCGGCAATGTCCTCCAGCGGCCGGCCTTCGTAGGCGGCCAGCGGGGCCCGCAGAATGCGTGTGGCACCGGGGTTGGACGACTGGATCGCGCCCTGGACATCGAGCACGATCACGCCGGCCGTCAGGTTGTCCAGAATGGTTTGCAGATTCGCGCGGGCCGCACTGACCTGGCCCATGCTTTTTTCCACGGCGCTGCGCGCTTCGGCCAGCTGCTGCGTCATGTCGGCAAACGAGCGCGTCAGGCCCCCGAGTTCGTCCTTGCCCTGCAGGGCGGCCTTCGGCGACAGGTCGCCGGCGGCGACCTCGCGCACCCCCGCGGCCAGCACCAGCAAGGGCTTGGCCAGCTGGTTGCCCAGCAACACGGCCAGCAGGAACGCGCCAAAGACCGCCAGGAACAGGCTGAGCGTGAGCGTGCCGATGTACATGCGGCGCAGGCCTTCGCGGGCCAACGCCCGCTCCTGGTATTCGCGGTTGGCGTCGCTCACAGCGATGGCATTGGCCACCAGCGTGGGCGGCAGGGCCTTGCTGACCTGCAGGTAACGGGGCTCGGCCAGCAGGCCCACGCTGGTGCTGGCGACCAGGGCCAGGGCCTTGATGCGCGCATTGGTGACGGCGTTGAGGTTGGTGTCATCCAGTCCCTCGACCTGGGCGACGACGCGCAGGCTGCGGGCATTGCGCAGCTGCTGGAAGGTCGGCCGCTCGGGGTTGAGCAAAAAGCGCGACTGGCCGGCGCTGGCGACCAGATGGCCCGAGGCATTCCAGAGGATCACGTCGTCGGCCGACAGCTGGTCGCGTATGCGCTCCAGCGTCAGCCCGGCCGCGGCATCCGGGACGCCCGAGAGCTGGGCGCTGGCCGCGCGGGACTTGCTGGCCAGCTCGCTGGCCAGGGTGTCGAGCGTGGCGCGCCCCAGGCTCACGCCTGCGTCCAGCGCGGCCTCGACCTTGACGTCGAACCAGCTTTCGATCGAGCGCGACACGAACTGGTAGGACACGGTGTAGATCAGCACGCCGGGCACCAGACCGACCAGGGCGAAAATCGCCGCCAGCTTGACCAGCAAACGGCTGCCGAAGCGGCCCCGGTAGTAGCGCACGGCCAGCCTGAAGGCAACCCAGGCAATGACGAACAGCAGCAGCGCCGCCACCGCCGCATTCACATACAACAAGAGCCCGTAGTTGCGCTCGTAGAGCTCGCGGTTGTTGGTGGCCTGGGTCAGCAGGAACAGCAGCACCAGGCCAATGGCCACCATGGCGGCCGCGCCTATGCCCACCGCCCAGCGCAAGGCGCGCGACGGCAGCGAGAACCGCGCCAGCAGTCGCTGCGGCCCCGGCACGGGGCTCACTTCGAGCCCTCCACCAGGCGCTGATTCCTGGCGACGGAAATGTTCCACTCGGCCTGGCCCACCGCACCGATCTGGAACGGGCGCAGCAGCTGCGACACATCGAGCCGGAACCGGAAGTCCACGTTGTGGCGCGAATCGGGCTCGATTTCCGAGAGCTCGGCGATCTTCCAGCGCGAGATGCGCTGCACCGCCGCCAGCGCGTCGGACAACTCGTCGAAGTTCTGGTTGAGGGTCACGCCCAGGCCCACGTTGCCGATGGCGCCGGGCGAGACATGGAGCCGCCATTTGCGCGTCAGCGGCTGGTAGGCCAGCCTCATGTGCCGGCTGGCGCTGGCGACCTTCTTGTCATACCAGTACCAGCGGTCGCGGAACACCTCGGCCTCGGCCACGAAAAACATGGGGATGCCCTTGAGCAACGCATCTTCGACGATGGTGGGGAGCTCAAACTTCAGGCTGGCGGACAGATATACACCTTCGTCGCTGCGCTCCAGCCGCAGCTGGGTGATGTCGGCGACAGAACCATTGGCCTGGGCCACCCCGGGGGCGGCCCAGGCCAGACCAACGCAGGCCAGCAGGACGGCCAGGCTAAGTCGTATGTTTTTCAAGCAATGCGTAAAAAAAGCCGTCGTGATCACCTTGCAGATTGTCCGGGACGGCATCGCCGTTTCCCGCCGTTTGGGGGATTAAATGGCCGGGTGAAGGCCGCAAAGCGGCGTCGGTGTTGTGCGCAACAAACGTTTGTATCTGATCGTGTCCTTCGGCCAGGAACACCGAGCAGGTGCAGTACAGCAGCCGCCCGCCGGGCTTGAGCAGGGGCCACAGGGCCTGCAGCAGCGCCGCCTGGATCGCGGCCAGCTGGGCGATGTCGCTCTCGCGGCGCAGCCAGCGCACGTCGGGGTGGCGGCGCACGATGCCCGAGGCGGTGCAGGGCGCGTCCAGCAGGATGATGTCGAACAGCTCGCCGTCCCACCAGCTGGCTGGATGAGCAGCATCGGCGGCCACGACACGGGCCGCCAGCCCCAGGCGCCGCAGGTTCTGGTGGATGCGCTCGCAGCGCTCAGGATCGATGTCCAGCGCCGTCACCTGCGCATCGGCCAGCTCCAGCAGATGCGCCGTCTTGCCGCCCGGCGCAGCGCAGGCATCGAGAATCTTCAGCGGCCGGGACCGCTCCAGGCCCTGCAGCAGCAGGGGCGCGGCCAGTTGCGCGCCCGCGTCCTGCACCGATACGGCGCCCTCGGCAAAACCGGGGATCTGCTGCACCGGTCGCGGCCGGGCCAGCACGACGCCGGCCTCACCCACCGCGGTTGCTTCCATATTCATAGCAACCAGTTCTTGCAGATAGGTGGCTACAGCCGTTTTTCTCACATTGACGCGCAAGGTCATGGGCGCATGCGTGTTGTTGGCCTGCAAAATGGCCTGCCAGCGCCCGGGATGGTCCCGCTTGAGCCGCTCGATCCACCAGCGCGGATGGTTCCACAGCGCCACCGGGTCCCGGCTGCTCGCGGCCACCAGCGCCTCGCGCTCGCGCAGGAAGCGGCGCAGGCAGGCATTGATGAAGCTGGCCTGGCCCTGCATGGCAGGGCTGCGCTTGGCCGCTTCGACCGCCTGATCCACCAGGGTGAAGGCCTCGTAAGGCGCGCCCTGCTCGCGCCAGACCAGGGCCAGGGCCGTGCACAGCAAGGCATCGGCCTGCGGCGGCGGCGAGCGTTTGACGAGCAGCTGGCGCAAGGCGTTGGCGCGACCCAGCGATCGGAGCACCTGGAAGACGATGGCCTGGACCCCGGGGCGCAGCGCAGCTTCAAGCTCATCCAGGGCTGCCGCGCCCGATTCACCAGCGCGCACCGCTACTAAAACAGTGGCGGCAGCCTGAAGCTGGCGCCACAGGGGAGTTTTAACTTCGTGGTCTTTCATGAATGCATTGAGCACCGGGCCGTTCCAAGCCCGAACCTATCAAGCGTAGCGATGGTCGCGCAGCAGAGCGGTCGATCTACTAGCCCAGGATGTCCGACCAGATGTTGTGCGCCCAGTTGAGGGCGTAAACACCCTCGAGCTCGGTGGGGCCGGGGCTCAAGCCTCCCGAGCCGGCCACGGTCTTGAAGGTTTTCTCGGCCGCCACATACTCATGCACACTCGCCACATGGAACACGTTCTTGTCGTCCACAAAGCTGTAGCAGGTATTGGTGAGCATGGGCGCCGGGTTCACGTCCCAGCCTGAGAGCTGCGCCACGATGGCGGCGGCCGCCACCTTGGCATGGCTGTTGGCCATGTGGCCGCTCTTGGGCATGCCGGGCGCGATCTGGATCGAGTCGCCGATCACAAACACGTCTTTGGCCGCAGTGGACTCGAAGCTCTGGTAGTTCACGCCGCACCAGCGGTTGTTGGCCTGGTTGTTCGGGCCCGCCTGCACGGCGATGGCGCCGGCGCGCATGGGCGGCAGGGCATTGATGACGTTGGCTTTCACATCATCCTGCACGTCGAACTTGATCAGCCCGGCCCTGGCATCGACCGCCGTGGCCCGGTGCTGGCCGCGGTACTCGACCATGCCCTTGTACTGCTCGGCCCAGACCTTCTTGAACAGCGCGCCCTTGGAGGTGACGTCGGGATTGGCATCGAGAATGAGAACCTTGCTGCGCGGCTTGGCGTTTTTGAAGTACCAGGCCACCTGGCAGGCCCGCTCATAGGGGCCGGGCGGGCAGCGGTACGGCGCCTCTGGAATCGTGATCGCGTAGACGCCGCCGTCGGGCATGGCCTCGAGTTGGCGGCGCAGGGCCAGCGTTTCCGACCCAGCTTTCCAGGCCTGCAGGATCTGGCCCGAGGCGTAGGCCGCCTGCAGGCCCTCGATGCTGCCGAACAGCAACTCGATGCCGGGCGACACCACCAGCTTGTCGTAGACGATGCTCGCGCCGCCGGCCAGGCTCACGGTTTTCTTGGTCGCGTCGATACCGCGGGCCATGTCCTTGACGACCGTCACCCCATGTTTTCTGGACAGCCCGGCGTAAGGCATGGTGATGTCGGCCATCTGCTTGCTGCCACCCAGCACCAGGTTGGAAACAGGGCAGGACACGAAAGCCTCGCCCGGCTCGACCAGCACCACATCGATCTTGTAGTCCGACAGCAGGCGCACATACTTGGCCGCCGTGGCGCCGCCATAGCCGCCGCCGATGACGACGACTCTGGCCTTGGCGGGAACGGAGGGGGTCGCGCAGGCCGCCAGGCCCAGCAGGCTCAAGGCGGCAGAAGACTGGAGAAAGGAACGGCGTTGCATGACTGTTTTCCTTACTTCTTTTGAGCCGCGAAATAGCCGGCGATCTGCTCGATTTGCGCATCGCTGTAGCCCTTGCTGATCTGGTGCATCACCGTGGCGGCACGGGTGCCGGCTTTGAAGGCCTGCATCTGCGCCACGATGTGCTCCCTGGGCAGACCGGCCAGAGACGCCACGCTGGAGCCGTCCACCACCCGGCCATGGGTGCCATGGCAGTTGGCGCAGGTCGCGGCCAGGCTCTTCACATACAGAGTCTCCTTGTCCTGCGCCAGGCTGCTCATGGCCGCCAGAATGAGTGCAGCACCAGCCATCGATTTGAGCTTCATACCGATCTCCTGATTCATATGAGCAACTGCCAATATAGGCTTGCGCGACTTGATCCCGGCTCCGTAGTATCCATGAGCGCCTCCAGTTGGCAACCCGTTTCTCGCCAGGAGCCCAGGCCGGCGATGCCCGAGCCCGGCTCCGTGGCGGCCCTCACACCGGTCGGGCCACCTTGAAACCAAACAGCCGGGCCAGCAACAGCGCGGGAAACTGGGCAATCGCCTCGTTGTAGCGGGCCACGGCCAGGTTGAAATGCTCACCGGCCACACGGGCGGGCAGTGCCAGTTGCTCCCACTGCACTTGCAGGGTCTCGGGCACGGCGGCCCCGGCCAGGTCATGGGCCTCGTGCTGCAAACGCTGCCACGCCATGGCCAGCACACCCTGGGCCGCGCTGAGCGCCGCCATGGCATCGCCGTCGAGCGGATGGGCACGGGCTGCGGCCAGCGAGGCCGTGAACTGTGACGCCGCGCTTTGCAGGCCGTCCCACAAGGATGCGACGTCGCCGGGCACGACGCCTGGCTGGGCCACAGCGGAGGGCGCGACCGCAGCAGGCAGGCTGGACTGCAACAAGTCGACCAGCCTCATGAGCTGCGCATCCAGTGTCGCAAATGCCTCCAGCGTCGCCGAGCGCAGCCGCACCATGCGGTTGTAGGCCCCGACCGACCAGAACAGCAAGATGCCCAGAATGAACCACAGTACAAAAGACCAGGGCATGTCTGACTCCCTTCACCGCCAGCATAAGCCCACATGGGCTCCCATCGATACAAAAACGCCCCAGACCCGGGCAACCGGGTCTGGGGCGATAGCGGCTTCACCAGCTATGGGGCTTGTTACTCGGTCGCTGCGCCTTCGCTGGTTTCAGAGCTCGGGGCCTCGGACATGCCGGCCAGTTCGGCGGCCTCCGCCTCGGCGATGGCGCGGCGCTCGGCCTCGTCCATCTGGTCCTTGGCCTTGCGCGCCTGGTGGTAGGCCAGGCCGGTACCGGCGGGAATCAGGCGGCCGACGATGACGTTTTCCTTCAGGCCGCGCAGCTCGTCGCGCTTGCCCATGATGGCGGCTTCGGTCAGTACGCGCGTCGTCTCCTGGAACGAGGCGGCACTGATGAAGCTGTCGGTGGACAGCGAGGCCTTGGTGATGCCCAGCAGCAGGTTGCTGTAGGTCGCCGGAATCTTGCCTTCGGCGCGCAGCGCGTCGTTGGTATCGAGCATCTCGGAACGCTCGACCTGCTCGCCGGCAATGTAGCTGGAGTCGCCCGAGTTCTCGACCACCACGCGCCGCAACATCTGGCGCACGATCACTTCAATGTGCTTGTCGTTGATCTTCACACCCTGCAAGCGGTAGACGTCCTGCACTTCGTCGACGATGTAGCGGGCCAGTTCTTCCATGCCCAGCAGGCGCAGAATGTCCTGCGGATCGGCCGGGCCGTCCACCACGCTCTCGCCCTTGTTCACCACCTGGCCTTCGTGCACCAGGATGTTCTTCTCCTTGGGCACCAGTTCTTCCCAGACCTTGCCATCCGGATCGGTGATCTGCAAGCGGATCTTGCCCTTGGTTTCCTTACCGAAGGACACGGTGCCGGTCATCTCGGCCAGCACACCCTTGTCCTTGGGCGAACGGGCTTCGAACAGCTCGGCCACCCGCGGCAGACCGCCGGTGATGTCGCGGGTCTTCTGGCCTTCGACCGGGATTCGGGCCAGCACTTCGCCGGGGCCCACGTCCTGGCCATCGCGCACCTGGATCAGCGCGCCGACCTGGAAGCCGATGGTCACCGAGTGGTCGGTGCCGGGGATCCTGACCTCGTTGCCCGAGGCGTCGATCAGCTTGACCTGCGGACGAACCACCTTGGCCGAGCCACGGCGTTTCGGGTCGATCACGACCAGCGTGGACAGGCCGGTGACTTCGTCCACCTGCTTGGCCACCGTCAGGCCTTCTTCGACGTTCTCGAACTTGGTCTGGCCGGCAAACTCGGTGATGATGGGCCGCGTCAGCGGATCCCAGTTCGCGAGGATGGTGCCGGCCTTGATGGCCTGGTCGGCCTTGACCGTCAAGGTCGAGCCATACGGCACCTTGTGGCGCTCGCGCTCGCGGCCGTGCTCGTCGTGAATGACGATCTCGCCGGAACGGGCAATCACCACCAGTTCACCCTTGCTATTGGTCACATAGCGCATCGTGGCGTTGAAGCCGATGATGCCGTTGGACTTGGCTTCCACGCTCGACGCGATGGCCGCACGCGAAGCGGCGCCGCCGATGTGGAACGTCCGCATGGTCAGCTGCGTGCCGGGCTCGCCGATGGACTGCGCGGCAATCACGCCCACGGCCTCGCCACCGTTGACCAGACCACCGCGGCCCAGGTCGCGGCCATAGCACTTGGCGCACAGGCCGAAGCGGGTCTCGCAGGTCAGAGCCGTGCGCACCCTGACTTCGTCGACACCGGCCGCCTCGAGTTCCTCGATCGCGTCTTCGTCCAGCATGTCGCCGGCCTTGACCAGCACCGAACGGTTCTCGGGGTGCAGCACGTCGTCGGCCGCCGTGCGGCCCAGAATGCGCTCGCGCAGCGATTCGATCACTTCACCGCCTTCGACGATGGCGCGCATCAGCGAGCCTTCGTGCGTGCCGCAATCGAGCTCGGTCACCACCAGATCCTGGGTCACGTCGACCAGACGGCGGGTCAGGTAACCCGAGTTGGCGGTCTTCAGCGCCGTGTCGGCCAGGCCTTTGCGCGCCCCGTGGGTGGAGATGAAGTACTGCAGCACGTTCAGGCCTTCGCGGAAGTTCGCGGTGATCGGCGTCTCGATGATCGAGCCGTCGGGCTTGGCCATCAGGCCCCGCATGCCGGCGAGCTGGCGAATCTGGGCCGCGGAGCCGCGGGCGCCGGAGTCGGCCATCATGTAGATCGAGTTGAACGACTCCTGCTCCACTTCCTTGCCGTGGCGGTCCACTGTCTTCTGCTTGGCCAGCTGGGCCATCATGACCTTGGAGACTTCGTCGCCGGCCTTGCCCCAGATGTCCACGACCTTGTTGTAGCGCTCGCCGGCAGTCACCAGACCGGACACATACTGCTGTTCGATCTCTTTGACTTCCCTCTCGGCGCGCTCGATGATGCCGTGCTTCTCCTTGGGCACCAGCATGTCGTCGATCGCGATAGAGATGCCGGCCTTGGTCGCCAGCCGGAAACCGTTTTGCAGCAGCTTGTCGGCAAACACCACGGTTTCCTTCAGGCCGCATTTGCGGAACGAGACATTGATGAGCTTGGAGATTTCCTTCTTCTTCAGCGCCTTGTTGATGTTGGCAAACGGCAGGCCCTTGGGCAGGATTTCGCTCAGCAAGGCGCGGCCCACCGTGGTTTCCACCAGCTGGGTGTCGGGCACGAACTCGCCGCTGGCCTTGTCCTTGGTCCACTCGGTCAGGCGCACGCTGATCTTGGCGGTCAGTTCGGCCTCGCCGGCGTCGAGCGCGCGCTGCACTTCGCCAGTGTCGGCGAACACCATGCCTTCACCCTTGCCGTTGATGCGCTCGCGGGTCGTGTAGTACAGACCCAGCACCACGTCCTGGGACGGCACGATCGAGGGTTCGCCGTTGGCGGGGAACAGCACGTTGTTGGAGGCCAGCATCAGCGTGCGGGCTTCCATCTGCGCTTCAACCGACAGCGGCACGTGGACGGCCATCTGGTCGCCGTCGAAGTCGGCGTTGAAGGCAGCACAGACCAGCGGGTGCAGCTGGATCGCCTTGCCTTCGATCAGGATCGGCTCGAAGGCCTGGATGCCCAGGCGGTGCAGCGTCGGTGCGCGGTTGAGCATCACCGGGTGCTCCTTGATGACTTCCTCAAGGATGTCCCAGACCACCGGCGTGCCGGATTCGACCTCCTTCTTCGCTGCTTTGATCGTCGTCGCAATGCCCATGGCTTCCAGGCGCGAGAAGATGAAGGGCTTGAACAGCTCCAGCGCCATCAGCTTCGGCAGGCCGCACTGGTGCAGCTTGAGCGTCGGGCCCACGGTGATGACCGAACGGCCCGAGTAGTCGACGCGCTTGCCCAGCAGGTTCTGGCGGAAGCGCCCGCTCTTGCCCTTGATCATGTCGGCCAGCGACTTCAGCGCGCGCTTGTTGGCGCCGGTCATGGCCTTGCCGCGGCGGCCGTTGTCCAGCAGCGAGTCCACGGCTTCCTGCAGCATGCGCTTTTCATTGCGGGCAATGATTTCGGGAGCCTTGAGCTCGAGCAGACGGCGCAGACGGCTGTTGCGGTTGATGACGCGACGGTACAGGTCGTTGAGGTCGGAGGTCGCAAAGCGGCCGCCGTCCAGCGGCACCAGCGGGCGCAGGTCCGGCGGCAGCACGGGCAGCACGTCCAGCACCATCCACTCGGGCTTGATGCCGGACTTCTTGAACGCCTCGAGCACCTTCAAGCGCTTGGCGTTCTTCTTGACCTTGACTTCGGAGCCCGTCAAGTCGCCGCGCAGCCTTTCGATCGACAAGTCGATGTCAATGCCTTGCAGCAGGTCCTTGATGCCTTCGGCGCCCATCTTGGCGATGAACTCGTCGCCGTATTCCTTGCGCTTGGCGTCGTAGTCGTCTTCGGACATGATGCTGAACTTCTTCAGCGGCGTCATGCCGGGGTCGGTCACGACATAGGCTTCAAAGTACAGCACGCGTTCGATGTCGCGCAGCGTCATGTCCAGCACCAGGCCCAGGCGCGAGGGCAGCGATTTTAGGAACCAGATGTGGGCGCAGGGCGCGGCCAGGTCGATATGGCCCATGCGCTCGCGGCGCACCTTGGTCTGCGTGACTTCGACGCCGCACTTCTCGCAGATCACGCCGCGGTGCTTGAGGCGCTTGTACTTGCCGCACAGGCATTCGTAGTCCTTGATGGGCCCGAAAATCTTGGCGCAGAACAGGCCGTCACGCTCGGGCTTGAAGGTGCGGTAGTTGATGGTTTCAGGCTTTTTGACTTCGCCGAAAGACCAGGAACGGATCTTCTCGGGCGAAGCCATGCCGATCTTGATCGCATCGAAATGCTCGTCCGGCGTGAATTGCTTGAACAGGTCGAGTAATGATTTCATGGTTTGAATCCTTGTTCCTTCCTGTGATTACGAGCGCTCAAGTTCAATGTCAATACCGAGCGAACGGATTTCCTTGACCAGCACATTGAACGATTCCGGCATGCCGGCTTCGATCGCGTGTTCGCCCTTGACGATGGACTCATACACCTTGGTGCGGCCTTGCACGTCGTCGGACTTGACGGTGAGCATTTCCTGCAGCGTGTAGGAGGCACCGTAGGCTTCCAGCGCCCAGACCTCCATCTCGCCGAATCGCTGGCCGCCGAACTGCGCCTTGCCGCCCAGCGGTTGCTGCGTGACCAGGCTGTAGGGACCGGTCGAGCGGGCGTGCATCTTGTCGTCCACCAAGTGGTGCAGCTTGAGCACGTGCATGTAGCCCACGGTGGTGGGACGCTCAAACGCCTCGCCCGAGCGGCCGTCGTACAGATGGGCCTGGGTGCGCGTGGCCGTCAGGCCCTTGGCGCGGGCGATGTCGTCCGGATAGGCCAGCTTGAGCATGCCGCGGATTTCATCTTCGGAAGCACCGTCAAACACGGGCGTGGCGAACGGCACGCCGCCTGACAGATTGCCCGCCATCTCCAGCACCTGCTCGTCCGACAGCTGGGACAGGTCTTCCTTGCGGCCCGAGCTGTTGTACAGCTCTTCGAGAAACTTGCGCAGCTCGGCCACGCGGCCTTCAGCCTGCAGCATGTCACCGATGCGCTGGCCAATGCCCTTGCCGGCCCAGCCCAGGTGCACCTCCAGCACCTGGCCCACGTTCATGCGCGAAGGCACGCCCAGCGGGTTGAGCACGATGTCGCAGGGCGTGCCGTCGGCCATGTAAGGCATGTCCTCGACCGGAACAATCTTGGACACCACACCCTTGTTGCCGTGGCGGCCGGCCATCTTGTCGCCGGGCTGCAGGCGGCGCTTGACGGCCAGGTAGACCTTGACCATCTTGAGCACACCAGCCGGCAGCTCGTCGCCTTGCGTGAGCTTCTTGCGCTTTTCTTCAAACGCCAGGTCGAAGCTGTGGCGCGTCTGCTCCAGCGAATTCTTGATGCTTTCGAGCTGCGAGGCCACGTCCTCGTCGGCCGGGCGGATATCGAACCAGTGGAATTTTTCCACCGAGGCGAGGTAGGCCTTGTCGATCTTCGTGCCCTTGGCCAGCTTCTGCGGGCCGCCGTTGGCGACCTTGCCGTTGAGCAGCTTCTCGATACGGTCGAACGCGTCGGCTTCGACGATGCGCAGCTGGTCGTTGAGGTCGAGGCGGAAGCGCTTGAGTTCGTCGTCGATGATCTGCTGGGCGCGCTTGTCGCGCTGGATGCCTTCACGGGTGAAGACCTGCACATCGATCACCGTGCCCTGCGAGCCCTGGTCGACGCGCAGCGAGGTGTCTTTCACGTCGGAAGCCTTCTCGCCGAAGATCGCGCGCAGCAGCTTCTCTTCGGGCGTCAGCGTGGTTTCGCCCTTGGGCGTGACCTTGCCGACCAGCGTGTCGCCGGGTTGCACTTCGGCGCCCACGTAGATGATGCCGGAATCGTCGAGGCGGTTGAGCTGCTGCTCCGACAGGTTCGGGATGTCGCGGGTGATTTCCTCGGCACCGAGCTTGGTGTCGCGGGCCATCACCACGAGCTCCTCGATGTGGATCGAGGTGTAGCGGTCGTCGGCCACGACGCGTTCGGAGATCAGGATCGAATCTTCGAAATTATAGCCGTTCCAGGGCATGAAGGCCACCAGCATGTTCTGGCCCAGCGCCAGTTCACCGATGTCGGTCGAAGCGCCGTCGGCGATCACATCGCCCCTGGCGATCTTGTCGCCACGCTTGACGATGGGACGCTGGTGGATGTTGGTGTTCTGGTTGGAGCGCTGGTACTTGATCAGGTTGTAGATGTCCACACCGACTTCGCCAGCCTGGGCTTCGTCGTCGTTCACGCGCACCACGATGCGGGTGGCGTCCACATAGTCGACCACGCCGCCGCGGTTGGCCGTGACCACGGTGCCCGAGTCCACGGCCGAGACGCGCTCGATGCCCGTTCCCACAAAGGCCTTTTCGGGGCGCAGCACCGGCACGGCCTGGCGCTGCATGTTGGCGCCCATCAGCGCGCGGTTCGCGTCATCGTGCTCGAGGAAGGGCACGAGCGAGGCCGCCACCGAAACGATCTGCGCCGGTGACACGTCCATGTACTGGATGCGCTCGGCGCCCACCAGGACGGACTCGCCCTTTTCACGGGCCGACACCAGGTCGCCGGTCAGCGTGCCATCCTTGTCCAGCACCGCATTGGCCTGGGCGATGATGTACTTGCCTTCCTCAATGGCGGAGAGGTAGTCGATCTGGTTGGTGACCTTGCTGTCGACCACGCGGCGGTATGGCGTTTCGATGAAGCCATACTCGTTGAGGCGGGCGTACAGGGCCAGCGAGTTGATCAGACCGATGTTCGGGCCTTCGGGCGTTTCGATCGGGCAGACGCGGCCGTAATGGGTCACGTGCACGTCGCGCACCTCGAAGCCGGCACGCTCACGGGTCAGGCCGCCGGGGCCCAGAGCCGAGACGCGGCGCTTGTGGGTGATCTCCGACAGCGGGTTAGTCTGGTCCATGAACTGCGACAGCTGCGAGGCGCCAAAGAACTCTTTGAGCGCGGCCGAGATCGGCTTGCTGTTGATCAGGTCATGCGGCATCAGCGGCTCTTGCTCGGCCTGACCCAGACGCTCTTTGACGGCCTTCTCGATGCGGGCCAGACCGGTGCGGTACTGGTTTTCAGCCAGCTCGCCGACGCAGCGCACGCGGCGGTTGCCCAGGTGGTCGATGTCGTCGACCTCGCCTCGGCCATTGCGCAGATCGACCAGGATCTTGACCACGGCCAGGATGTCTTCGTTGGTCAGCACCATGGGGCCGGTCGATTCGTCACGGCCGACCTTGGCGTTGAACTTCATGCGACCCACGCGCGACAGGTCATAGGTGTCGGGGTTGTAGAACAGGCGCTGAAACAGGGCCTGGACCGCGTCCTCGGTCGGCGGCTCACCGGGGCGCATCATGCGGTAGATGGCCACGCGGGCAGCGAATTCATCGACGGTTTCGTCGATGCGCAGGGTTTGCGACATGTACGCGCCCTGGTCGAGCTCGTTCGTGTAGATGCACTGCAGGTCCTGCACGCCGGCAGAGCGCAGCTTCTTGAGCAGGGCCTCGGTCAACTCGTCATTGGCCTTGGCGATGATTTCGCCGGTGTCGCCGTCGACGATGTTCCTGGCGACCACGCGCCCAACCAGGAAGTCCTCGGGCACGCTGATGTGCGTGGTGTCGGACTGCTCGAGCTCGCGGGTGTGGCGCGCGGTGACGCGCTTGTCCTTGGCGACGACGACCTTGCCCGACTTATCGGTGATGTCGAAACGCGCGACTTCGCCGCGCAGGCGCTCGGAGACAAACTCCATCTGCGCACCGCTGTCCATCAGGCGGAAGTTGTCGTTGACGAAGAAATTCGCCAGGATCGATTCCGGGTTCAGGCCGATGGCCTTGAGCAGGATGGTGACCGGCATCTTGCGGCGGCGGTCGACGCGGAAGTACAGCATGTCCTTCGGATCAAATTCGAAGTCCAGCCAGGAGCCGCGGTAGGGAATCACACGCGCCGAGAACAGCAGCTTGCCCGAGCTGTGGGTCTTGCCCTTGTCGTGCTCGAAGAACACGCCGGGCGAACGGTGCAGCTGCGACACGATCACGCGCTCGGTGCCGTTGATGATGAACGAACCCTTGTCGGTCATGAGCGGAACCTCGCCCATGTAGACTTCCTGCTCCTTCACCTCCTTCACCACCTTGGATTGGGCGGTGGAAGATTCACGGTCATAAATGATGAGCTGCACGCGCGCGCGCACGGCCGAGGCGAAGGTCAGGCCACGGGTTTGGCATTCACGGACGTCGAACGCCGGCTTGGCCAGGTTGTATTCGACAAATTTCATCTCGACAAAACCGTTGTGCGAGACGATGGGGAAGGCCGCATTGAAAGCGGCTTGCAGACCTTCGTTGGTGCGTTTTTGCGGCGCTGCATCGGCTTGCAGGAAGGCGGTATACGCGTCCTTTTGCATTTGCAGCAGGTAGGGAACTTCCAGCACGCTGTCGCGGCTGCCGAAACTTTTGCGGATTCGCTTGCGTTCGGTATACGAATAGGTCATGAGATCTCCGGGCAAAGACATGAGTCCTGGGTCTTCAGCGACTGTCGTGTTGAGCACCTCCAACAGCCGGGAGCTGTTCGAGGCTGTACCTCGGACGGCCCCCGATGTCTCAACATACTTGGTGGTTGGCCACTACCAACCATTGGCGGACGGCCGCGCATTGCACGCAGCCCGAACCAAGGCATCTTCTGCAGTCGGGATCAGAAGACACTCAAAAACAGCGTTGGCAACGTTGCTTTTGGGTGCTCTCTGTAAGCACCAAAGGCTGGAGGCCCCTCGGGACACTCCAGCCTTTTGAGTAGAACCCGATTACTTGAGTTCGACCTTGGCGCCGGCTTCTTCGAGCTTCTTCTTGGCGGCTTCGGCGTCGGCCTTGGCAATGGCTTCCTTGACGGCCTTCGGGGCGCCGTCCACCAGGTCCTTGGCTTCCTTGAGGCCCAGGCCAGTGATCTCGCGCACGGCCTTGATGACCGACACCTTGTTCGCGCCGGCTTCAGTCAGCACGACGTTGAATTCGGTCTTTTCTTCAACGGCCGGGGCGGCAGCGCCACCGCCAGCAGCGGGAGCGGCCATGGCGGCTGCGCTCACGCCAAACTTCTCTTCGATGGCTTTCACCAGGTCGTTGAGTTCCAGGACCGTCATGCTGTCCAGCGCGGTCAAAAATGCGTCTTTGTCGAATGCCATTTTGAATTTCCTAACAATATTGGTTGAACTGCCCGGCCTTCAGGCCGCGGCTGCCTCAGCTGCCACTTCAGCCGTGCCTTCGCCTCGCTTCGCCGCCAGCGCGCCCAGCACAACGGCGGTTCGCGAGATCGGGGACATCAGCAAGCCGCACAACTGCGCCAGCAACACGTCCTTGGAGGGGATGCTGGCCAATTGCTTCACGCCGTTGACATCCAGGGCCTTGCCACTGAAGGCGCCACCGCGAATCACCAGCTTGTCGTTGGTTTTCGCGAAGTCGGCTACCACTTTGGCGGCGGCCACGGCGTCTTCAGAGAAGCCATAGATCAGCGGACCGGTCATCTGGCCGGACACAACATCAAAAGCGCTACCGGCGACAGCACGGCGAGCCAGGGTGTTTTTCAACACACTCAGGTTCACGCCCTTGCTGCGCGCCTCGGTGCGCAGTTTGGTCATGTCAGCGACCGTGATGCCACGGTATTCCGCCATCACGAGCGTTTGAGCTTTAGCGGCGAGGCTGGTCACTTCATTGATGACCGCTTCTTTCTCACTGCGATTCAGACTCAAGGTCTACTCCTTCAAAATGTGTTATCGGGCTTCACGCCGTCCAACACGCCTCATTGCAGCGACCAACTGTTTCGGAACTGATTCCATCTGCAGCGGGATCGCCATCTGCGTTGGCCGTTTATCGATTAAGTGCAAACAGCTTGCACGCCAACGGTCTTGGATGGCCTGCAGCGGTCTGGCAACCACCACAGCCCACCACATCGGGCCACCGTTTCGGGCAGCCCGAATTCCTGCGATTACGCCGCGATGGTCTGCGTGTCCACACGGACACCCACACCCATCGTCGACGAGACCGCCACTTTCCTCAAATACACACCCTTGCTCGAAGCCGGCTTGGCCTTGTTCAGGGCCTCGATCAGGGCCGCCAGGTTGCCCTGCAGCTTGTCGGAATCGAACGAACGACGGCCGATGGTGCTGTGCACGATACCGGCCTTGTCCACGCGGAACTGAACCTGACCGGCCTTGGCGTTCTTCACGGCCGTGGCCACGTCGGGCGTCACCGTGCCCACCTTGGGGTTGGGCATCAAGCCGCGGGGCCCCAGGATCTGGCCCAGAGTGCCCACGACGCGCATGGCGTCCGGCGCCGCGATCACAATGTCAAAGGGCATGTCGCCAGCCTTGACCTGGGCCGCCAGATCGTCCATGCCGACCACATCGGCGCCGGCCGCCTTGGCTTCCTCGGCCTTGGCGCCCTGGGCGAACACGGCCACGCGCTTGGTCTTGCCCGTGCCGTTGGGCAGCACCACGGCGCCCCGCACCACCTGGTCAGACTTCTTGGCGTCGATGCCGAGTTGCACGGCCACGTCGATGGACTCGTCGAACTTGGCGGTGGCGGCTTCCTTGACAATCGTCAGCGCATCAGCCAGAGGGTACAGCCTGGTGCTGTCAACCTTGCCCTGCAGGGCCTTCTGTTTCTTGGTGAGCTTGGCCATTTACACGCCCTCCACATTCACGCCCATGGAACGGGCAGAGCCAGCGATGGTGCGAACCGCGGCGTCCAGGTCGGCGGCCGTCATGTCCTTCATCTTGGTCTTGGCGATTTCTTCGAGCTGGGCCCGCGTGATCTTTCCGACCTTGTCGCTGTGCGGCTTGGCCGAGCCCTTGTCGAGCTTGATGGCCTTCTTGATCAGGGTCGTCGCCGGCGGCGTCTTGATGATGAAGGTGAAGCTCTTGTCCGCAAACGCGGTGATCACCACCGGCAGCGGCAGACCGGGCTCGACGCCCTGGGTCTGGGCGTTGAACGCCTTGCAGAACTCCATGATGTTCAGACCGCGCTGGCCCAGTGCAGGGCCGATCGGCGGCGACGGGTTGGCCTTGCCCGCTGGCACTTGCAGCTTGACAAAACCGACGAT
>JBOHHM010000034.1:0-24168 GCA_050725495.1 Burkholderiaceae bacterium | reverse complement strand
GCGCACCGTGGTGCACGACGTAGGGGTCGGTGTTGGGCAGGATGACGCGGGCATGGTCCTCGCCGATCCACTCGTCCAGCGTGTCCTGCAGGTAAATCACATTGGGCTGGCCGTCATGGCCATGCTTGTCGTTCATGCCATGGTCGGCGGTCAGCACGATGGTGGCGCCGAGTTCATCGAGGCGGGCCAGGTTGCGGTCCATCATGGCGTAGAAGTCGTTGGCCACGGGCGTGCCGGGAGCCGCCTTGTGCTGGATGTAGTCGGTGGTGGACAAATACATCAGGTCGGGCCGCTCGCGCTCCATCAGCTTGACGCCGGCCACGAACACGAACTCGGACAGTTGCGCACTGTAGACCGAGGGCACGGGCATGCCGACCATCTCCACCACATTGGTGATGCCATTGTCGGCCAGAGTGACCTGGTCGGCCTTTTCCGACGAGAAGCAGATGCCCTTCATCCGGTGGCCCAGCAGCTTGCGCAGCTTGTCCTTGGCGGTGACGACCGCGACCTTGGCGCCCGCATCGGAGAAGGCCGCCAGAATCGTGCCGGCGCGCAGGTAGCGCGGGTCGTTCATCATCACCTCTTCGCCGCGCTCGCGATCGAAGAAGTAGTTGCCGCAGATGCCGTGCACCGAGGGCGGCGCACCGGTCACGATCGACAGGTTGTTCGGATTGGTGAAGCTCGGGATCACGCAGTCGGCCAGGTAGCAGGTGCCGCGCCCGGCCAGCAGCCGGCCGAGGAAGGGGGCCACGTCCGCGTCCACGGCCGCGGTGATGTACTCGTACTGGCAGCCGTCCACGCAGACCACCACGACCGGGTGATCCATCCACTGGTAGCGCCTGTTGTTGACGGTGATGTCTTGTCTCATGAGGTTCCTCGGGTGTTGATGGCTGGGGAGGGCTGCAGGCTTGTCATCGGGAGGGCAGCTTGGCGGGGGTATGCATGAGGGCCTTGTCGGCCGCCTTGTGCATGCGCGAGCGGCTGTCGGCGGCGTGGGCGCGCAGCACGCGCCCGGCAAGCTCTTCGTCGCGCGAGGCGATGGCCTTGACCATGGCCTTGTGCTCGGCGTTCGAGACGGCGAAGCCGCCGCCATCCTGCAGTCCGCGCAGGCGAAACAGCAGCAGTTCCTTGGTCAGGCGGCGGTAGGTTTCGCTCAGGCGCGAATTGCCGACGAAGTCGACCAGCGCGTCGTGAAACTCCAGGTTCAGCGCGTGGTAGCGCTTCACATCCTGGCCTGCCATGGCCGCATCCATTTCCGCCAGCAGGGCGTTGAGCACCTCGAGCTGCGCGGCCGTGACCCGCTGCGCCAGCCGCTGGCCGATCAGCTCGTCCAGCGCTTCGCGCAAGTCATAGATCTCGTCGGCCTCGGCCAGCGAGATCTCGCGCACAAACACCCCGCGGTTTTTCTCCGAGCGCACCAGGCCGCATTCTTCGAGTGCGCGCAAGGCTTCGCGCACGGGGCCGCGGCTGATGCCGAAGCGGCTGGCGATTTCGCTTTCGTTGATGCGCTGGCCCACGCCCAGGTCGCCGCGCAGGATCATCTGCTCGATTTCGGCCTGCGCCAGTGAGGGCAGCGAGTTCAGTTGCACGAGTTGCAGGGGGGTGAGGGCGGTGTTCATGGCTTGTTGGGTCCGCAAGATTTCATTGGCTCCAATTAAAGCATGCAAATTGAAAATTGTCAACAGTTGACATATTGCAGTTGACGATCTACTATTTCGCCACGATGTCGCGGAAGGACTTGCTGGCCTGATGCGGCGCGACGAAGCGGCGGCCGCGCGGCACGCTGGAGACAACCTCGGAACAGGACGACAAATGGATATGCGACTACCGGCGGAACTGGCGACCTTTGCTGCGCCGCACGCCAGTGCACAGACCGCACTGGCCCTCGAGGGCGTGCACAAGCGCTTTGACAAATTCCTGGTGCTCAAGCAGATCGACCTGCGCGTGCGGCAAGGAGAAATGCTGTGCCTGCTGGGCCCCTCGGGCTGCGGCAAGACGACGCTGCTGCGCATCATTGCCGGGCTGGAGACGCAAACCGGCGGGCGCATCGTGCAAAACGGGCGCGACATTTCCTGGCTGCCGCCTGTCAAGCGCGACTACGGCATCGTGTTCCAGTCCTACGCGCTGTTTCCCAACCTCACGATCGCGCAAAACGTGGCCTATGGGCTGGTCAACCGCCGCAAGCCCAGGGCCGAGGTCCAGGCGCGCGTTGACGAGCTGCTCAAGCTCGTGGGCCTGCCGAGCTCGGGCGCCAAATACCCGGCCCAGCTCTCGGGCGGGCAGCAGCAGCGCGTCGCCCTGGCCCGTGCCCTGGCCACCGCGCCGCGCCTTCTGCTGCTCGACGAGCCCTTGTCGGCGCTCGACGCGCTCGAGCGCATCCGGCTGCGCGGCGAGATTCGCCGGCTGCAGCAGCAGCTGGGGGTGACCACCATCATGGTCACGCATGACCAGGAGGAGGCGCTGTCGATGGCCGACCGCATCGTCGTCATGAACCAGGGCGTGATCGAGCAGGTCGGCAGCCCGCACGAGATTTACGAGCGCCCGGCCACGCCCTTCGTGGCCGATTTTGTCGGCAAGGTCAATGTGCTGCCGGCCATCGCGCTGGGGCTGGGGCGCTTTCGGGCCGGTCGCCTCGAACTGCAGTGCAGCGACGAGGGCAGCGACTATTCGCCGGGGCAGCCGGTGCGGCTGTACCTGCGTCCGGAAGACCGCACGATGGACGGTGCGCTCGAGGGCGCGGCGAACCGGGTCTGGGGTGAGGTCTGCAAGGTCGAATTCCTGGGGGCCTCCTGCCTGGCCGAGATGCGCATCGACGAGCTTGACGGCCAGCCGCTGCACATCGGCTTTTCGTTGAACCAGTTGCACGATCTGGGCGTTCGGGTCGGCGCAAGGCTCGAGCTGGCCTTGCGCAGCGAGCGCATCCGCGTGTTCCCAGCCGCTGCCCAGCAGGTGATGCCATGAGGAGCGCGACCCAAGTGCTGCATCCGCCGGCCGCCGCGCCGCGGAGCCTGGGCCTGTCTCGCGAGGACGTCATCGCCCGCGCTGTGCTGCTGGCCGTCGTGCTGTTTCTGGTGCTGTTTCTGCTGGCGCCGATGGCATCCATCCTGATGCGCGCCGTGCAGGACAACGACGGGCATTTCATCGGCTTCACGCATTTCGCCGACTACCTGGGCAGCCCGGCGCTGCTGGGCGCGGTTTGGAATTCGGTCTGGGTCGCCGCCACCGTGGCGCTGATCTCGGTGCCGCTGGCCTTCACCTTTGCCTATGCGCTCACGCGCAGCTGCGCACCCTTGAAGGGCACCTTCCGGCTGATTGCGTTGATCCCGCTGCTGGCCCCTTCGCTGCTGTCGGCCATCGCGTTCATCCAATGGTTCGGCAACCAGGGGGTGCTCAAGGCCGTGCTGCAGGCGATCGGCCTGGAGACGATCTACGGGGCGCCGGGCATCATCCTGTCGGAGGTCTACAACACCTTTCCGCACGCGCTCATGATCCTGCTGACGGCGCTGTCGCTGGCCGACGGGCGGCTGTTCGAAGCGGCCGATTCGCTGGGCACGACGCGCTGGCGCAAGTTCTTCACGATCACGCTGCCCTCGTGCAAATACGGCCTGATCAGTGCCTCCACCGTCGTCTTCACCTATGTGATCAGCGACTTCGGCGCGCCCAAGGTGATTGGCGGCAACTTCAACGTGCTGTCGGTCGACGTGTTCAAGCAGGTTGTCGGCCAGCAGAACTTCGGTCGCGGCGCCGTGGTCGGCCTGCTGCTGCTGATCCCGTCCATTGCCTCGTTCCTGATCGACAGCCGGGTGCGCCGCAAGCTCCGCGCCCAGCTGTCGGCGCGCTCCGTGCCCTATGCGCCGAAGCCCAACCGCGGCTTCGATGCGCTGATGACGGCCTATTGCGTGCTGATCTGCGGCTTGCTGCTGGCCGTGGTCGGCATGGCGGTCTGGACCTCGTTCATCACGCTGTGGCCCTACAACCTGACGCTGACGCTGCGCCACTACGAGTTCGCGCTGATCGACGGCGACCTTGCATCGGCCTATACCAACAGCCTGAAGATGGGCTTGTGCGTCGCGCTGTTCGGATCGCTCGCCGTGTTCGTCGGCGCCTACCTGACCGAGAAATCGCGGGGCCTGGAGCTGGTGCGCCCCTTGGTCCACCTGCTGGCGATGCTGTCGATGGCGGTGCCGGGCCTGGTGCTGGGGCTGGGCTACATCATGTTCTTCAACCATCCCGACAACCCGCTGAACTTCCTGTACTCGACCATGAGCATTCTGGTGTTGTCGACCATCGTTCATTACTACACCTCGAGCCACCTGACGGCCGTGACGGCACTCAAGCAGATCGACAATGAATTCGAGGCGGTGTCGGCCTCGCTGAAGGTGCCGTTCTACAAGACGTTCTTCCGCGTCACGCTGCCCGTGTGCCTGCCCGCGGTGCTGGACATCGCGCGCTACTATTTCGTGGTCTCGATGGCCACCCTCTCGGGCGTGGTGTTCCTGTACTCGCCCGACACCGTGCTCGCGTCCGTGGCCATCATGAACCTCGACGGTGCCGGCGAGATCGGCTCGGCTGCCGCGCTGGCCAGCCTGATCGTGCTGACCTCGGTGCTGGTGTGCCTGCTGTACTCGCTGACCACCCGCGTGCTGCTGAGAAAGACCCAGGCCTGGCGCACCGTCGCCCGGCACTAAGGCCTTGCATCGAGTTCCCTTCGTTTCCCCGAAACCACCGATGGAGATCCCCATGACCACCAGCCCCATTTTGCTCACCCCTGGCCCCCTGAGCACCTCGGCGCGCACCAAGCAAAGCATGCTGCGCGACTGGGGTTCCTGGGACGCCGACTTCAACCAGATCACGGCGCGCCTGCGCGAAGGCCTGCTGCGCATCGTGCACGGCGAGGGCAGCCATGAATGCGTGCCGCTGCAGGGCAGCGGCACCTTCGCGGTCGAGGCCGCCATCGGCACCCTGGTGCCGCGCGACGGCCATGTGCTGGTGCCCATCAACGGCGCCTACTGCCAGCGCATCGCCCGTATCTGCAAGGTGCTGGGGCGCCGCCTCACGACCTTCGACTATGCCGAGGATGCGCAGATCCGGCCCGAGGATATCGACCGGCTGCTGAGCAACGACCCCTCGATCACCCATGTGGCGCTGGTGCACTGCGAAACCAGCACCGGCATCCTCAATCCGCTGCACGAGATCGCGCTGGTGGCGCAGCGCCACGGCAAGGGCCTGATCATCGATGCGATGAGCACGTTCGGCGCGCTCGAGATCGATGCGCGCAAGACGCCTTTCGACGCCGTCGTGGCGGCGTCGGGCAAATGCCTGGAAGGTGTGCCCGGCATGGGCTTCGTGCTGGCCCGGCGTGCCGCGCTGGAGCGCTGCGAGGGCAACTGCCATTCGCTGGCCATGGACCTGTACGACCAGTGGGTCTATATGAACAAGACCACGCAGTGGCGCTTCACGCCGCCGACCCATGTGGTGGCTGCGCTGGACTCTGCGCTGGCGCAGTATTTCGAGGAGGGCGGGCTGGCCGCGCGCGGCGGCGCCTATGCGCGCAACTGCCGCGAACTGATAGCCGGCCTGGCCGCGCTCGGTCTGCGCAGCTTTCTGCCGGCGGCGATCCAGGCGCCGATCATCGTGACCTTTCATGCGCCCGCCGATTCGCGCTACGAATTCAAGGCCTTCTACAACGCGGTCAAGGCGCGCGGCTACATCCTCTATCCCGGCAAGCTGACCCAGGTGGAGACCTTCCGCGTCGGCTGCATGGGTCAGCTCGGCGAGCGCGGCATGGGCGGCGCCGTGCAGGCCGTGCGCGAGGTGTTGCAGGAGATGGGGATCCGGACTCGCGAACTCGAGAGCAGCGAAGCCTGAACGCTGTCAGACCGTCACCCCCTCGCTGGTCAGATGAAGAATGCGGTCGGCCCGCGCCGCGGCTGCCGCCGAGTGCGTGACCAGCACCAGCGAGGCTCCATGTTCGCGGGTCTGGGCCACCAGCAGGTCCAGCACCCTGGTGGCCGTGCCCGAATCGAGGTTGCCGGTCGGCTCGTCGGCCAGCAGCAGGCTGGGGCGGTGGATTAGCGCGCGTGCAATCGCGACACGCTGCAGCTGGCCGCCCGAGAGCTGCTGGGGCAGGCGCTCGCCCAGGTCGTGCAGACCCACGGCGGCGAGCATGGCCTGGACCCGGGCGTCGTCAGGCCGGCCCAGCAGCATCAGGGGCAGGGCCACGTTTTGCGCGACGTCCAGGTGCGGCAGCACATGAAAGGCCTGGAACACAAAGCCCACGCGCCGGCGGCGCAGCAGGGCGCGCTGAGCGTCGTCAAGCTCTCCGAGGTCCACCTCGTCCAGCGTCACCGTGCCGGTGTCCCAGTGGTCCAGGCCGGCCATGCAGTTGAGCAGCGTCGATTTGCCGACGCCCGACTCGCCGACGATGGCCACGAATTCGCCGCGCGCCACGGTCAGCGAGACGTTGGCGAACACCGGCGTGACGCCATAGCGTTTGGTCAGGTTGTGAACGATCAGGCTCATGGGCGGGCCTTTAGCAGGTCCAGCACCCGTTGCACGGCCGCTGGCTCGTCGCAGGCCACGACATGGCGCTGCGGCATGGAGCGCAGCCAGGTGAGCTGGCGCTTGGCGAGCTGGCGGGTCGCGGCGATGCCTTGGTCGCGCAGCTGGGCCAGGGGAAAGGCGCCGCTGAGTTCGCGCGCCGCGCGCGCATCCAGGAGCTCCCAGGCCTGGCGGTAGCCGACGCAGCGCATCGACGGCAGGGCGGGCGACAAATCGCCGCGCGCGCGCAAGGCCATGACCTCGTCCAGAAAGCCTGAGGCCAGCATCGCGTCAAAGCGCCGGGCGATGCGCTCGTGCAGCCAGGCACGGTCCCGCGGTTCCAGGGAAATCAGCGGAATCGCCCTCGTCGAGTCGTCGTGAGGCGCTATCGTTTTTGTAGTGTGAAAGCTCGACATCGGCCGTCCCGAGACCCTGAACACTTCCAGCGCACGCTGGATGCGCTGCGAGTCGCCCGGCGCCAGGCGCGCCGCCGTTGGCGCGTCCACCCGGGCCAGTTCGGCGTGCATCGCGGGCCAGCCCTGGGCTTGTGCCTCGGCTTCGAGCGCGGCGCGCACCGCCGGGTCGGCGCGCGGCATCTCGTCCAGCCCCTCGAACAGCGCCTTGAAGTACAGCATGGTGCCGCCGACCAGCAGCGGCAGCTTGCCACGTGCGCTGATCTCGCCGATGAGCCTTCTTGCATCGGCCACGAATTCGGCGGCCGAGTAAGCGTTGAGAGGATCGCGGATGTCGATCAGGTGGTGCGCAACGGCTGCCAGTTCGGCGCGCGTGGGCTTGGCCGTGCCGATGTCCATGCCGCGGTAGACCAGGGCCGAGTCGACGCTGATGATCTCCACCGGCTGGTGGCGTGCGATCTCGAGCGCGGCCGCGGTCTTGCCCGAGGCCGTGGGCCCGGCCAGCGCGATGCAGCGCGGCGCCGCCGGCGCCGCTTCAGGCCTGGCGAGTTTCCCCATGGCTTTGCACCAGGGTCCAGGCGGCCAGCGCAATCAGCGCGCTCCAGAACCACACGCCGTACACGAGCGGAAAGACGCTGCCGTCCATGTGGGTGCCGAGCCAGCCGCCCATGGCGAATGCGCAAACCATCATCAAGAAGCCGTTGAGCGCCGAAGCCGCCCCCGCAGCCTGCGGAAACGGCCCGACGGCGCCGCTTTGGCCGCAGGGCTGGTGCACGCCGTGCGCCAGCATGAACAGGTAATACGGCCCCATGATGGCCCAGACCTTGTGCACCCCGGCCAGGGCCAGGGCCGCCATCAGCGTGCCGCCCGTGAGCGTGAGCCCGCCGGCCAAGGCCACCGAGCGGCGCAGGCCCAGGCGCGGCAGCAGGTGCCGGCACGCAAAGGTGCCCAGGATGTAGACGAAGGACATCGAGAACATCACCAGGCCGTACTGCGTCCTGCTCAAACCCAGCACCTTGATGAACACGAAGGACGACGAGGCCAAGAAGGTGAACAGCCCGGCGTAGGAGGTGGCCGACAGGGCCGAGAACGCCAGGAACGTGGGGTTGCGCACAATCGCCCACCAGGTGCGCGCCAACGTGGCCGGGTACAGGGCGCGCGGGTTTTTCTGCGGTACGGTTTCTTCAAAGCGCAGCGCAATCAGGGCCAGCGCGACGGCACTGAACAAGGCCAGGGTCAGCAGTGCGACGCGCCAGCCGAACAGGTCCGACAGCAGGCCGCCCAGGGGCGCGCTCAGGCAGGCGATCACACCCAGGCCCGACAGGCCCTTGGACATGACCCGCGCGCCTTCGAGCGGCGCGTAGAGGTCGCGCACGATGGCGCGCGCGCACATCACGGCCGCTCCCATCGCCGCCCCCTGCACCGTGCGCCAGACAATCAGCAGCGCCATCGAGGGCGCGAACGCGCTGCCCACGGCCGCCACCATGTAGGCCACCAGCCCCCACAGCAGGATCGGCCGACGGCCCCAGCGGTCCGACAGCGGCCCCCAGATCAGCTGCGAGACGCCGAAGGCCAGCAGCAGGGCGGTCAGCGTGAGCTGGGCCTGCGTCATCGGCGCGGCAAAACCCTCGGTAAGCGCGGGCAGGGCGGGCAGGTACAGGTCGGTGGTGATGGGCTGGATGCCCAGCAGCAGGGACAGCACCAGCACGATCAGGCCCGGGGTCATGGCGGTGTGGCTTGAAGATGAAACAGCGGAAGGCGTGGCGGACATCCGCCTGAGGGTATCAGATCGTCCGGCGCGCCGCTGGGCTGCGGGACTGTTCAGCGGCCATGAATCAGGGTCTGCAAACGTGTGAAACCCGGGTGCTGCCGCAACCCGGTATTTTCGGGTGCGTTGACGATCAATGGCAGCTGGCCGCAGCCTTCCTGCGCGGCATCGAGCGCGCGCTGCATGGCTTCATCGGCCTGGCCCAGCACCAGCAGCACGGCGATGTGGTTGGCGCGGACGCTGGCGTTCTCGGTGCCGACCGTCTTCACAAGCTGCATTGCGGCTTCGTGCTCGCCGCAGCGTGCCAGCACGTAGGCCAGGCTCGACGCGGCGAAGGCCCAGGAGGACGGGCCCAGGATGACTCGGCGGGCTGTTTCGGCCAGTGCGGGCTGCGGATCCACATAGGCCTGGTAGGCCAGGAAGTAAATGGAGGCCTGCAGGCTTTCCGGCGCGCTGAGGTGGGCTTGCCGTGCGCGCTCCAGCCCGGCCTGCGTTTCGCCGGCCGAGGCGAGGGCGCGAGCCTGCATGATGGAGATGTTGACTGAGAAAGGGTTCAGCCGGCGGGCCGTCTCGAGGGCCTGCACGGCTTCGCGGGGTCGCGCCATCGCCAGCAGGTGCCAGCCGTGGTAGTAGTGTGTGGCGGCATCTTGCGGGGAGGTTTGCCGGGCCCGGGCATGCAGAACGGCCGCTTCGTCGAAACGCCAGGCACAGTCCAGCAAATGCGCCGTTTCCGCGTGCAGGCCGGGCATCTGCGGCGCATGGCGTTCCACCAGCGCCAACTGGGCCAGGCCTTCGTCGATGCGCTGGCGCTCCACGGCGAAGCCGCAGCTCAGCGTTGCGGCCAGGCATTCGGCAAACGCGAGTTTCGCCGCCATGTAGCCCGGCGCCTGGACGATCAGCTCGCGCAGCAGCTGTTCGGCGCGCTGCAGCGCCGGGGCCGTGCGTTGCTGCGTCAATTGCCGGGCATGGGTCAAGGCTTCGACCTGCTGCGGCAGCGCCATGGCGTCGTGTAGCAGTCGGGGATGCGTGGGTGGGGCTGATTCAGACAGCTCGCGAGGGGCCACCACCAGCTGGTAGCCGCGCCGGTACACCGACTGGATGGCCAGCCCCAGGTTCGGCGGCATGGCCTGACGCAACTGGGCGACGCAACGCGCCAGGCTTTCGTCGGACATGGCCTGGCCGGCCCAGACCTGCCGCGCAAACCGGTCCTTGGAGACGACCCGCGGCCATTCGCGCACCAGCAGGTGCAGCACCGCCTGTTCCTTGGGCGGCAGCTGCAGGGGCCGCGAGCGGTAGTAGACAAAGCCGTCGTCCAGCGCCGCCAGGCCGATCGAAGTGGGGCTGTCGCCGGGGGGACTGGCGGGGCTGCTCATCATGTTTTCATCAAGATTGGCGCGCGACACCCTGATAACTTGTCCGCGGGCGAGAACGCTCAACCCATTCTAAATAGACGCTGCAGGAGACATTCTTGAACCCCACCGCCCGATCGGCCGCCATGGCCTTGTTGACTCTTTGCGCTGTTCCCGCCGCCCTGGCCCAGGCGCCCCAGCTGCCCGCGCCCGAGGCGGTTTCACTCGACAAGCTCAGCTACATGAGCACCTTCCCGCCCGCCGGCGAGCAGCTCGTCGATCAAGGCAACCGCACCAAGTACCCGCAGATGCGCTGGGCGCTGCAGCACACGCGCGAATTCGTGCCGACGCGCAACATCCGCCGCGGCCCGGGCGCGCCGTCGCCGCTGCCGCGCGCCGAGAAAAACCTCGACGAGGTCGCCTTCGAGGACGACAAGGGCCAGAAGACCACCATCGCCGACTGGCTGAAGGCCTCGTACGCCGATGCCATCATCGTGATGCATCGCGGCCGCGTGGTCTACGAGCGCTATATGAACCAAATGCGGCCCGAGACGCCGCACCTGCTGTTCTCGGTGACCAAGTCGTTCACCGGCCTGCTTGCCGCGCAACTGGCCCACGAGGGCAAGCTCGACCTCGACGCGCCGGTGACGAAGTACGTGCCGGAGCTGGCCGACAGCGCCTGGGGCGACATGACGGTACGCCACGTGATGGACATGACCGGCGCCGTGCGTTACCGGGAAATCCTCTCCGACCCGACGAGCGACATCTTCCCGTACCTCTTCTCCAGCACCATGCTGCCGGCACCGCCCAGCTACACGGGCCCGCGCACCATCTACGACTTCGTGAAGACGCTGAAGAAGGAGGGCGAGCATGGCGCGGGCTTTGTCTACCGCACGGTGCATTCCGAGGTGCTGGGCTGGATCGTCTCGCGCGTCACCGGCCAGCACTTCACCGAGGTCATGAGCGAGCGCCTGTGGAGCAAGCTCGGCATGGACGAGGACGCCTACGTGATGATCGACCCCGTGGGCACGCCGCTGCAGGGCTCCGGACTCAGCGCCACGGCGCGCGACCTCGCGCGCTTCGGCGAGATGGTTCGCCGCGGCGGCGAGTTCAATGGTCAGCGGGTGATCGCCAAGGCGGTCATCGACGACCTGATGAAGGGCGGCGATCGCGAGAAGTTCAAGGCCTCGCCGAACCGCGCTGCATGGGCCGGCTACAGCTATCACAACCAGTGGTGGTTCTCGCACAATGCCGATGGCGCGTTCGAGGCCCTGGGCGTGCACGGTCAGTACGTGCACATCAACCCCGCCGCCGAGATGGTGGTGGTGAAGGCGTCGTCGCATCCGGTGAACTTCGCCGGCTTCTGGCATCCGGCGACGCTCAAGGCCTGGGCGGCGCTGGCCCAGGCCGTGCGGCAGTAGGGCCGGGTCTCGCGGGGCTTCAGACCGGGACCTTCAGCCCGAACAGCTGGCGCAGGGCCTCGCGGTACTGGCTTTGGCCTACCGCGTTGGTGTTGTGGTGCGAGCCCCCTTGCACCAGCACGAATTCCTTGGGGCCGCGGGCCGCGTCAAAGAGCTGGCGGCCCAGCTCCGGCTTGATCAGGCTGTCATCCGTGCCGTGCACCACCAGCAGCGGCGAGCCGACATGGGCCACCTTCTTGATCGACTCAAAGCGCTGGGTGATCAATGTGTCGACCTGCAGCCAGCCCCAGTTGAACGAGCCTACGACATCGGCGATGGAGGTGAATGTGCCTTCGACCATGGTGCCGCTCTCGTCGGCGACCCGGTTCGCCAGGTCAATCGCAATCGCCCCGCCCAGCGAGTGGCCGAAGATGTAGCGCGGCCGCTTGGGGTAGCGCGCGGCCAGCCAGCCCCAGGCTGCGCGGGCGTCCTCGTAGGCCATGTCTTCCGAGGGCAGCTGGTCTGTGCTCTTGCCAAAGCCGCGGTAGTCGATGGCCAGCACCGAAAAGCTCAGCTCCTGCATGCGGCGGATGCGGGGTGACGAGCCCGTCACATTCCAGCGTGCGCCGTGCAGGTAGAGCAGCACGGGGGCGTTGGCCTTGGCGCTGGCCAGCCACAGCCCATGCAGCCTGGCGCTCTGGCCCGTGACCTGAGAATCGAACTCGATCCAGACCTCGTCCATGCCACGGGCCGCCTCGGCCGCATTCTCGCGGGCGCGGTCGCTGGGCTGGAAGATCCATTGGCGCTGGCGCTCGTCGAGTGTGGCGCAGCCGGCGAACAGGGTCAGGGCGAGGGCGGCGCAAGCGAGCAGGGACCAGCGTTTCATGAGCGAGGGCGACTGTAGGCAACAAAGCTCGCAGCCTAACGGCTTTTGCCAGTCCTGCTCTGACGCTCGGGTAAGGCCTGGAAACAGGCAGCGACGACAATAGCTCTGCCACCACCAGACGCCCGAAGCACCATGCCGCGCTACGTCGCCTTTCTCCGCGCCATCAATGTCGGTGGCCGCACCGTCACGATGGAGGCTTTGCGCGCCCAGTTCGAGGCCCTGGGCTTCTTACAGGTGGAGACGTTTATTGCCAGCGGCAACGTGATCTTCACGGCCCCGTCGTCCAGCGCTGCGGCCTTGCAGCGCCGGATTGAAATCGGATTGGAGCAGGCCCTGGGCTACGAGGTCGCGACGTTTTTGCGCACCGATGCCGAGCTGCAGGCCGTCGCCGGCAGCCCTCCTTTTGATGAGGCCGCGCGGCGCCAGGCCGGGGCCTTCAATGTGGCGTTTCTGGCGCAACCGCTCGATGCCGCGCAGGTGGCCCAGCTGATGCGGCTCCAAACCCCGATCGACGTCTTTGAGGTGCAAGGCCGCGAGGTCTACTGGCTGTGCAAGTTCAGGCAGAGCGAATCGAAGTTTTCCAACGCGGTGTTCGAGCGTGCGCTGAAAGTGCAGGCCACGTTCCGCAACTTCAACACGGTGGCCAAGCTGGCAGCGAAATACCCGCCGGTCGGCTGAGCGGGGCCTTAGCGCCCGCGCAGGAACAGCGCGTCCAGCTCCTTGAGGCTGAGCTGCCGCCAGGTCGGGCGGCCATGGTTGCACTGGTCGGAGCGCTCGGTCGCTTCCATCTGGCGCAACAGCGCGTTCATCTCATCGAGCGTGAGCCGGCGATTCGCGCGCACGGCGCCGTGGCAGGCCATGGTGGCCAGCAGTTCGTTGCGGGCGCGCTCGATCACGGTGCTGGCGTCGTGGGCCGCCAGTTCGGCCAGCACGCTGCGGGCCAGTTCGACCGCATCGCCTTGCGCCAGGCTGGTCGGCACGGCGCGCACGGCCAGGGTCTTGGGCGAGAACGGCGTGATCTCCAGCCCCAGCGCTTTCAAGGTGTCCTCACTGGCTTCGGCGGTGGCCACTTCCTGCGGCGTGGCGGCGAAGGTGGCGGGGATCAGCAGGGGCTGGCTGGCAATCGCTGCACTGTCCATCTGGGCCTTGAGCCGCTCGTAGAGGATGCGCTCGTGGGCGGCATGCATGTCCACGATCACCAGGCCCTGGGCGTTTTCGGCCAGGATGTAAATGCCTTGCAGCTGGGCCAACGCGCGGCCCAGGGGCCAAGCGTTTTGGTCGCCTTCGCGGCCCAAGGTCGGTTCGCCAAAGGGGCGGGCATCTGCCACTGTTCGGACAGGGCTTGTCGAAGCGCTGTCGGCTGGGTGGAAGAAGGCCTCGGCAGGCTCAGCCCGAACAGCGTCAAAAGGCTCGGTGCCGGTAACGCCGGGCGAAGCCGGCCGGGGGGCGGACGGCTGCCACAGCGCGCCGATGTCCGACACCCGGCTTGCTCCGAAATTGATAGCGGGTTGCGCCCATTGCATCCGGGGTGCCGGCCTGCTGGGTTCGGGAAATGAACTCGTGGCGGCGATCGAGGGCGCTGCCGCGGCCCTGGGCGTGGCCAAGGCGTTTTCGACCGCATGGCGCACGGCCTGGTGCACCTCGCGGCTGTCGCGAAAGCGCACCTCGATCTTGGTCGGGTGCACGTTGACGTCCACGCGCGCGGGGTCGATCTCCAGGTACAGCGCATAGACCGGCTGGCGCTGGCCATGCAGCACGTCCTCGTAGGCGCTGCGGGCGGCATGGCTCAGCACCTTGTCGCGCACATAGCGGCCGTTGACATAGGCGAACTGCTGGTCGGCGCGCGAGCGGGCCGCGTCGGGGATGCCGGCGCGGCCCCACACGCGCAATGTGTGCCCTGCGCCCTCGCGGATCGCGCCAGCGCGGTAGTCGACGGCGACCGACTGTTCGATGAACTCGCGGCCCAGCACGTCGCTCAGGCGCTGGTCCCGCGCCGCATCGCCTTGGCAGGCGCGCCACTGCTCGACCAGCTTGCCCTCGTGCCAGATCGCAAAGCCGACGTCGGGCCGCGCCAGCGCGTGGCGGCGCACGGCCTCGATGCAATGGGCCAGCTCGGTCGTGTCGGTCTTGAGAAACTTGCGGCGCGCCGGCGTGCTGAAGAACAGCTCCTTGACTTCGACCGTCGTGCCGATGCCGCGCGCCACGGGCCTGAGCTCGCCGCTGCGCCCGTCCAGGAAAAAGGCGCTGGATTGGCCTTGCGTCCTCGACAGCAGGGCGAGTTCTGCTACAGAATTGATAGCTGCGAGGGCCTCGCCGCGAAAGCCCATGGTGGCGACCGACTCCAGATCGTGCAGGCTCGCAATTTTGCTCGTCGCGTGGCGCCTGAGCGCCAGCGGCAGTTCCTCGCGGGCGATGCCCACGCCGTCGTCTTCCACCGAAATCAGCCGCACGCCGCCGGCCAGCAGCCGCACGGTGATCTGGCGGGCGCCGGCATCCAGCGCGTTGTCGACCAGTTCGCGCACGACCGAGGCCGGGCGCTCGACGACCTCGCCGGCGGCGATCTGGCTGATCAGCTCGTCGGGCAGTTCACGGATGGGGCGGCGGGGGGCGGGGGAAAGAACGGCGTTCACAGGGCCATTTTAGGGGCCGGGGATAATCTGGCTCCATGGAACTCATTGCCTTTTTCATTGACTTCATCCTGCATGTGGACAAATACCTTGAGGTGTTTGTCCAGACCTACGGAACCTGGGTCTACGCGCTGCTGTTCCTGATCATTTTTGTCGAGACCGGCGTGGTGGTCATGCCGTTCCTGCCCGGCGACTCGCTGCTGTTCGTGGTCGGTGCGATGTGCGGCGTGGGCTTGATGAGCTATCCGCTGTCGCTGGGCCTGCTGTGGGCCGCGGCCGTGCTGGGCAACCAGTCCAACTACACGATAGGCCACTACTTTGGCCCCAAGGTGTTTCAGTGGCAGGACTCGAGGTTTTTCAACAAGCGGGCCTTCGACCAGGCCCACGCGTTCTACGAGCGCTATGGCGGCATCACGATCGTGATCGCGCGCTTCATGCCCTTCGTGCGCACCTTCGCGCCGTTTGTCGCCGGCGTGGCGAACATGACGCGGCGCAAGTTCACGTTCTACGACGTGAGCGGCGGTGCGCTGTGGATCGGCAGCATCGTCACGGCGGGCTATTTCTTCGGCAACATCGCGTTTGTGAAGACTCACCTGGAAAAGGTCATCTGGGCGCTGATCCTGATCCCCGGCCTGATCGCGCTGGCCGGGGCCTGGAAGACCTCGCGCAAGGCAAGGCAGGTCTGAGGACGCCTTAGCTGCCGACCTTGAGAAACAGGTCGCGGTCGGGCGCAAAGTTGGCGTGCAGCGGCAGCAGGGCGCCGCCCAACGCGCGCGCGTCGGAGCCTATGCTGCCCGCGACCACCGTGGCCGGCCACAGGCCTTCCCAGTTGTAGGCGTTCAAGGCCTCGCGCGTGCGCTCGATCAGGCGCTGCAGCAGCGGCCGGCAGAACGAGCCGTCCATCACGACGGCGTCGATGTCCAGCAAGGCCGTGGCGCTGACCACGCAGTGGGCCAGCGCATTGGCGGCGCTCGCGATCCAGGCGCTGGTCTCGTGCTCGAACGGGGGCTGCAGCGCGCGTTCGTCGTAGGCGGCGGCCGGGTCGAGGCCGTGGGCCTGCAGGCGCTGCTCCAGCTCCCACAACGAGGCCTGGCCGATCAGCTGGGGCGGCGCCTGGGGTGCCTGCGCCAGCTGCAGCGGCAGCGAGGCCACGGCGCCGGCATTGCCATGGATGCCGGCATGCAGGTGCGAGTGGATGACCAGGCCGCCGCCGACGAAGGTGTCGACAAACAGGTACAAAAAGCTCTTGAGCTCGCGTCCGCGCCCTGCCACCAGTTCGGCCACGCAGGCCGCCGAGGTGTCCTTGGCGAAGTTCACGGGCAGCTCGGCCATGGCCTGCACTTCGGCGCCGAGGTCGATGCGGTTCCACGCCTGCGACTGGGCTTCGGACAGCCCCAGCATCCTGTGCCAGCCGCCGAGCTGAAACGGCGCGGCCACGCCCACGCCGACCAGGCGCGGGGCCAGCGCGCCCAAGCGCTCACGCAGCGCGCGCAGGTGCTGGCCTATGGTGGGGATCAGGGTGTCGGCCTCGGGGAAGGCATAGGCCAGCGAGAGCCGCTGGCGGACCTGGCCGGTGAAATCGACCAGCAGCGAATCGGTGCTGCGCCGGCCGATCTTGATGCCGACCGAAAACGCACCATCGGGGTTCAGCGCCAGCGGCACCGAAGGCTGGCCGATGCGGCCGCGCACGCGGTCCTGACGAATCAGCAGGCCGTCTTCCTCGAGCCGGGTCGTGATCAGGCCTATGGTCTGGGCCGTCAGTCCGGTCAGGCGGGCCAGCTCGGCCTTGGGCAGGCTGCCATGCAGGCGGATGGCCTGCAGCACCACGCGTTCGTTGAACTGGCGCATGCCGACCTGGTTCGAGCCGCGCGGGCGCAGCGGCCGTGGCGGTGCGGACCCGGCGGCCGCAGGCTCGGTGAGGGGGGCTTGCATCATGGGCGCAGATTCTCGCCGATCACGCCCTTGCGCAAGATGAAGTTGCCAAAGGGCTGTAGCTCGCCGGTGACCACGATCGCATAGGCCCGGCGCACCCGCTCGTAGAACGCGTGGCGCTCCACCGCCTCGGCCCGCTGGTGTGGCAGCAGGCTGGGGGCCAGCAGTGCCAGCACCTCGCGCTGCAGGCCCGACAGATAGGGCGCCTCGGTGCCGCTGACTTGCATGTAGGCCACGGGCTGGTCCACATCTTCGGCCAGCGGCAGCAGCGAGATCACGGCCTGCGCGCAGCGCGCCATGCCGTGGCCGGCCAGGCGCAGCACCGGCTTGCCCGCGCCCAGGCTCATGGCCGTGAAGTTGGCGTCGGCCAGCACCAGCGCGTCGTCATGGCCCATCTCGGCCAGCAGCTTGAGCAGCTCGGGCGTGAGCAGGGGGTCTATGCCTTTGAGCATGGGGGTCTTCCAAACGTCAATGCGCCAGGCACTCGGCCGGGATGTCTTCGGGCCGCATCGCGCCGGTCATGACCGCCACGGTGTCGCTCATGCTGATCTTCCTGGGGTTCAACACGGCGGCTCGCTTGCCCAGGCGCGCCACATGGATGCGGTCGGCAATCTCGAACACATGAGGCATGTTGTGGCTGATGAGCACCACCGGCAGGCCCTTGTCGCGCACGCGGCGGATCAGCTCCAGCACCATATTGCCCTCCTTCACGCCCAGGGCCGCGGTCGGCTCGTCCATGATGACCACATGCTGGGCAAAGGCTGCGGCCCGCGACACTGCCACGCACTGGCGCTGGCCGCCGGACAGCGTCTCGACCGTCTGGGTCATGGAGCGGATGCCGACCTTGAGGTCGTTCATGCGCGCGATGCTGATCTCCAGCATCTTCTTCTTGTCCAGCATGCGCAGCACCTGGCCCAGCAAACCTTCGCGCCGCAGCTCGCGACCGAGGAACAGGTTTTCGGCAATCGTCATGGCGGGAGCGACCGCCAGGTCCTGGTAGACCGTCTCGATGCCGGCGCGGCGGGCGTCGATCGGGCTCTTGAAGTGGATGGGCTTGCCGTCCAGCTCGATGCGGCCTTCGTCGGGAATGGTGGCGCCCGACAGGCATTTGATGAGCGAAGACTTGCCGGCGCCGTTGTCGCCGATCACGGCCAGGATTTCGCCGGCGCGCAGTTCGAAGTCCGCGCCGTCCAGCGCGGTCACATGGCCGTAGCGTTTGACCAGGCCCCGCGCCTGCATCACGATCTGCGGCGCCGCCTCCGGCATGTCCATGGGGGTGGGCTTGAGCACGGCGTTCATCAGCGGGCTCCTTTGTGAGACATTTGGTCGGTGGCCACAGCCAGGATCACGAGGATGCCGGTGACCAGGATCTGGTAGACGGATGAGACGCCCATCAGCGTCAGGCCGTTGCGGAACACGCCCACGATCAGCGCGCCCACCAGGCTGCCGAGCACCACGCCGCGCCCGCCGAACAGGCTGGTTCCGCCCAGCACCACGGCGGTGATGGCATCGAGGTTTTCGGTCTGGCCGGCGTTCGGGTCGCCGGCGCCGGTACGGGCCACGCTCAGCAGCGAGGCGATGCCGTAGAACACGCCGGCCAGCACATACACGCCCAGCAGCACCTTGTCGGTCGCAATCCCGGTGAGTCGGGTGGCCTCGGGGTTGTTGCCGACGGCGTACACATGGCGCCCGGCGGCCGTTTCACGCAGGCCGAACCAGGCCAGCACGTACAGAGCCAGCATCAGCAGGGCGCCATAGGCCACCGCGGCGTCGCCAAACTTGAAGGTGTTGCCCAGCAGGGTCATGCCAGCCGGGATGTCGGTGACGGTTTGCGAGCCGGAGTAGAGCTGGGTGATGGCAAACGCGATGTTGAGGGTGCCCAGGGTCACGATGAAAGGCGGCAGCTTGACACGGGTGACCAGCAGGCCGTTGACCAGGCCGAACAAGGTCGTCACGCCGATGCCGCAGGCGATCGCCACGGGGGCCGAGAGGCCGAAGTCGGCAGCGAACTTGGTCATCACGATGCCGCCCAGCGCCATCACCATGCCGCACGACAGATCGATGCCCGCCGTCAGGATGATCAGCGTCTGGCCGATGGCGATCACGCCCACGACCATGACTTGCGCGAGGATCAGCGAGAAGTTCTGGCTGCTGAGGAAGCGGTCGCTCTGGGTCGCGAAAAAAACGCAGGCCACCAGCAGCGCGATGAAGGGCCCGAGCGTGCCCATTGGCGGCAGCTTGTAGGGCCCGAGCGTGCCCAGTCGTGGTAGCTTGATTTTCCAGGTGTTCATGGTGTCAGCGCAAAGTGTTGGAAGGAAAGGCGGCGGCAGCCCGGGCAACGCCCTGCTGGCCGCCGCAGCCGCAGGGACAGGGAATCCGGCGTCAGGTCGGGCCGGATCAGGCCCGACCTGCTTGAGGATCTGCGGCGCCTACTTGCTGCCCCAGCACAGGTCGGTGCCGGTCTTGACGTCCTTGCTGTCCACGCCCTTCTGGGTCTTGGCGGCGATCAGGGCCACGCCGGTGTCGGTGTAGCCGCTGACCTTCTTGCCGGTCTTGGCGTACTCGACGCCGGCGGCCACGCCCATGGCCGCCATCTTCAGCGGGTACTGTTGCGAGGTCGCGGCGATCACGCCGGCGCCCACGTCCTTGATGCCGGCGCAGCCGCCGTCCACGGACACGATCACCACATCCTTCTCCTTGCCGGCGGCCTTCAGTGCGTTGTAGGCACCGGCCGCGGCCGGCTCGTTGATGGTGTAGACCAGGTTGATTTCGGGGTTCTTCTGCAGGCAGTTTTCCATGCCGGTCTGGCCCTTGGCGCGGTCGCCGTAGCTGTCGGCCATGCAGACCACCTCAGCCGGCTTGGCCAGCTCGTTGTTCTTGGCGTCAAACGACTGCAGGCCATAGCCTTGCAGGAAGCCGTTGTGGCGCTGCGCGCCCACCGGGTGGCCGGGCAACAGGTCCAGCGTGGCGATCACGGGCTTCTTGCCACCCAGGGCGGCCTTGGCATATTGGCCGATCAGCACGCCGGCCTTGTAGTTGTCGGTGGCGAACAGGGCGTCGGTGGCGTTGGCCGGGTCGGCCGGGCTGTCCAGGGCGATCACCATCACGCCCTTTTCCTGGGCCTTCTTGATGGCCGGCACGATGGCCTTGGAGTCGCTCGGGGTGATCAGAATGGTCTTGGCGCCGCCGGCAATCATGTTTTCCATCGCGGTGATCTGGCCCGCGTTGTCGCCATCGGTCTTGCCGGCGCCGGTCAGCAGCTTGGCGCCGAGCTTTTGGGCCTCCATCTGCGCGCCTTCCTTCATTTTCACGAAGAAGGGGTTGGTCTCGGTTTTGGTGATCAGGCCGATCACGGGTTCGCCGGCCGCGAAGGCGGACGCTGCGGCCAGCGCGAGGCTGGTCAGCATCAGGGTGGCGGTGCTTGTCTTCATGCGAGTCGTCTCCTGGTTGAATCAAGGGTCAAGGGTTGGGGTCCTGGGAAATTGCGCTTTACCTCAGGCCGCCCGGGAACTATAGTGGCGACTTAATTACTAAATCAAGTTGTTTTAGTTATGGAAAACCCTGAGAACCTGATTCAGGTTGCAACCGCTGGCGAAGCGCTGATCGACCTGATCGTGCAAGACGATGGACGCTACGAGCCCTGCCTGGGAGGTGCCGTGTACAACCTGACCCGTGCGCTGGCCAGGCAAGGCATAGGCTCGCTCTACCTCAACCCCTTGTCGAGCGACCGCTTCGGCCGCCAGCTCGCCGCGGCGCTGGTGGCCGACGGCGTGCAGCTGGCGCGAGCGCAGCCGGTGGTGCAAAGCACCTCGCTGGCGGTCGTGGGGCTCGACGACACCGGCCACCCGGACTACGCCTTTTATCGGCAGGGCGTGGCCGACCGCGCGGTGACGGCCGACAGCCTGATTCAGTCATGCCGGCGAGAGCCGGCGCTGCGGATGGTCTGCACCGGCGCGCTGGCCCTCGCGCCGGAAGACGCCGGGCATTACCTGCCCTGGCTGCGGGCCCAGCGCGAGGCCGGCGCCGTGGTTGTGGTCGATGCCAACCTGCGCCCCTCGGTCATGCCCGATCTCGACGCGTATCGGCGCAATGTGCACGCCGCGCTGCAAAGCGCCGACGTCGTCAAGGTCAGCGATGAAGATCTTGTGAGCCTCGGCACGCCCGGCGCGCATGCGCTCGAGCAGGCGCAGCTGCTGCTGCAGGCGAGCGCAGCGCGCCTGCTGGTCCTGACCCTCGGAGGGCAGGGCGCCTGGCTGCTGACCTGCGACGGCCAGCGCTGGCAGGCCCGCGAGTCCGAGCCGCTGCAGGTCGTCGACACCGTGGGCGCCGGCGACTGCTTCCTCGCCGGCCTGATGGTGGCCTTGCTGACGCGCGAAGACAGCGCAGGCGATCTTCTGGCGCCGCTGGACGACGCGGCGGGCCGGCGGCTGCTCTCGCATGCGCTGGCCAGCGCCAGCCTGTGCGTCATGCGTCGCGGCTGTGTGCCGCCGACATGGGAGGAAGTGCTGGCCAGGGTCCAACAGGTGCCTTGCGCGTTTGGCTGAGACTTGCCCGCTTCGGGACTGCATCGACGGGCCGCTCTAGCAGCGCGGGCTGCCGAAGATCTTTGATGGCGCGCACCGTTGCTGGGTTGGCGCGGAAGTCTAAATTCCCGACACCGGCGACGTTCAAAGTCGCGCGCAGAACCACAACGGTAAAAGCAGCAGCCAAGCCGGCCCGCAGCCTTGATCTGCCCTCAGCCCGAGACCAAGCAGATCGTCATCAAGGCCGAGGCGTCCTCGATGGCCTTCAGGGCGTGCGGCTGCTGGCGTTGCAGGTGGATGAAATCGCCGGGGTTCAGCAACTGCGTGCCGGCAGGCGTGCGAAACTCGATGCAGCCCTCGATGCAATGGACCGTGACCTCGCCCGGGGCCCTGTGTTCGCGCATCTCCTTGCCCGCGGGCAGCACGACGCGAACGACTTCCAGTTGCTCGGCCTTGAGGACGGCGGTGGTGGTGGCGCTGCTCAAGCCCTCGCCGATCGGGCGCAGACTGACGACCTCGCCGGACTTTGCATGTGGCTGTGCCATGGATGTCCTCCAGAAAGAAAGAGTCAGCGCGCTCGCGATCGCGGGCTCGCCCCTGCAGTCTACAGCGGGCGCTTGCGCATCGGCGGCCGGTTGCGGGCGAAATGGTGCTCGAGCTCGCCGGTTTACCGGGGGTGGGCACGGCCCTAGAATCAAGCAATGGCACTTGACCTGTCCTCCCTGACTTCGTCGATCGGCGCATTGGAGCGGGCGCTTCATGTCACCGCGGATGGCGTGCAATGGGCGGGCCTCTCGCCCGAGACCCAGGAGGCGGTCAGAGCGGGGGTGGTCCAGAATTTTGAAGTGGCGTACGAGCAGAGCTGGAAAATGATGAGGCGTTGGCTGGAAGCCAATCCTCTCGCTGGCGATGTGTCGGGCGCCACCATGCGCCAGGTCTACCGGTTGGCCGCGAAGGCCGGCTTGATCGACGACGTCGATCTGTGGATGGATTTTCACCAGGCACGCAACCAGACTGCCCATACCTACAATTCCAAAACAGCGGAGATGGTTTTTGCCTTGAGCGCTCGCTTTTTGCCCGAGGCCAAGCGTACGTTGGGCGTGCTGGAGGCCCGCAATGATTGATCTTGCGTCGCAGCACCTGGCGACGGTGCGCGGCATTTTGATGCGCTGCGTGCCGGGCGTACCGGTTTACGCATTCGGCTCCCGCGTCAATGGGCGCTCGCGCAAGTTCTCAGATCTGGATTTGGCGCTGGCACCCGAGCATTCTCTGGATTGGCGCGTTTTGGCGCGCCTGCGCGAGGCCTTCGAGGAGTCGAACCTGCCCATCACGGTGGATGTGATCGACTGGAGTCAGGTCAGTCCTGAATTCAAGCAGCACGTGGGGCCATTGACCGACCTGCTGGTCTGATCTTCTCCTGCTGGAAGATCGATGCACGCCCTTCTAAACGCTGCGGCTGCGCGCCAGCGGCGGGTTGTGGGCAAAGTAACGCTGAATGCCGCGCAGGATGGCGTCGGCCAGCTGCTCCTGGTAGGTCTCGCTTTGCAGCTTGGCCTCTTCCTCGGGGTTGCTGATGAAGGCGGTCTCGACCAGCACGCTGGGAATGTCGGGTGCCTTGAGCACGGCAAAGCCGGCCTGCTCCACGCGCGGCTTGTGCAGCTTGCCGACATGGCCGATCTCGCCGAGCACGGCGCTGCCGAGCTTGAGGCTGTCGTTGATCTGCGCCGTGGTGCTCATGTCGAGCAGGGCGCGCTGCACCTGCGCATCCTGGGCCTTGGCGTTGAGGCCGCCCACCAGGTCGGCCTTGTTTTCCTTGTCGGCCATCCAGCGCGCGGCCGAACTGGAGGCGCCGTTCTGGCTCAGCGCGAACACGCTGGCGCCGCGCGCGCTGGGCGTCATGAACGCATCGGCGTGGATGCTGACGAACAGGTCGGCCTGCACGCGCCGGGCCTTTTGCACGCGCACATGCAAAGGCACGAAGAAGTCGGCGTCGCGCGTGAGAAAGGCGCGCATCGGGTTGCCGTTGACCGTGGTCGCGTTGATGCGCTCGCGCAGGCGGTGCGCTACCTGCAGCACCACGTCCTTTTCGCGCGTGCCGCTGGGGCCGACGGCCCCGGGATCTTCGCCGCCGTGGCCCGGGTCCAGCGCGACGATGATCAGGCGGTCGGTCCGCGAGGCGGGCCCAGGCTGCGGGTCCATCTGCTCCCGGGTCCTTGCGGAATGAGCGATGGCAGCTATTGAATTTGTAGCATTGGGAGGACTCGACGGGACGGGGGAGGTCGGCTTGGCCGCTTGCTGCGCGATCAGCTCGCCCAGCGGGTCGGCCGCGGCGGGGCGGCTGTGTGGCACGCCGGCGGCCTGACGCGCGGCCTCGGTCTGCTGCGCCTCCTGCAGGCGCTCGGCAATCAGCGCCTCCAGCGGGTCCTGGGCCTGCGCGGGATAGAGGTCAAAGACCAGGCGGTGCTGGTAGGCGGCCACGGGGGGGAGCGTGAACACCTGGGGCAGGGCGGCTTGCTTCAGGTCCACGACCAGGCGAACGACGCCGGGGGCATTCTGGCCGACGCGGATGCCGCTGATGAAAGGGTCATCGGATTTGACCTTGGCGACCAGCTCGCGCAGCGCCGGGTTGAGCTCAAGGCCTTCGATGTCGACGGCCAGCCGCGGCGGGCTGGCCACGAAAAACTGTCGGGCCTGCAGGCGGCTGTCCGATTCGATCGTGACCCGCGTGTA
>JBOHHM010000033.1:0-5115 GCA_050725495.1 Burkholderiaceae bacterium | reverse complement strand
ACCCACACCCGACAGGATTTCAGCTCGCCGACCAATTGCCCCCGCTGGAGCAAGCCGTTGTTCGCTTCGTCCAGGAACTGAGGTTCGACCACCTCGACGATGCGGCGCACGCCGGGGTGAGCCGGCTCATGCGCGATCAGCTCGCGCTGCAGATCGGCACCTCGCAAATGCCCTGGTCCCGCCAGGTGCTGGCGTTCGCCAGCGCTCAGCAGCGTCCCGGGCGCTGCTGGCCACGCTCAGGAGAATGGACCCCCGCACGCAAACCGCAGATCTGATGGCCTTGACCTGCCAAGCAGGAAACTAGCCATATCTGGATTCAGCCAGTTCGATCAAACAGTGAAGGGCTTTAGCCATGAGCAATCTCCAAGGCAAGGTGGCCATCGTGACTGGTGGCACGGGCGGCATAGGCAAAGGTGTGGCGCTGCAGCTCGCCGCGCGCGGTGCGTGTGTCGTCATCAACGGCAGGAACGAGGACAAGGCCCAGGCCGTGCTGGATGAGATCCGGCGCCTGGGCGGCGAGGGGGGCTTTGCCCCTGGCGACGTGCGTTCCAAGAGCGACATGCAAGCGGTGGTGGCCGAGGCGGTTCGCTGTTTCGGGAGCGTCGACATCGTGGTGCCGAACGCCGGCGGCAGCGACGAAGAGGCCCGGCAGCCCGAGGTGCGAGGCTGTTCCCTGACATCGACCTCATGCGCGTGACGAACTTCGTGGCGCAGGCCGTGGCCGGCAAGCTCCTGGTGGTGCAGGCGGCCGTGCCCGAAATGAGAAAGCGCGGCGGCGGCAGCGTCGTCTTCGTGACCTCCGAAGGGGGCAGAACGCCGACGCCGGGCCAGACGGCGATCGCCACCTTCTCCGGCGGGCTGGTCATGGCGAGCAAGGTGCTGTCGAAGGAACTCGCCCGGGACAGGATCCGGGTGAACTGCGTGTGCGTCACGGTGGTACGCGACAGCCCGTCCTGGACGGCGGCCTTCGAGACGCAGGGCGGGGTTTCCGATCACCACCGCAAGCAGTACGAGAAGATCGTCGCCCGGGCCCCGTTGGGCATCGCTGCGCCGCAGGACATCGGTGCCGTGGTGGCTTTCCTGGCCTCCGACGACGCTGCCTATCTCACTGGCGCGGCGCTCAGTCCGACGGGCGGTCTGACGATCCACTGAGCGCATCCGGCCGCCGCTGCAAGCGCCACGAGGCAGCCGGAGCCAAGGCGCTGCAAGACGCGCCCGGTGGGCGCAAGGTGGGCGACGAGACCGGGCTGCGCAGCGATGACGTGCGCGGCCGCAGCTACGCGCCCAAGGGCCAGACCCCAGTGGTCCGGGTGAACATCAAGCGTCCTCGTTGGGGGCCAACGCATTATTGACCACGCGTTTCGGGGCACAGTGCATCGGCGAGGTCCCATCGACCTGTTAGGATTGCTGCATCACTACGGACTCGAACGCAGCAAAAATGGCAAGACGGCAGATGAGCTCAACAAGCACCAGCGAAACCCGCGAGAATCTTCTCAAGCTTGCTGCCCGCACTTTTGGCGTGCAGGGCTATTCCGCTACCACGATGCGCAACATCGCCGAGCAGGCGGGGATCGAAGCGGCCAGCATCTACTACCACTTCCCTTCGAAGGAAGATCTGGTCGATGAAGTGATGGAGCAGGGCGCTGACCGGATCGTTCATCACTTGAATGAGCGGCTTGACGCACTGGGCTCCAGTGCCACCGCGGAGCAACGCTTTCGGGCTGCCGTGCTGGGGCAGATGGTCGGTCTGGTCAAGCATGGCGACTTTGCCCTTGCCAACACCAGGCTGCTGGGGCAACTGCCAGACAAGGTGCGTGAGCGGCAGATCAAGCGGCGCGAACGCCATCAGAAACTCTGGAACGGTCTGTTGGAGGATCTGCAATCCGATGGCAAGCTGCGCAGCGATGTTGATATCCACCTCGCACGGATTTTCATCCTCGGCAGCATCAATTCCATCCAGTCTTGGTTCAATCCCCGCAAGGGGTCGCTGGAGAAGGTCGCGGAGCAGTTCTGCGACATGTTCTTCGAAGGCGTGAGTCCGCCCGCCAAGTAGGTTTCGTGCCCGGCGGCTGGCTGCCGATGAGTCTGCCACCTTCCTTTTGCGCATGGGGATGTCTTGCTTGCTTCTCCCGTGATGCCGTCGTCGACGGTTGTAGCGCTCTGGGAGCAAAAGGCACGCATTTCCGTCATGCTTCGCCGCGTCGGGGCTTGAGCGCTCTCGCATGGTGAAGGACGCTGCTCACGCGTGCTGAGGCCGCTCCCCTATGTGACGGCCACCGCGCAGGTCACGTAAGTGCATGCATGGGCGATTCCTCCTTTTTCTTGCCGAAATCTGCCCGACCTCTCGGCAGCGTCGTTAGCTGTCCTTGACTAGGTGTAAACCCTAATTGCGGATATTTTGTTTAATCGTCAAACTAACTACCAGTTGTTAGGTAAATGCTTGACGATTGAAAGACAAACCAACCAATAGGCCGAGGTGGTCATGACGACGCAGATGAAACCCATACGCTCTTTTCTCTTTGTTCCAGGCAACAAGCCGACCTGGATCGAAAAATCGATCAACTCCAAGGCTGACGCCCTGATCCTGGATCTGGAGGACAGCGTTCCTCCAGCCCAGAAGGCCGAAGCCCGCGAGATCGTCAAGTCCAAGCTGGCCTGGCTGGCCGAGCAGAAGCAGCGCATCTGGGTGCGCATCAACCGCAGCGCGCATCTGTACGATTTCGATGACATCCTGGCCATCGTCAACCCGGTGGTCGAGGGCATCGTGATCTCCAAGCCCTGCGGCCCCGAGGACATCCACACCGTCTCGTCCATGCTGGCCGAGGCCGAGTACCGCGCCGGCGTTCCGGTGGGTCACACCAGGGTGATTCCGCTGCTGGAGACCGCCCGCTCGCTGCAGCTGGCTTACGAGATCGCCCAGCACGAGCGCGTGCCCGCCATCGTGGGCGCCACGGCCAAGAACGCCGATGTGGCCCGCGCGCTCAAGACCGTCTGGTCGCTCGATGGCCGCGAAACCCAGTACCTGAAGTCGCGCATCGTGATGGCCGCGCGCGCCGCCGGCAAGTTGCCGATCGGCGGCGTGTGGCAGCAGGTGCATGACCTCGAAGGGCTGAAGGTGTCATCCGCCAACGACCGCCAGCTGGGCATGAGCGGTGAACTGGTGCTGCATCCCTCCAACGTCGAGATCGTCAACCAGACCTACAGCCCCACCGAAGAGGAAGTGGCCTTCTACCAGGGAATGATCGACGCGCTGGACAAGGCCCAGGTCGAAGGCCGCGCCTCGTGCATCTACGACGGCGAGCACATCGACATCGCCCACGTCAAGACCGCGCGCGAAATCATCGACCTCGCCCAATCGTTCAACAACTGATCACACCACCCAGGAGATATCCCAATGGCAGGCCTCTATTTTGAAGAATTCAAGCCCGGAATGGTGATCGACCACGCCATCCGCCGCACCGTGACCGAGACCGACAACGTGCTGTTCTCGGCCATGACGTACAACTGCGCACCGCTGCACATCGACGCCGAGTACAGCAAGAACACCTTCTACGGCCAGCGCCTGGTCAACAGCATGTTCCTGCTGGCGCTGGTGGCCGGCATCACGGTGTACGAAACCACGCTGGGCACCACGCTGGGCAACCTGGGATTTGGCGAAATCGCCTTCCCCAAGCCCACCTTCCACGGCGACACCATCCGCGTCGAGACTGAGATCCTGGAGACCCGCATCTCCAAGAGCCGCAAGGACTCGGGCATCGTCACCTTCAAGCACGTGGCCAAGAACCAGCGCGACGAGATCGTCTGCACCGCCGTGCGCACGGGCCTCATGATGCTCAAGCCCGCTGACAAGGCATAAGGAGACCAGCCATGGACTACCAACTCAGCGCCGACCAGCAGGCGATCGTTGATGCTGCGGAGCAGATCTGCAAGGACTTCCCGCTCGAATACTGGCGCAACAAGGACAAGAAACATGAGTTTCCGCACGAGTTCTTCGCCGCCGTCGCCAGCGGCGGCTGGCTGGGCATCTGCATGCCCGAGGACGTGGGCGGCGCGAACCTGGGCGTGACGGAGGCGGCGCTGTTCATGCGCACTGTGGCAGAGTGCGGCGGCCAGGCGGCGGCGTCCACCATCCACATGAACATCTTTGGCCTGCAGCCGGTGGTGCATTTCGGCACAGAAGAGCAGAAGAAGCGCTGGCTGCCGCCCTTCGCCCGCGGCGAGAACAAGGCGTGCTTCGCGGTCACCGAACCCGACACGGGCCTGGACACCACCAAGCTCAAGGTGACGGCCAAGAAACAGCCCAATGGCGACTACCTCATCTCGGGTAAGAAGGTCTTCATCTCGACCGCGCAGGTCGCCGACCACATGCTGATCCTCGCGCGCACCACGCCGATCGAGGAGGTCAAGAAGCACAGCGAGGGGTTGAGCCTGTTCTACACCAAGCTCGACCGCAAATATGTCGACATTCGGGAGATCGACAAGCTGGGCCGTGCGGCGGTGGACACCAACGAGATGTTCATCGACAACCTGCCGGTGTCGAAGGACTCGCTGATCGGCGAGGAGGGCAAGGGCTTGTCCTACATCTTCCACGGTATGAACGCCGAGCGCGTGCTGGTTGCCGTCGAGCAGGTCGGCATCGGTCGTGCCGTGCTCAAGCTGGCCACGCAATACGCCAAGGAGCGCATCGTGTTCGGCCGCCCCATCGGCAAGAACCAGGGCGTGCAGCATCCGCTGGCGCGCAGTTGGGCCGAGCTGGAGGCGGCCAACCACATGATCTTCGCTGCGGCCAGCCTGTACGATAAGGGTGAGTCCTGCGGCTCCGAAGCCAACGCGGCGAAGCTGCTGGCGTCTGAGGCGTGCATGAACGCCTGCCAGACCTCGATCCTCACGCACGGCGGCTTTGGCTACGCGAAGGAATACCACGTGGAGCGCTTCATGCGCGAAGCCTGGATCGGCTATATCGCGCCCGTCACGCCGCAGCTCATCCTTTCGAACATCGCGGAGCGCAAGCTGGGCCTGCCCAAGTCTTATTGATAAAAATGGCCTCCAGCGCTTGCCTATCAAGCGCTGGAAGCTATGGTTTTGATAGTTTGAAGAAAAAGCACGGGCGTAGAC
>JBOHHM010000032.1:0-5769 GCA_050725495.1 Burkholderiaceae bacterium | reverse complement strand
TTCAACTACGCGCAGCAGGTGTTCCGCCACGTGGGCCCGGCCCACGCAGCGGGCTTTGCGGCCCTCATCAGCTGCAATGAAAAAGGCCAGCTCCGGGAGTTGAGCTGGCCCGAACTGCGGCGCCAGGTGGCCTCGCTGGCCCTGCACCTCAAGGCCCAGGGCGTGCAGCCTGGCGACCGCGTCGCGGCCTACCTGCCCAATATTCCCGAGGCCATGGTGGCTTTCCTCGCGACGGTCAGCATCGGCGGCGTCTGGAGCATTTGCGCGCCCGACATGGGGACGAACGCGGTGCTCGACCGGCTCAAACAGATCGAGCCCAAGGTGCTGATCGCCTGCGATGGCGTGAGCTACGGCGGGCGCGACTTCGACCGCCAGGGCGTGCTGGCCGAGCTGCGCGCCGCCCTGCCCAGCGTCCAGCATGTGATCGTGCATGGCAATCTCGATGCTACGGTTTCGATAGCGGATTGCGCTGATTTTGTGGGGGCTACAGCCCGAAATGATGCCGAGACGACAGCGTTTGAGCCGCTCTGGCTGCCGTTCGACCATCCGCTGTGGATCGTCTACTCCAGCGGCACGACCGGCCTGCCCAAACCCATCGTGCATGGTCACGGCGGCACGGTCATCGTCGCGCTGGCGCTCAAGACCTTGCACAACGATGTGGGCTGCAGCTACGAGCCCAACAGCTGGGGCGAGCGCTTCCACTGGTACAGCTCCACCGGCTGGGTCATGTGGAACGCGCAGCTCAGCGGCCTGCTCAACGGCACGACCTGCTGCATCTACGACGGCAACCCGGGCGGCTCCAAAGACAAGCCCGACTGGACCACGCTGTGGCGCTTCGCCTCGGAAGTGGGCGCCACCTTCTTCGGCGCCGGCGCGGCCTTCTTTGCCAACTGCATGAAGGCCGGTGTCGATCTTTCCCAATGCGGCGACCTGTCCAAAGTGCGCGCGCTCGGCACCACCGGCTCGCCGCTGAGCGAGGAAGCGCAGCGCTGGGGCACCGAACAGTTCGCCCGGATCGGCAGGCCCGACATCTGGTGGTGCAACATTTCGGGCGGCACCGATTTTGCGGGCGCCTTCATCGGCGGCAACCGCGAGCTGCCGCTCGTGCCCGGCGAGATGCAGTGCCGCCTGCTCGGCTGCGCGGTCGAGGCCTGGAACGAGCAGGGCCAGCCGGTGGTGGGCGAGGTCGGCGAGCTGGTCTGCACCCAGCCCATCCCCTCGATGCCGCTGTTTTTCTGGGGCGACGAGGGTGTGACGGAGCCCCCGGGCGGCGAAGCCGCCCACCCCCCGAGGGGGTTCGGGTCCGGCTTGGGGCGGCCCGGCGCCGAACCCGGTCCGCGCTACCTCTCGAGCTATTTCGACATGTACCCCAACGTCTGGCGCCATGGCGACTGGCTCAAGATCACACCGACTGGGGGCTGCATCATCTACGGCCGCAGCGATGCCACGATCAACCGCCACGGCCTGCGCATGGGCACGAGCGAGCTCTACAGCGCGGTCGAGGCCCTGCCCGAGGTGCTGGACTCGATGGTCGTGGACCTCGAATACCTGGGCCGCGAAAGCTATATGCCGCTGTTCGTGGTGCTGCGCGAAGGCCTGACGCTGGACGACGGCCTGCGCGCGAAGATCAACAACGCGATCAAGACCGCCCTGTCGCCGCGCTTCGTGCCCAACGACATCTTCCAGGTCCCCGAGATCCCGCGCACGCTCTCGGGCAAGAAGCAGGAACTGCCGATCAAGAAGCTGCTGCTCGGCCAGCCGCTGGAGAAGGTGGTGAACCAGGACGCCATGGCCAACCCCGGCTGCCTGGGCTGGTACGTGGACTTTGCCGAGCGCCACAGCGCGCGGCGGGCCTGAACCTCACACGCCTTCGGGCTTGATCTGGGCCCGCGCGATCACCGGCTTCCAGCGCGCCTGCTCGGCCTTGATGAAGGCCTCGAACTCGGCGGCCGTGCTGCCCACGGCCAGGGCCGTGTCGGCCGCCAGCTTTTCCTTGACAATGCTGCTGCGCGCCGCCTTGATGGCCTCGGCTTCGAGCTTGGCCACGTTGGCCCTGGGCCATTTGGACGGCGCCAGCAGGCCGTACCACTGCGTCATCTCGAAGCCCTTGTAGCCCTGTTCGGCCACGGTCGGCACCTCGGGCAGTTGCGGCAGGCGCTGAGTGGTGCCGGTGGCAATGCAGCGCAGCCGGCCGGCCTTGATGAACTGCAGCAGCGCCGGCGCGCCGACCGAGGCCGCCTGCAAGCGGCCCGACATCAGGTCGGTCAGCATCGGGCCGGTGCCGCGGTAGGGCACATGGACCACAAAGGTCTCGGTCGCCATCTTCAGGTACTCGAACGCCAGGTGGCCGGCACTGCCGTTGCCGGCCGAACCGTAGTTGAGCTGGCCCGGATTCTTTTTGGCGTAGGCCACGAACTCTTTGAGGTTGTTGGCCGGCACGTCCGGGTGCACCACATACAGGCTGGGCACCTTGGACAGCAGCATCACCGGCACGAAGTCCTTCGCGGCGTCATAAGGCAGCTTGGGGAAGATGTAGGGGTTCACCGCCAGCGTGCCGATGTGGCCGAGGATCAGCGTGTGGCCATCTTCCGAGTTCGCCACTTCCTGCATGGCAATGTTGCCGGCGGCGCCGGGCTTGTTGTCCACAAACACGTTCTGCCCTATGGTCTTGGCCATCTCGCCGGCGACCGAGCGCGCGACGATTTCCGAGCTGCCGCCCGGTGCAAAGGGAACCACCAGGCGCAGCGGCTTGGTCGGCCAGGCGCCCTGCGCCCAGGAAGAATTCAGGACGGTGCTGCCCAGGGCCAGGGCGGCGCCTTGTTGCAGCCACTGGCGGCGAGTGGTTTCAGACGATTGCATAAACGGGGTCTCCTTGAACACAGAAACTCTAAACAGTACAAGACGGCCCCGCGCTGTGGATACTACGAATCACCCCGCCGGCTTGCGGCTCACCAGCACAATGCCGGCCGTCACACCGCACAGCGCGAGCCCCAGCTGCAGCGTCAGCGGCTCGCCCAGCAGGGCCACGCCCAGCACCAGCGCGAACAGCGGCGTCAGAAAGGTGAAGGACGACAGCTGCGTGGCCGGGTAATGCCGCAGCAGCCACATCCAGGTGAGGTAGCTGGCAAAGGCGCCGATCGCGGTCTGCAGCGCGAGCGAGGTCCAGGCATAGGGCGAGTAGCGCAGCGACCAGGGCTCGCCCAGCGCCAGCGACAGCAGGGGTGCGACCAGGGCCGTCACGGCGACCTGGTAGAACAGCGTTTTTTCGGCTTTGGCTTGCCCCAGGCGGCTGCTGCGGAGCACCAGCGTGGTCAGGCCCCAGAGCACGCCGGCGGCCAGTGCCAGCGCGTCGCCGCGCAGCTGCCGGGCGCTGGTGGTCTGCGCGAAGCCTTCGCTGAATGCCAAGGCCACGGCCGCAAAGGCGATGACGAGCCCCAGCCATTGCGGCGCGCTCAGCCGTTCGACCGGTACCCAGCGCGGCAGCAGCAGCGCGACGACAAAGGGCGCGCAGTAGACGAACACGGTCAGACGCGATGCCGTGGTGTCGCGCAGGCCGAGGTAGATGCAGCTGAACTCGCCCGCGAACAGCAGGCCCGCGAGCAGCCCGGCGCCCAATGTGCCGTCGTGCTCGAACAGCCGGATGCCGCGTCCCACGCACCAGAGCCACAGCAGCAGCGTGGCACCGACAAAGCGCAGCGAGGCCTGCCACAGGGGCGGCACTTCAGCGACGGTGGTCTTGATCAGGATTTGCTGCAGGCCCCAGAACAGGCAGCAGGCCAGCAGCAGCGAGATGGCGAGGGTGTCGAGATGGGTTTTGCGGGCGATCATGGAGCGATGGTAGTGGTGCGCCCAGAGCAGCCGTGGCAGCGCCGGCCGCTCCAAGCCCGGCAGGCAAGCTCGCCCGGCGTTCAGCGCCGACGCCTGGCCACCCAGCGCTCGCGATGCTCGCTGGAGCGCGGATGGACGCGCTGGATCGGCGCCTTGGCCACGTCCTCGCGCGCAATGCGCGCCACTTCGCGCATCAGCGCGCGGGCGTCCCAATCCACCGGCCAGCCTCGCCACAGCCGCAGCGCACCGTTGACGAACACCGCCTCGATCTGGTCGCGGTTGGCCAGGCGCACGAGCTCCCAGCTCAGGTCCCAGCTCGGGACCATTTCGGGCACATCGAGGTCAACGAGCAGGAAGTCGGCCGCCAAGCCAGGCTGGATCGCACCGGTGATCGTTCCCAGGCCAGCCGCCTGCGCCCCCAGATGCGTTGCGTGGTCGAGCCACATCCAGCCTCCGCCGCAGGAGAAGTCGCCAGCGCTCAGGCCAAACGCGAGGCGTTGTGTCGCTTCGGCCGCATCCATCAGGCGAAAGCCGTCGCTGCGTGTGCCGTCCGTGCCCAGGCCGAAGGGGATATCCAGCGCATCGAGCTGCTCGGCATGCAGCACCGCATTGCCCTTCCACTGGCTGGCGACCGGGTTGTAGCAGACCGCTGCACCGGTCTCGCGCAGCAGGTTGATCTCGTACGGCGTCATCAAGGTCGCGTGCGCCAGCAGGGTGCTCGCATTGAGCGCACCCGTCTCATGGAGCAGCTCGAGCGGCCGCAGACCGCGGCCCACCAGCGAGCGCTCGACGGCGGCGAGGTGCTCGTTGACATGGGTCTGGAACATGCGCCCGGCCTCCAGCGTCAGCGAGGCGACCGCCCTCAGCATGCGGTCGGTCGCCGCCTCGGGAATCGAGATCGCGAGCGAGGGGTGGACCAGCGCATCGGTTTCATAGCGCGCCAGGTGCTGCTGCGCTGCGCCGATGATGCGGTCGAAGCCGGCATCGCCGTCGGTGTTCGCGCCATCGTTGCAGATCATGCCCAGCACACAGCGGATGCCGGCCTCGCGCGCCGCGGTCGCGACCGCGTCGAGCCCGGCCTCGGAGCGCGTGCCCGCGTCGACCACGGTGGTGAAGCCGCCGCGCAGCGATTCCAGTGCCGACAGCTTGGCCGCGAGGTGGGCGGCATGGGCATCGAGCGCGCCTTCCAGCGGCACCCAGATGCGGCGGAAGATCTCGGAGGGCTCGCCGAACGCGAGTGCCTTGCCGAACGATTGCGTCAGATGGTGGTGCGTGTCGATGAAGCCTGGCATCAACAGCCGCTGCGGCAGCCGGATCGGCTGTAGCTGGGGAAACGCCGCGACGGCCTCGGCGGGCGAGCCCACCATCGCAAAACGCCCTGCGGACACCACGACCGCCTGGTCGCTGACCGGGCCCTCGGGCAGCATCACCCAGTCGGGCAGGAGCAGCAGCTCGGGTCGGGACAACAGGTCTGGATCCATCGGATTCATGGGATAACTCGCTTCGATGGTTTCGGATCAGCGCCAGGCCAGCCAGGCAAACCACGCGCCCAGGCCCAGCAGCAGTCCGGCCAGCAGCCGCTGCAGCCGGTGAGCGTCGATGCGCTGCGCGGCCTTTTGGCCCGCGACCGAGCCGACCAGCAGCACCAGGCCGATCAGGCCGCCCAGTCGCAGGTCCAGCGCGCCGGACCACCAGTGCACTGCGCTGCTCGTGGCCGCGACCGGCAACTGGATCGCCTGGGCGGCCGCCACGATCTGCACCAGCGGTCGGCGCCAGAGCATGAGCAGCGGAATCAGCAGCACCGGTCCGCCGGTGCCGGTCAAGGCCGAACCCAGTCCGACCAGCGCGCCCAGGCCCGCCATCGCTGCCGGGTGCGCTGGCGGCCGGGGCGATGCCACGGCCTGCCCGCGGCTCAGGCCGCGCAGGCCCGCGACGATCACC
>JBOHHM010000031.1:0-5453 GCA_050725495.1 Burkholderiaceae bacterium | reverse complement strand
TGAGGCAGGCCTGCGAGCGCCAGGCCCGCGAAATGCAGCGGCAGGCCGTGGCTGCAGCCGTCGCGGCTACTTTCGCAGCGGTGGTGAAAATCAGCACCGCTGTCACTCACGGTCTGGTCGCGACTGTGTGCCTGTTCCTGCGGCAGTTCTTCGGCGTGGATGCGGCAGCCATCGTCCGCGCGGCGCTGCATGCGCTGAAGGCCTGAGCTGCCTCGCTCGTTGCGCCTTCTCTGGATGGCTCGAAATGGCGGGGCGGCCACATGTTGAGACACAGAGGCTTCCAACTGAAGACCAGATCGACCTCCGTGGCAGGTTCGCGTCCGGCATTCCCGACGATGAATGAGTTCGTATGGACCGTCTGCGTTTGCAATATCTGCACGGCGCGCTACCTTCCAGCGACCGCCAACAATGCCTTCGGATTCGTGCTGGCGATCGCGAGAAGAGTGCGCGCGGCGCCGCTGGGCTGCTTGCGACCTTGTTCCCACCCTTGCAGCGTGCGTACGGAAACACCTAGGAGTGCCGCGAACTGTGATTGGGAGAGGCCGGTCTTCTTTCGCGCTTCTATCACTGGGGACGAAACGACGTGAACTTGACCGGCCTTCATTTCGCGCACCGACTGCAGCAGTTCGGCTGCAAGGTCGCGCTTGGCTTCATAGGCGGCCAGCTCGGCCTGGCTGAGGGGTTTAATCTTCGAGGGCACGGCGGATCTCCTTCAACTTTTGCCCGGTCAGGTTATCGGTCTTGGACTTCGCGTACAGCGTGAGCAAGACGACTTCATCCTCTGGGGTGCGAGTGAAGTAGATCACGCGCACCCCACCGGACTTGCCCGAACCTGCTCGACGCCAACGCACTTTGCGGATGCCACCGGACTCGGGCACGACATCTCCGGCAGTGGGGTGCTCAGCAATGTAGGCGGCGAAGGCGCCGCGTTCCTCCTCGGTCCAGTACAGCGGCCACTGACGCTGAAAGAGGAGCGTTTCGACAACGGTGAGCATCTATCAACTATACGCCTAAGGCGCATGGTTGTCTACCGCGACGCTCATGATGTCGTGATGAGTTCAAATCAGACGCCCGACGCAGCCTGCCGGTGTCACCTCGATGGAGGGTGTGCGCCATCTCTGGACGACGACGGCTTTCTCAGTCTGCCGCCTTGTCGAAGAGGGCCTTCTGGCGGTATTCGATGGCCTTGATCTGCTCATTTGTACGCTTGATGCCGTGCCGATTGAACAGCGTGCGGATCTCGTTGTAGGTGACCCAAACCTTTCCCGATGCATCTTCCCAAATGAGGGCACGATTGGGCAGATCGATGCCCAATGTGGCTGACGCCTGCAGCAGCGGCGCACCACCCTTTGGATTGCCAAACAGGATGAGCTGCGATGGAGGAATCTTGACGCCGGCCTCCTCGGCGGCATTGGCCGCATGGTCAAGCCGGAAGAAGACCTTGTAGATGCCGCTTGACTTGATGGCCGCATCCAACCGCGCCGCCGTTTCGGCGACCGAGTACTTGCTCTGTCGAGTGACCAGTCCGCCGTCCTGCGCCAGAGCAAGCGCGGACATCAGCGATGCGGCAAGAACGACAAGTGCTTTCTTCATCTCCATCTCCTCTGCGGTTGAATGATTGCTGACGCCGAATGGCGAAGTCAAACGGCGCGCCGTTTGCTGGCGCGTCCGCTTGAACGAGCTGTGATGCGTTCCGGCTTCTCTGCCAGGCGGCCTGTCACGTATTTGTGCAGTACGCTGGCGATCAGAGTTTGGTAGGGAACACCTTCTTCGAGCGCTCTGACCTGAATGTCGCTTCGATCGATGGAGGACAGGCTGGTGCAGCCTGTTGACGGACCGCCCGGTGCGGACCCGCATGCCGGACGGTGGGGGGAATGAGTTCAGCGCGCGGTTTGGGGCCGTCCGCCACCGATCTCACCGACCGCTCATCACGCCCACTTCTTCCCGAGTGCGTCCAGACCCGCCTTTTCCAAATCCTCCGGGCTCATCACAATGCGGAACTTGCAGTTGGCCTGGAAGTTGAGAAAGAAGGGCTCCGCAAAAGCGGGAACGTCGGATGGATTTTGTACGTTGATCAGGAAGATCCCACAACGCGTTCCGTCTTGCTCAGTAAAGTACACCGCCTCCGGCTTGATCGCTTCCAGAATGCGCCCAATGATCTCGCCCGCCTTCCCGCCTCTGACAAGGGAGTTGAAGGGCTCATGAGGGAATTCGACCGTGAGTAGCATTTTCATACATCACCTACTAGTTTCATCGTTGTGCCCCTGTCGCTAGACTTTGGCCTCTGGCGCCAGAGCCGGCTAACCTCCGTAGAGGGGCGACATGTTCTTGGCTCCGTGACATCGCTGCCGTCGCCCCAATAGGGCAGCGGGGACGCTGTTCCAAGTCACAAGCGGCTTAAGTATTGGCAGCTTCTCGCCGTTTTCAAGGTGACTTACACGCCTGGAATACCGGCACAGCGGGAGCGCGCCGCAGGCGTGGCGCCAGCGGCGCCCGGCCGTGCAGCGTCAGCCCGCCCTCGCCGCACTGACAAGCTGCCACGACAGCCCTAAGATGGCGGGCATGACACTGCAATCCAGATACTGGGCCGACCTCAGCACCCGCGACTTCGCGCAACTGCAGTCCACGGGTGCTGCCGCTAACACCATCGCCGTGCTGCCGGTGGCGGCCACTGAGCAGCATGGGCCGCATCTGCCGCTGAGTGTGGACAGCACGCTGGTGGACGGGGTGGTCGCGGCTGCGTTGCCGCATCTGCCGGCTGACCTGCAGGTGCTGTTCCTGCCGACCCAGGCCGTGGGCCTGAGCCCGGAGCATCTGCGTTTTCCAGGCACGCTGACGCTCAAGGCCGACACGGTGATCCGGCTGTGGACCGAGATCGGCGAGTCGGTGGCGCGCGCCGGCATCAAGAAGCTGGTGCTGTTCAATTCGCACGGCGGCCAGGTCGGCGTGATGGACCTCGTGGCGCGCGACCTGCGCGCCCGGCTCGACCTGCTGGTCTACAGCGTCAACTGGTTCAACCTGCCGCTGGGCGACGCCGTGGAGGCGCTGTTCAGCGCGGAAGAACACCGCTTCGGCATCCACGCCGGTGAGATCGAGACCTCGATGATGCTGGCCCTGCGGCCTGCCACGGTGGACATGGCGCAGGCGCAGGACTTCCACTCCAGCTCGCAAGACCGCGCCGAGCGCTTCGCCATCCTGGGCAATGGCAGGAGCGCCAAACTCGGTTGGCAGATGCAGGACTACAACCCCCAGGGCGCCGCCGGCAACGCGGCCCGGGCCACGGCCGACAAGGGGCGTGAGGTGATTGAGGCGGCCGGCCAGGCGCTGGCGCAGCTGCTGGCCGAGATCGGGCAGTTGCCGCCCGATACGTTGGTGGCGCAGCCGACCCTGTAGCGCGGTCGGCGCCAGGCGTGGGCGGTGCGCCCCCGGGCCTTTGCGCTCCACTGACCCCGGATCCAAGGTCCAAGCGGGCGGTAACCCGCTTGGACATCAGTCGTGCCGCATGCACCGGTAAGCGCCTTGGCAGTGCAGAAAGTATCACGCAAAAGCTCTGGAATAGTTTTTTTATTTATCGACGGCTACCAATAAATCCAGAAAAACAATCTGCAATTTATTAAAAATAAGGTAAATTGTTCTTATGGACACGCTGGATCGAAAAATCCTCAAGGTGCTGCAGGCCAATGCGCGGGCCAGCCTGCAAGAAATTGGGCAGGCGGTGGGACTGAGCCCGTCGCCGTGCTGGGGCCGGATCAAGAAGATGGAAGAGGCCGGCGTGATCGAGGGCTACACGGTGCGCCTGAATGCGCAGGCGCTGGGCCTGGGCGACACCGTGCTGGTGCAGGTCACGCTCGACAGCCATTCGGACAACACGCTGGAAAAATTCGGCGAGACCCTGGCCAATATTCCCGAGGTGATCGAGGCCTACCTGGTCTCGGGCGAGTACGACTACCTGCTGCGCGTCGCCGTGCGCGACACCAAGGACTACGAGCGCCTGCTGCGCGAGCGGCTCTACAAGATCAAGGGCATACGCCACAGCAAATCGAGCTTTGTGCTCAGAACGCTCAAAAAAGCCGATCTGCCGCTGCTGCCGGGCTGAGGCCCGCAGCAAGGTTTCAAGCGCAGGGCAGCACCAGGTCGGCCGTGTCAGGGTGAACCCAGCGCGGGTATTCGCGCGAGCTGTCGATGCAGCCGCCGTCCGCGTAAACGCCCTTGGGTTCGCGGTAGCGCAGCATGCTCGCCAGAATGTGCTCGACCTCGGCCGGGTCCTGCAGCGAGGCCTGGACGCGCTCTTCCACGACGCTCTCGTCGATTTGCAGTTCGCCGGCCGCATCGCGGTAGGTCGCGTGGCGCCAGTGAAACAGCTCCACGCACTTTGCCGTCAGCGTGTAGGGCTGGTCGCGCTTCCAGAAGTTGCTGAACAGTCCGGCGCCGAGGTAGAACACCCATGAGCCTTCGTAACCCGCAACGTCGGATGAATGGGCGTCGGGGTTGCGAAACCAGAGTCGGTCGCCGGGCACATAGTACCTGGGCGGTAGCGGTTCGCTCATCGAGCCGTACTCGCGCAAAAACACATCGTGAAAGCGCCCCGACATGATGGCCCGCGTCTCCCACTGCCGCTGCAACCGGCGCGCCAGGCCGGGGTTGCAGCCCTGCAACTCCTGCGCGATGCCCAGCAGGATCACATACTCGGTCGCGCGGTAGCAGGAAAACGAATAGAGCTTGCCCGAACTTTCAGGCTGCGTGGCCTTTTGCAAGGCCGTGACCAGAGGCCGCCCCGGCAGCACGGTGAAGCCGCAGTCCTCGTGATAGGCCCAGCAGTCTTCGGGGCGCTCCGCCGCCTGGGTATGGAAGGCCAGCGTGGTCTTGCGCGCGGCCTCGACGATGTTTTGGCGTATGCGCACGGCCGACGCCAGTTCGGCATGGCTGGGAAAATGGAACGCCACCGGCCCCAGCAGCATGGCCAGCAGGATTTCGCGCTCCAGATCGGCGGGCCGGGCCTGGGGTTCGAGGCCGAGGGCGTGGCACAGCTCGGTCGTGTCATGCCCCGGTGCCCATTGCCGGGCCAACTCGACGCGCAGCTGAAAGCGCAGGCAATGGATGCCGGCCTCCAGCCCAACGGTCGCCTCCACATGCTGGTCCAGGTTCAGGTTTGCCAACTGGGCCAGCAAGCCCTGGCGCGCCAATGCGGTGTCCTGTTCGGTTTGGCCAAAAAAATGGATGCCTCCCGGCCCCGGGTCTCGGTTGTTCTTTGTGGCGCTCATGGTGAGCCCGAGTATCCGGGCTTCGCCGGGCCGGGTCCAACGGCGTTATCCCTAGGCCGCCCGCCTAGGCTGAAGTTCCTCCCCCTCCCAAGCGAGTTTTCCCATATCCATCAAGCACTTAGCTTGAACTCGGGGTTCCGGCTGCTGCCTACGCCTTGATTTGCTGGATCAGTGCGAGGGCACGCTGCTGAA